>JANXSU010000161.1 GCA_025356545.1 Comamonadaceae bacterium
TATGCCTTCGTCAACATGGGCATGGTCAGTGGCATTTTGCCGGTGGTGGGCGTGCCCCTGCCTTTCATCAGCTACGGTGGCACCGCCATGGTGACGCTGGGCATGGGACTTGGGATTTTGATGTCGATTGCGCGTTCCAAGCGTTTGGTGCAATCGTGAGCCCGAATCGCAGCGTCTTTCCCGTCGCTATCGTCGGCGTAGGCAACATGGGCGGGGCGATGGCGTTGAATTTGCTGGCGCGGGGTTGGGCGGTTCAGGTCTGTGATATAGAGACCTCCAAAGTTCAGGATTTAGTGCCATTTGGGGCTGTAGCCCAACAAAATGAAGCACAAGCAGCTATCAATTCAGTAGCAATCATTGTTTGCGTGGTGGACGCAGCACAGTGCGAAGACGTGCTGTTTGGTACGCAGGGTCTGGCCAGCGTGATGCAGCCGGGGCAAGTCGTTCTGCTGTGCCCCACGCTGGCTCCGCAAGACGTGGAATCGTTCGCCCAGCGGCTGGCCGAGCGCGGCATTGCGGTGCTGGACGCGCCCATGTCCGGTGGCCCGGTGCGGGCGCGTGAGGGCTCTATGAGCTTGATGGTGGCGGGTGAAGATGATGTGGTCATGCGCATGACGCCGCTGTTGTCAGCGTTGTCCAATCAAGTGTTTCGCATCAGCGCACGGGTGGGGGACGGCGCACGCACCAAGCTGGTTAACAACCTGGCGGCGGGTATTAACCTGGTGGGTGCGGCCGAAGTGCTGGCGCTGGCCCGCGCGATGGGGCTTGACTTGGCGGCCACGCTGGATGTGATCGAGCGCTCCAGTGGCCAGAGCTGGATTGGCTCGGAGCGCATGCGACGCGCCATAGTGGGGGACTTGGCCCCGCGCGCCCACATGACCTTGCTGGAGAAAGACACGCGACTGGCGATTCAAGCCGCGCAGGCCGTCGGCTTTGAGGGGCCCTTGGGCGCGGCAGCGCGTGACGTGTTTGCGCAAGCCAGCGCGGGCGGCATGGCGGCCTTGGATGACGCGGCCCTGTTGCAATGGTTGAGCCTAAAATAACCCATGATTTCACGCGAACCCACCCTCGAACGTTTGGCCATTGCCAAAGACTTGCTCCTCACCCCCTTTGGCCTGGACGAATCGCACTTGCGCCGTGCCCTGGCCGAGATTCAGGCTCATCAGGTCGATGAGGCCGATCTGTACTTTCAGTACACCCGCAGCGAAGGCTGGAGCTTGGAGGAAGGCATTGTCAAAACCGGCTCCTTCAGCATCGACCAGGGCGTGGGCGTGCGGGCCGTGAGCGGCGAGAAAACGGCCTTTGCCTATTCGGATGACATCTCCTGGGCCTCGCTGCTGGACGCCGCCCGCACCGTGCGCACCATTTCGGTTGCAGACCAATCAAAACGTGCACGAATAGCTACTAAAAAAATAGCACTCTCTCGGTCCTTGTATGCCGGCGTTGACCCCATCAGCACACTGGACAGCGCCACCAAAATCGCCCTTCTGGAAAAAGTTGAGCAACGTGCGCGCGCCAAAGACCCGCGCGTGGCGCAGGTCATGGCCGGGCTGGCCAGCGAGTACGACGTGGTGCTGATTGCGCGGGCCGACGGCACACTGGCGGCCGATGTGCGCCCCCTGGTGCGCTTGAGTCTGACCGTGATTGCCGAGCAAGTGGTGGGCGGCAAAATGCGGCGTGAGGTGGGCTCCGCAGGCGGCGGTGGGCGCTTTGGCCTGGCTTATTTTGACGACGCCATCATCCAGCAGTATGTGGACGAGGCCGTCAACGCCGCTTTGACCAATCTGGAGGCACGCCCGGCCCCCGCCGGCGAGATGACCGTGGTGCTGGGCGCGGGCTGGCCGGGTATCTTGCTGCACGAGGCCATTGGCCACGGGCTGGAGGGGGACTTCAACCGCAAGGGCTCCAGCGCCTTTGCCGGGCGCATTGGCCAGCGCGTGGCGGCCAAGGGCGTGACGGTGCTGGACGACGGCACGATCGCCGACCGGCGCGGCTCGCTCAACGTGGACGACGAGGGCAACGCCAGCCAGCGCAATGTGCTGATTGAAGACGGCATTCTCAAGGGCTACATCCAAGACAGCATGAACGCGCGCCTGATGGGCGTCAAACCCACGGGCAATGGACGACGCGAGAGCTACGCCAACGTGCCCATGCCGCGCATGACCAACACCTACATGCTGGGCGGAACCATGCCGCCGCAGGAGATCATTGCCAGCATCAAAAAAGGCCTTTACGCCAGCAACTTTGGCGGCGGCCAGGTGGACATCACCAGCGGCAAGTTTGTGTTCTCCGCCAGCGAAGCGTTTTGGGTGGAAAACGGCAAGATTCTCTACCCGGTCAAAGGCGCCACGCTGGTGGGCAGCGGGCCGGAGTGTCTCAAGCACGTCAGCATGATCGGCAACGATATGAAGCTCGACAGTGGCGTGGGCACCTGTGGCAAAGAGGGCCAGAGCGTGCCGGTGGGTGTGGGTCAGCCTACGCTGCGCATTGATGGGCTGACGGTGGGCGGCACGGCCTGAATTGAAGTGCAGTGTCGTGTTGTGCGTTGTGGCCATTGGTATGCGCGGGGCATGAACCATGATTGATTACGCCACTCGCAACAGAGCCCCCAGCAAGCACGTGGTGGGTTTTATTTTGGTCGTGTTATTGCATGCACTGATTTTTTGGGCGGTCAACTCGGGCTTGACGCGAACCCTGGTCAAAGCCGTGCGACCCCCGGTCGAAGTCAATCTAATTGCAGAGGTCAAGCCCGAGCTGCTACCGCCACCCACGGTGCCGCCGCCCAAGCTGAAGACACCGCCCCCGTCTCAACAGCCGACCCCACCCGCCTATGTGCCGCCGGTGGATGTGCCGGTCGTGACGGCACCGGTTTCAAATGCCGCCATCAGCGCGGTGAGCACGCCGCCCTTGCCGCCTGCAGCGCCATCAGCCCCTGCGCCGCAAGCGCAGGCACCACCGCCCCCAGTTCTGCGGATTCCTGCGGTGATCAATGCAGTGGCCAACTGCCAAAAACCGCAGTACCCCAGCGCTTCACGGCGTCTGGAGGAAGAGGGAACGGTGCAACTTAAATTTTTGGTGGGTGTGGACGGCTTGGTGGTGCGGTCTGAGGTGGAGAAAACTTCAGGCTATGGCCGCTTGGACGAGGCGGCCCGTGCCGCTTTGTCTAAATGCCAGTTCAAGCCCGGCACGGTAGATGGGAAGCCAGATCAGAGTTGGGCCAGCATGAAATACACCTGGCGCTTGGAGTGAGCGTGTGAAGCACAAGCCTTCACGTCAACGCTTTTGTTGTACCGTTGTAGAGCCGAGAATTTATTAAATAATTATCGATGAGGAGCTGATTCAGTATGTTCAAAACCATTCAATTTTTCGCAGCCAGTGTGAGTCTGACCCTGTGTCTTTTTGTAAGCATGCAGGGCAGTGCTTTAGCTCAAACGCCCGTTTCCCCGAGTTCGACATCTACGCAAGCGGATGTGATTGCGATTGCGCCATCTCAGACTTTTGAGGTGCACGCGGGCGAGAACCCTTATGGTTTGAAGGCGCTGTGGGCGCAGGGTGACCTCGTGGCCAAGGGCACGTTGATGATTCTCGTCATCATGAGCATGGGCAGCTGGTACGTGATCATCACCAAATTCATTGAGCAATCCAAAGTCGCACGCTTCGCCGTGGCCGCGCAGAGCAGTTTTTGGAACGCGGCCAGCGTACGCCAGGGGGCAGATGCGCTGGACGCAGCCAGCCCGTTTCGCTTCATCGCCGAAAAGGGTTTGGAAGGCGCCAGCAAGCACGACGGTATGTTGGGTGCGGTGGACTTCAACACCTGGGTCACCATGAGCATTCAGCGTGCCATTGGCAATGTGCAAAGCCGGATGCAAGATGGCTTGGCCGTTCTGGCCACCGTGGGCTCCACCGCACCGTTTGTGGGTTTGTTCGGCACGGTTTGGGGCATCTACAACGCGCTGGTCAAAATCGGCATGTCGGGTCAAGCCAGCATCGACAAAGTGGCGGGCCCGGTGGGCGAGTCGCTGATCATGACGGCCATTGGCTTGGCGGTGGCGGTGCCTGCGGTGCTGGGCTATAACTGGATGGTGCGCCGTAACAAGGCCAGCATGGATGCAGTTAATGCGTTTGGATCAGATTTGCACTCGGTGCTGCTGGCCTCCGCGAAGAAATAAAGCCTACCCCCACAACGAGCCACTACCATGGTCATGAACGTAGGCGCAGACGCGGGTGACGAGATCATCGGCCAGATCAACACCACCCCTTTGGTGGATGTGATGCTGGTGCTGCTGATCATTTTCCTGATCACCATCCCGGTGGTCACGACCTCGGTCAAGGTGAATCTGCCGATTGAGAAAAACCTGGTCCGCGAAACCAAGCCTGAGAACGTGATCATCTCGGTGAACGCGGCAGGCAAGATATTTTTGTACGACACGCCGATGAAAAACACGGCTGATTTGAGCAACAGGCTCAAGAAGTTTTCGGTGAAAAACCCGCAGCCTGAAGTGCAAATTCGCGGGGACGCGAAGAGTGATTTTGAATCGGTCGGGCGTGTGTTGTACGCGGTGCAACGTGCGGGCATCACCAAGGTGGGCTTCATCACCGAACCCAACGCCAATTAAGGAGCCGATATGGGAATGAATGTGGGATCAGGCCACACCAGCAACGAGCCTGAGTTGATGATGGACATCAACACAACGCCCTTGATTGACGTGATGCTGGTGCTGTTGATCATGTTGATCATCACCATCCCGGCGCAATTGCATTCGGTGAACCTGGACATGCCTGTCAGTGCGCTACCCCTCAAACGTGTGGACCCCGTGGTGATCAAAATCGAGGTGGATGCAAGTGGTGTGGTGAATTGGAATGGCCAACCCTTGCAAAGTCGCTCCGACCTAGACGCTCATCTGATGCAAGCCCATGCGATGCAGCCCCAGCCTGAGTTGCACATCAAGTCCAATGGCAAGGCAAAGTACGATGTGGTGGCCGGGGTGCTGGCGTCTGCGCAGCGCATCGGTTTGACCAAGTTGGGGATCGTGGGCTCTGAGCAATTTGTGGATTGATTTTTTCAAAACTGGCATAGTGATGAGTAACAATTCTTCCCAGACCGAGGCCGTTGACATCGTCATCTTTGGTGGTGCGGGTGACTTGTCATTTCGCAAGCTGTTGCCCGCGCTTTATATGGCACATTTGCACACCCGGCTGGAGGCGGATACGCGCATCATTGCCGTGGGCCGACAAAAATGGACGCGTGATGAGTACCTGACTTTCATTGACAAGCAGTCGCCCGCCTTCATCGAAGCGAGTGCATTCAATGCCGATGAGTGGCGCATCTTTTTGCAGCGGCTGCATTATGTGAGCATGGACGTCACGCAAGCCAGTGACTACGCGCAACTCAAAACGCTGTGCCAAGCCCCCGCGCTGCGGGTGTTTTACTTGGCTACCGCACCGGGCTTGTTCACGCAGATTTGCGAACAGCTCTCAGCCGCAGGTTTGATCGACGCCCACGCCCGCGTGGTGCTGGAAAAACCGCTGGGCACGGATCTGGCGTCGGCGCGTGCTATCAACACCGAGGTGGCTCGGTATTTTGACGAGCAGCAGATCTACCGCATTGACCATTACCTAGGCAAAGAGACGGTGCAAAACCTGATGGTCCTGCGTTTTGGAAATGCCATTTTTGAGCCTCTGTGGCGTGCACCCTACATCAAGAGCGTGCAAATCACGGTGGCCGAGGCCGTGGGCGTGGGCAGCCGTGCTGGGTTTTACGACGGGGCGGGGGCCCTGCGTGACATGGTGCAAAACCACCTTTTGCAACTACTGTGCATCGTGGCCATGGAGTCGCCCATCTCTTTCGGTGCCGACGATGTGCGCGATGAAAAACTCAAGGTCTTGCGCTCACTTCGCAAGATGGATTTGGCCGACATCAAGCGTGACACGGTGCGCGGGCAGTACACGGCAGGCGCATCAGAAGGCGCTGCCGTCAAGGGCTACAAGGAGGAAGACAACGTGCCTGCCAGCAGCCGCACCGAAACTTTTGTGGCCTTGCGCGCCAACATCAACAACGCGCGTTGGGCCAACGTGCCCTTCTTCTTGCGAACCGGCAAGCGCATGCAAAAACGCCAGTCTGAAATCATCATTGAATTTGCTGATCAGCCGTTTTCCATCTTTGGCGCAACGCCCAACCACGAGCCCAATCGCCTCATCATCAGCTTGCAGCCTGAAGAGTCCATCCATTTGCAGATGATGGTCAAGGAGCCGGGCTCCGGCATGAACTTGCACCCGGTCAAGCTGGGCCTGGACTTGCAACAATCGTCCGACAAACGCCGCGCCGAGGCGTATGAGCGTTTGTTGATGGACGTCATCAAGGGCCGCTTGACGCACTTCATGCGGCGCGACGAGTTGGAGGCGGCCTGGACGTGGGTGGAGCCTATTTTGAACGGCTGGGCCGCATTAGATGACAAACCGCGTGACTACTCGGCGGGCAGTTGGGGGCCTGCGGCCTCATCGGCGCTGATGGCTCGTGAAAACCTGTTGTGGTTTGAGGAGGCTTGAGCGTGCCTAGCTTCTCAGTGGCGAAAGACATTGCACAGCGTTTGGCCGCAGCGATTGAAGTCCGGGGTGGCGCTGTGTTGTGCGTGTCTGGTGGCAAGTCGCCCATCGCTTTGTTTGAAGCGCTGCGGGTGCAGCCCATTGACTGGTCGCGCGTGCGCGTGACCCTGACAGATGAGCGCTGTGTGCCCTGCACCCACCCTGACAGCAATGCGCGTCTGGTGCTTCAGCATCTGTTGCAAGACCGCGCCAGCGCGGCCCAATTCGTGCCGATGGTAGCGCAGACAAGTGAGCCTTTGCCTCCCCCTTTCATCCTGGCTCAAACCGCCAGTCTCGCCCTCCAAGCGGCGGGCCGAGTCGATGTGCTGGTACTGGGCATGGGGACTGATGGGCACACCGCGTCCTTGTTCCCACAAGCGCCGAATTTGGTGGAGGCACTGGACTTGAACAACCGAGAAGCCTGTGTGGCCATCGAGCTGCCCGAGCCACCGGCCAATGCGCCCTATGCGCGTGTGACACAAACTTTGGCGCAACTCTTGAGCGCTCGGCATATCGTGCTGCCGCTCAGTGGTGCCGATAAATTGGCCACGCTGCGCCTGGCGCGTTTAAGCATCAGCAACCTATACCCGATCTCGCATGTGTTGCATCAAACCCAAACTCCGGTGGCCCTTTGGCTTAACGAATGACCTCACCGAACCTCATGACCCCCAAGGTCAATCTACACGCCACGGTGGCAGCCGTCACGGCCCGCATTGAACAGCGCAGTGCTGTGTCCCGTTCGGCTTACCTCGACGTTGTGGCGCGCGCTAAAAAACCCGGCCCTTACCGGGGCGGTATGGGTTGCGCCAACGCGGCTCATGCGTACGCGGCCATGCCTGCCAACGACAAGCTGGTGCTGCGTCAGGAGCGTCAGCCCAATGTGGGCATCATCACCGCCTACAACGACATGCTATCGGCGCACCAGCCCTACGAGCACTATCCCGAGCGCATTCGCGCTGCCGCCCGCGCTGCGGGGGCCACCGCGCAGGTGGCAGGTGGTGTTCCCGCCATGTGCGATGGTGTGACGCAGGGTGAGGATGGCATGGAGTTGTCGTTGTTTTCGCGCGACGTGATTGCCTTGGCGACGGCGGTGGGTCTGTCGCACAACGTGTTTGACGCTGCACTGTTTCTGGGGGTGTGCGACAAGATCGTGCCTGGCCTGTTCATGGGTGCCTTGCAGTTTGGCCATTTGCCTGCGGTGTTTGTGCCGGCCGGTCCCATGACCTCGGGTTTGTCGAATGACGAAAAATCCATAGTTCGCCAGCAATATGCCCAAGGCCTGGTTAGCCGCGAGACCCTGCTCGCTGCGGAGCAGGCGGCCTACCACGGCGCGGGGACTTGCACCTTTTACGGCACGGCCAATTCCAATCAGATGTTGATGGAGATCATGGGTATGCACCTGCCGGGCTCATCGTTCGTGAACCCCGGCACGCCCTTGCGTGAGGCGCTCACGCTTGCTGCGGTGCAGCGGGCAGTAGCTTTGTCAAAAGGTCAGAACGACGCTCAGGGTGTTGTGGGCATCGGCCATCAAGTTGACGCCAAAGTCATCGTCAACGGCATCGTTGGTCTGCTGGCCACCGGGGGATCGACCAACCACACCATGCACCTGATCGCGATGGCGCGTGCCGCTGGGCTGATGGTCAACTGGGATGATTTCTCTGACCTGTCAGGCAGTGTGCCTCTGCTGGCTCGCATTTACCCCAATGGCAGCGCCGATGTAAATCACTTTCAAGCGGCGGGCGGCATGGGGTTTTTGATTCAGCAATTGTTGGGCTCGGGCTTGTTGCACGAGGACGTGCATACCGTCATGGGACACGGCCTGCACCGCTACACCGTGGAGCCCTGGCTCAATCACGGACAACTCGATTGGCGGCCCGTGCCCGCGCATTTGGCCGATGAAGCCGTGCTGCGCCCTGTAAGTCACCCTTTCAGTGCCGATGGCGGGCTGCGATTGCTCCAGGGCAATCTGGGTCGCGCCGTGATCAAGGTGTCGGCGGTCAAGCCTGAACACCGCAAGGTGCGTGCTGCTGCGGTGGTGGTGACCGATCAAAAAGAACTGGCCCAACTGTTCAAAGACGGTCAACTGGAGCGCGACTTTGTCGCCGTGGTTCGCAACCAGGGCCCGCAAGCCAATGGCATGCCCGAGCTGCACAAGCTCACGCCCTTGCTGGGGGTGTTGCAAGACAAAGGCTTCAAGGTGGCACTGGTGACCGATGGCCGCATGTCGGGGGCCTCAGGCAAAGTGCCTGCGGCTATTCATGTGAGCCCGGAGGCGGTCAACGGCGGCATGATTGGCAAGGTGCAAAACGGCGACATGATCACGCTCGACTGTGACCAGCACCAACTCACGCTGGAAGTGAGCGAGACCGAGCTGGCCGCGCGCGTGGCCCCTGACTCTGATCTCAGCGCCTACCAGCGCGGTACCGGGCGTGACCTCTTCGCACTGTTTCGCACTAACGCGGCGCACGCGGAAGAAGGCGCTTCGCCACTTTTGTCACACCTTTGATTTTTGAACACGGGATACAAGCCCACTGCCAACACCCTTATCCATGACCACCAGTCTTCACCCCACATTCTCTCGCCCCGCGTTCAAATCTCGCGTGGTTCCCGTGATCGTCATCACGCATCCCGATCAAGCCGTGCCGATGGCGCATGCCCTGCTGGAAGGCGGCATCGATGTGATGGAAATCACCCTGCGGCACAAAGCTGGGCTGCCTGCCATTGAGGCCGTGGCCAAGCATGTGCCACAGATGCAGGTGGGCGCAGGCACGGTGACGCGAGCGCAGGAGATGGCGCAAGTGCAGGCGGCAGGTGCGCGCTTTGCGCTTTCGCCCGGACTGAGCGCTGCCCTGGTGCAGGCTGCCATGGCGTGCCAGTTGCCCTTCATGCCGGGCGTGATGACACCGGGTGAAGTAATGGCTGCGCGCGACTATGGCTTCTCCTTGGTCAAACTGTTCCCCGCTGCCCAAGCCGGTGGTCTGGCGATGCTCAAGGCTTTGAGTGGCCCTCTGGGCGATATGCAGTTTTGCCCCACGGGCGGTGTGTCGCTGGCCAATATGGGCGAGTTCCTGAAGCAGCCCAACGTGGCCATGGTGGGTGGCTCCTGGTTGACGCCGGTGGAGGTGCTTGAAAAAGGGCACTGGTCGGAGATCACACGTTTGGCGCGCGAAGCCAGCGCCATTGCAAACAATAATTGAGCCATGAAATCCTTCGTTAAACCTCAACATCGTCAGGCCTGGAAAGCGCTTCAAGCTTTGTCACAAAGCGAACAACCGCATTTGCGTGAGTTGCTGAAAAATCCGAAACGTATTGAACAATGGCAAGCCAGCGGTGCAGGCATCAGCATCGATTACTCCCGTCAGCGTGTCACAGACGACGTGTTGCAGCAGCTCCTGGCTTTGGCCGATGAGTCCCAGGTCATGGAGCAGGCGCAGGCCATGTTTCGCGGTGACGTCATCAACACCACCGAGCAGCGCGCGGTACTGCATGTGGCCCTGCGCGGCAGCCATGTACCCAATCCGCCCTGGGGTGCGAGCATCTCCAAGCAAGTGGGCCACGAGTTGTTGCGCGTGTGCATGTTTGCCGAAAAAGTGCGCGAGGGCCAGCTCAAAGGGCACGCGAACGAATCCATCACCGACGTGGTGAACCTGGGCATAGGCGGCTCCGACCTCGGCCCGCGCATGACGACCGAAGCCCTGGGCCACCTGACGCGGGAGAGCTTTAAGAACAAGGTGCGCGTGCACTATGTCTCCAACGTGGATGCCTGGAGTCTGTACACCACCTTGGCCACGCTCAACCCCGCGCGCACCGCGTTTGTGGTGCAAAGCAAGACCTTCACCACGCAAGAAACCGTGACCTTGGCCACCTCGGCCAAACGCTGGTTGCTGGACGCCGGTTGCCCCGAGGGTCAACTGCATCAGCACCTGATTGCGGTCACGGCCAACCCTGAAATTTCTCAAGCGCAAGGCTTTACGCCGGAGCACACCTTCGGGTTTTGGGACTGGGTGGGCGGGCGTTACTCGGTGTGGTCGGCCATTGGCTTGCCTTTGGCCATCGCGATTGGTGCGTTTGCGTTTCAAGACATGCTGCTGGGCGCACGGGCCATGGACGAGCATTTCATGTCGGCCCCCAAAGACCAAAACCTGCCACTGCTGATGGCTTTATTGGGCGTATGGAACCGCAATTTTTTGGGTGCGACCACGCACAATATCGCGCCCTACGCCTCGCCCCTGGGCAAGTTCGCTTCTTTCTTGCAGCAGATGGATATGGAGTCCAACGGCAAACGCACACACATCGACGGCAGTCAGGTGGAGGTGGCTACCGCCCCTGTACTTTGGGGTGGTTTGGGCATTGACGGCCAACACGCGTACTTTCAACTGATTCATCAAGGCCAGCACTTGGTGCCGATGGACTTCATTGGCCTACGTACCGAACGCAGTCCATTGCCCTTTGCTGCCGAACACCACCGTGTGGTCTTGCTCAATATGCAAGCGCAAGCCCAAGCCTTGGCCATTGGACGCAGTCCGGAAGAAACGGTGCAAGCCCTGCGTGACAGTGGGATGGACGAAGCCGAGGTGCAGCGTCTGGCGCCACACCGCAACTACCCTGGTAACGTGCCCAGTACCACGATTTGGGTGGATGCATTGACGCCGCGCAGTATGGGGGGGTTGATGGCTTTGTATGAGCACAAGGTGTTTTGCCAGGCTGCCATCTGGGGTATTCATGCCTTCGATCAATGGGGTGTGGAATTGGGTAAAAAAATGGCTAAGGACATGGAGGTCGCAGAGGCGGCACGGCTGAAGGTTTGAGTCACGCGATCGGGTCATAACTCACTTCGCACCCTACCCACCGTTGGCATGGCCAATCCTGTAACAGGCGACCCTGTGACTATGAGCAGTTATCACTGTCGCTTTCAGCCCGGCCACGGGTTTTTGGGGCGGGGGTGTCCTTGCTCCTAATGAAACAGTCTAATCAGTGTCTTCCTATGGCGAATGAGGGCAGGCATGTGAGCCCGAGTGCCCTCAACGCGAGCGAGTCTTGTCCGAGGCCGGTCTGCTTGATTTGTACCGTGCCCAGGATGCGCCTTCGCTCAACTCCAACAAAGCGTTGGACTCTTCATTTTGAAGCCTAGTTGTTTCGTGCATATTTTGAGGGCAAGGGGCGGTTTAAGGATTATTTGAAAGAGATTCCCACCTGGGTGATTCACAGCCCTATTCCGTCCGCCTTGATAGGCATGTCTTTAGCCCTTTCTTTGAAGCTATGGCTCTGCATTTGCAAGTCGTGCTACATTCAACACCTATGCAAATACGCTGCGCTTTTTATTTTTACTTTAGCTTCTCTGTCCCCGGCGGACGAGAGGACAGCGTGTAGACCAACAAACACCCCCTCTCGAAACCGCCGGAGCCACAAGCCCGGCGGTTTTTTTATGTCCTATTTTTTTGTTTCACTTCCACTTCAAAGGAGCCACGCGATGAATACCAATGCCACCTCAACCAGCGAAGCTTGGTACCCGCCGGGTACGCAGCCAACAGACCGCACCAGCCAGACGGATGACGAACGCATCAAGGACATCACGGTGTTGCCCCCCCCCGAGCACTTGATCCGCTTTTTCCCCATCCGTGGCACGCCGGTTGAGGGTTTGATCTCTCGCACTCGCCACGCTATTCAGGACATCATGGCCGGCCAGGATGATCGCTTGCTGGTCATCATTGGCCCGTGCTCGATCCACGATCCAGCGGCTGCGATTGAATACGCCCGTCGCCTGAAAGAGCAGCGCCTCAAATACGCCGACACGCTGGAGATTGTGATGCGCGTGTACTTTGAGAAGCCTCGTACGACGGTGGGCTGGAAAGGGTTGATCAACGACCCCTACCTGGACGAGAGCTGCCGCATTGACGAAGGCCTGCGCATGGCGCGCCAGTTGCTGATCGAGATCAATCGCCTGGGCTTACCCGCAGGCAGCGAGTTTTTGGATGTGATCTCGCCGCAGTACATCGGCGATCTGATTTCGTGGGGCGCCATCGGCGCGCGCACGACCGAGAGCCAGGTGCACCGCGAACTGGCCTCGGGCATTTCGGCCCCCATTGGCTTTAAAAACGGGACGGATGGCAACATCAAAATTGCGACCGATGCGATCCAGGCGGCCGCCGGGGGGCATCACTTCTTGTCGGTGCACAAGAATGGCCAGGTGGCGATTGTGCAGACCACGGGCAACAAGGACTGCCACGTCATCCTGCGTGGCGGCAAGTTGCCTAACTTTGATGCGGCCAGCGTGGCCGATGCCTGCAAAGATTTGGCTGCGGCCAAACTGCCTGCCAGCCTGATGGTGGATTGCAGCCACGCCAACAGCAGCAAGCAGTTTGAGAAGCAGCAAGAGGTGGCGCGTGACATCGCGACGCAGATTGCGGGCGGCTCACGCAGCGTGTTTGGGGTGATGGTGGAGAGTCATTTGCAAAGCGGTACCCAGAAGTTCACACCGGGCAAAGACGACCCGACTCAGCTCGACTACGGCAAAAGCATCACCGATGGCTGTTTGGGCTGGGACGTTTCACTGGACGTGCTGGAAAACCTGTCGGATGCCGTCAAGACGCGCCGGGCGCGCTAAGCGCGTTAGGCGTGGTCAGGGCTTGCAATAGCTTGAGGTGAACGCCGCCGAAGCCGCCATTGCTCATGCACACCAGGTGGTCACCAGGCTTGACTTGGCTGACCACCTGGGCGACCAGTTCGTCAATGCCGGCCGCCACTTGCGCGCGCGCTCCCATGGGGGCCAGCGCGTCGCTGGCATCCCAGTCCAAGCCACCGGTGTAGCAAAAAGCCAGGTCGGCTTGTTCCAAGCTCCAGGGGAGTTGGGCTTTCATGGTACCTAGCTTCATGGTGTTGCTGCGCGGCTCGAAGATGGCCAAGATGCGCTGGTCGCGTCCGACTTTGCGACGCAGGCCATCGAGCGTGGTGCGGATGGCCGTGGGGTGGTGGGCGAAGTCGTCGTACACGGTGATCTCGCCGCCGGGTCGTGTGATGCGGCCGCGCACCTCCATGCGTCGCTTGACGTTTCGAAAGTCACCCAAGGCGCGGGCCGCCACGGCAGGGGTCACGCCGACATGTTCGGCCGCTGCGATGGCGGCCAGGGCATTGAGTTGGTTATGAGTGCCTGTGAGTGCCCACTTTACATTGGCGACGGTCTTTCCTTGGTAGCGAACCTCAAAATCATGGGGCTCACCCACTGCCGTGAAGTCATTGACCGCTGCGCCAAAGCTGCGAACTTCGCTCCAGCAACCTTGGGCCAGCACGCGGGTTAGACTTTCTTCCAAGCCATTGACCACGACGCGACCCGTGCTGGGTACGGTACGCACCAGATGGTGAAACTGACGTTCAATCGCGTCCAAGTTGTCAAAAATGTCGGCGTGGTCGAACTCCAGATTGTTCAAAATTGCGGTGCGGGGCCGGTAGTGGACGAACTTGCTGCGCTTGTCGAAGAAAGCGGTGTCGTACTCATCTGCCTCAATGACGAATGGGGCCCCCACGCTTGCCACTGCGTGTGCTGCGCTGCCCCCCGAGGGGGTCGTGCCTTGCTTGGGGCGGCCCTGCGCTACGGCGGCACTGCTCACTCCAAGTCGCGCTGAAACGTCAAAATTCATAGGCACACCGCCAACCAGAAATCCCGGCTTCAACCCCGCAAACTCCAGTATCCAGGTCAGCATAGCGGTGGTGGTGGTTTTACCGTGTGTGCCAGCTACCGCTAGGATATGGCGACCCTGTAGCACGTGTTCGGCCAGCCACTGCGGGCCACTGGTGTAGGGCGTACCCGCGTCGAGAATGGCTTCCATCAGCGGGAACTTGGGTGTACCGTCTGGCAGGCGAGCGCGGCTGACCACGTTGCCGATGACGTACATGTCGGGTTTGAGCGTCATCTGCTCAGCGCCAAAGCCCTCTACCAAGTCAATGCCCAAGGCGCGCAGTTGGTCGCTCATAGGCGGGTACACACCCGCGTCACAGCCCGTGACTCGGTGACCTGCTTCGCGCGCCAAGGCCGCTAATCCACCCATGAAAGTGCCGCAAATACCGAGAATATGAATGTGCATCAGCCGATTTTAGGCGGTGCACAATAGCGGCCATGAGCAAACAGGAAATTGCCACAACTGCTGCGCAACTGGTGGTGGATGAAGGGTTGGAGTATGGTCCGGCTAAGCGCCGTGCTGTGCGGCAACTCAAGTTACCTGAGCGGACCCCCTTGCCTGACAACGACGAGCTTGAAGAGGCTGTGCGGGAGTACTTGGACTTGTTTTGCTCCGGCACCCAGCCTGCAGAATTGCTGGCATTGCGTCGCTTGGCTTTGACCTGGATGGAGCGACTGGTTGATTTTCGGCCCCATTTGAGCGGAGCCGTGTGGCATGGAACAGCGACACGATTTTCAGATATTTACATCCAGTTATTTTGCGATGATCAGAAATCGCTTGAAATCAAACTGATTGATCAAGGCATCCGCTATCGGCCCCGAACTGCGTCAGGACTTCATGGTGAGCCGGTGGATGTGTTGGGTATTCATGCCATGTGTCAGCCTTTGGGTATTTTTGTGGGCCTTCATTTGATGGTGAATGATTGGGATGATGTTCGTGGTGCGCTTAGAAGAGATACTAAAAATAGGTCGCCACGCGGTGATTTGGCGTCTGTTCGGCAGCTCTTATCAAATTTTGATGATAAATGATTGATTTATGGAAAACATCAGAAAACCAAATCTAATCCGCCGTCGCTGGCTTTACGGCGCCACGGCTGCACTTGCGGGACTTGGCGGTGCGGGGCTGGCGCTGCGCAAGTTTGGGTTGAACGATGTGAATGAAGCCGCTCTTGTTGCTTTGTGGGATATGACATTTGAAACCCCGCAAGGTGCTCGTCTATCGTTATCGACATTCCGTGGGCGGCCTTTGCTGATCAATTTTTGGGCTACCTGGTGCCCGCCTTGTATTGAAGAACTTCCTTTATTGGATTCTTTTTACAGAGAAAATAATACTAACGGTTGGCAAGTTGTTGGATTGGCTGTGGATCGTTTGGAACTGGTTAAAGCTTTTCTCACACGTCATTCACTCGAATTTCCGATGGTCTTGGCTGGTATGGAGGGCATTGCCTTGAGTAAATCCATGGGCAATGTGGGGGGGGGCTTGCCATTTACCGTGGTGTTGGGGGCTAATGGTGCAATTCTGGACCGTAAAATTGGCAAGATTTCGCTGCAGGATCTGTCACATTGGCATGGGTTAAAGTAGGGGAGTCGGCCTGTCCATTGTGGTGCGGGCTAAAGATATCGTTCAACTTGCAATCTAGTTGTTGTTGGAAATAATTGGAAATTGCTTTAATTTGGAGAAAATTAAAGCAATTTTTCAAGAAGATACTGGAGTTCCTATGGATTTGAGAAAACTGAAAACCCTGATTGATTTGGTGTCCGAATCAAATGTCTATGAACTTGAGATTACCGAGGCCGAAGGCAAGGTTCGGATTGTCAAAGGCGGTGGGGCAATGACGCAGGCTTATGCCATGCCGATTGCTGCAATGCCATCACCTGCGCCTGCGCCGGTTTCAGCGACGACCGCAGTTGCTACTTCTGCACCACCTGTGCTTGAGCCCGAGACCAGTCATACCGTGAAGTCCCCTATGGTGGGTACTTTCTACCGTTCCGCGACACCAGGCGCCAAGCCTTTTGTCGAAGTGGGTGACACGATCAAGCAAGGTGAAACCCTGTGCATCATTGAAGCCATGAAGATTCTCAATGAAATCGAGTCTGACAAGTCGGGCACCGTGACGAAGATTCTTTGCGATAACGGACAGGCCGTCGAGTACGGGCAACCCCTGTACTTGATCGAATAAGTCAGGCAGGCACGCTCATCTATGTTTAAAAAAATTCTGGTCGCCAATCGTGGCGAAATAGCCCTGCGTATTCAGCGCGCTTGCCGTGAATTGGGTATCAAGGCCGTCATGGTTTATTCAGAGGCTGATCGGGACGCCAAATACGTGAAGTTGGCCGAAGAGTCGGTGTGTATCGGCCCAGCGGCCTCGGCGCTGAGCTACCTCAACATGCCCGCCTTGATTTCTGCCGCAGAGGTGACGGATGCAGAAGCGATTCACCCTGGCTATGGTTTTCTGAGTGAAAACGCGAACTTTGCCGAGCGCGTGGAGCAAAGCGGCTTTCAGTTCATTGGCCCAACGCCCGAGTCCATCCGCATCATGGGGGACAAAGTGTCGGCCAAGCAGGCCATGATCAAGGCGGGTGTTCCCTGCGTTTCAGGCTCTGAGGGTGAATTGCCGGATGACGCGGTGCAGATTCGAAGCATTGCCAAGAAAGTCGGTTACCCCGTCATCATCAAAGCGGCCGGTGGCGGCGGCGGACGTGGCATGCGCGTGGTGCACACCGAAGCTGCGCTGATTAACGCGGTTCAGATGACCAAGGCCGAAGCGGGTGCTGCCTTTGGTAACCCGGCGGTGTACATGGAAAAATTCCTTCAAAACCCGCGCCACATTGAGATTCAAATCCTGGCAGACAAGCATAAAAATGCGGTCTATCTGGGTGAGCGTGACTGCTCTATGCAGCGACGTCATCAAAAAATTCTCGAGGAAGCCCCTGCTCCGGGTATTCCGCGCAAGTTGATTGAAAAGATCGGTGAACGCTGCGTGGCGGCATGCAAAAAAATTGGTTACCGGGGTGCGGGTACGTTTGAGTTTCTTTTTGAAAACGGGGAGTTCTACTTTATTGAGATGAACACCCGGGTTCAGGTAGAACACCCCGTAACGGAGTGGATTACGGGCGTGGACATTGTCAAGACGCAAATTATGGTGGCTGCCGGTGAGAAGCTGCCCTTTACCCAGCGCCAGATTGAAATCAGGGGTCACGCCATTGAGTGCCGCATCAATGCCGAAGACGCGTACAAATTCACTCCCTCGCCAGGGCGCATTACCATGTGGCACCCACCCGGTGGGCCGGGGGTTCGGGTGGACTCGCATGTCTATACCAACTACTTTGTGCCGCCCAATTACGATTCCATGATCGGGAAGATCATTGTGCATGGTGACACGCGCGAACAGGCTATGGCCCGCATGCGTACGGCCCTGGCCGAAACAGTGGTGGAAGGCATCAGCACCAATATTCCCCTGCACCGAGAATTGATGGTGGACGCTAAATTCATGTCGGGCGGCACCAACATCCACTACCTTGAATCGTGGCTGGAGCAACATAAACGATGATCGAACTCAGCCTGTTATGCCCGCAAGACGTTGTGGAGACCTTGAGCGATGCGCTGGATGCACTTGATGCCTTGAGCGTCAGCGTAGAGGATGCCGATGCCCATACTGAGGCAGAACAAGCGCTGTTTGGAGAGCCTGGTATGCCGCCTCCGCAAGACGGTTGGCAGCGATCCCGTGTGTTGGCATTGTTCCCGGATCAAGCCGCCGCAGATAATGCAGCGGTTTTACTGCAGGCCCAGGATTTTTTTGAAAACTGTCATGTGCTGGGTATCCATGTTGTGCCCGAACAGGACTGGGTGCGCTTGACTCAGTCTCAGTTCACACCAGTCGAAATAACCCCTGATTTCTGGATCGTTCCGACCTGGCATGAACCCCCTGCCCAAGCCAAAATCATCATCCGATTGGATCCGGGGCTGGCGTTTGGCACGGGCACCCATCCGACCACCCGTATGTGCCTGCGCTGGATCGCACAACATGCGAGTGATGGCCGTGGGTTGGGCAGGGTGCTGGATTATGGCTGTGGATCAGGCATTCTCGCGATTGGTGCGGCTAAGTATGGTGCTATTGAGATTGACGCCTTGGACATCGATGAGGCCGCTGTGAGCGCAACCGTATTGAATGCGGATGCGAATCAGGTCAAGCTCCAAGCGGGACTTCCAGAGCAAGTCAGCGGCCAGTACCAGACCGTACTGGCCAATATTCTGGCCACGCCCCTCAAAGTGTTGGCGCCGCTGCTGTGTGCCCGTGTCGCACCTGGTGGTTCGCTGGTATTGGCTGGCATCCTGGAGCGTCAATCAGATGAGTTGATTCATGCTTATGCGCCTTATTGCCAGTTGAGCGTTGCACAGACGCAAGAGGGCTGGGTTCTCATGACCGCACGCTTGTGATTCGCCCGGGGGAGGCGTTCTACAATCAACTTCCATGAGCTTGATCACACGTTGTCCTGCCTGCATGACCATGTTCAGGGTTGTGCCAGATCAACTTCGTATTTCTGAAGGCTGGGTTCGCTGCGGTCAGTGTGATGAGGTTTTTGATGCTACAGCTCACCTACAGGAGATAGTTGAAACCAGTGAAGCGCGCAGGCCTGCGAATGGGCACGAGGCGCTTGAGACATTTGCGCCTGTTGCACCTTCTGTTGAACATGTTGAGACGTTTGAGCGCCCAGCGGAGACGCCAAGGATTGAGCAGACGCTGGATGACGCACGCGAGTTCGAATCGTCTCATTCGACTCTGCATACACAGAAGTCTGTCGATGAGACCATCGTTGGCGAGACGTTTATTGAAGAACTCGCCTTGGATGATGCGCCCCCTCAGATAAAGCCAGTTGAGGTGCTACACCAACCCTCTTTCATGCGGAGTAAGCCAAGCGCTTTGATGCCACGCAAGCCCTGGGTGAGTGTCAGCCTGTACTTCGCTGCGTTGCTTTTGAGTGCGGGGCTCATTTTACAAGCACTACTGCATGAGCGCGACCGCATTGCGGCACAGGCACCTGAGATCAAACCCGTGCTTGAGTCCCTTTGTGCGTGGATGCAGTGCACGGTGTCGCCCTTGCGCCAAATTGAGTCAGTCGTGATGGACAGCTCCTCTTTCAACAAACTTAGCGGAGATATTTACCGTCTAAATTTCACACTTAAAAATACATCATTGATGGCGCTGGCCCTACCGACGATTGAAATCTCACTGACGGATGCCCAAGATCAAGCCCTGATGAGGCGGGTGATTAATCCGGATGTTTTGGGCTTCAAATCTGACCATCTGGCACCAACCTCGGAGTCCAGTGCCTCGATCACTCTTTCGGTCAACAAGCAAGAAGGCGTGGACCGCGTCGCAGGCTACCGAATTCTCGCGTTTTACCCCTGACACTTCCTTTATTTTTATGGCAACTTTAATTTGTGGTTCTCTGGCTTTTGACACCATCATGAACTTTGAGGGTAAATTTGCAGAGCAAATTTTGCCCGACCAGTTGCACATTTTGAATGTATCTTTTCTGGTGCCCACCTTGCGCCGGGACTTCGGTGGCTGTGCAGGAAATATCGCGTATGCACTCAAATTATTGGGTGGAACACCACTTCCCATGGCTACTTTGGGTAACGACGGTGCTGGCTATTTACAGCGCTTGCGCGATATGGGCATCGCTACCGATTACGTGCGCCAGATCGAGGAAACCTACACGGCGCAAGCCTTGATCATGACGGACCGGGACAACAATCAGATCACGGCCTTCCACCCAGGCGCCATGATGCAAGCGCATGTGATGCAGGTCAAATCACATCCGGATATTCAGCTCGGCATCATCTCGCCTGACGGGCGCGATGCCATGTTGCAGCATGCGGAGCAATTCAAGGTGGCAGACATTCCCTTTGTTTTCGATCCGGGACAGGGTCTGCCCATGTTCGATGGTGCCGAACTCGCACGCTTTATTGACCTGGCCAGTTGGGTGACTGTTAATGACTATGAAGGCAAGATGCTCAGTGACCGTACGGGTTGGAGTCATGCGGATATTTCACGCAAGGTCAAAGGCTTGATTGTGACGCTCGGGGCTGAGGGCAGCGAAGTTTGGGTTGATGGCGAAAAGACCTTGGTGCCACCGGTTAAGGCCTTAGCCGTGGTGGATCCAACCGGTTGTGGCGATGCTTACCGCGGTGCTCTGTTATTCGGCCTGGAGCAGGGTTGGCCCTTGGCTCGCTGTGCAGCTTTGGGTAATCAATTGGGCTCACTCAAAATTGCCCAACGCGGACCTCAAAATTATGTGGTGGATCTCACGACGCTTGGTCTGTAGAGCCAGGCGTTCGCTCGGGCACAAAAAAGCCCGATGCCTTTCGGACATCGGGCTTGCAGCCAGTTAAGTGGCTTAGGGCTTGTTGGCCGTAGGAAACGGCCAGGCCGCTTGCGGGTTCAGAGTGGTCTGAGCCGCAGGCGCAGTCGGAGCGGCTTTGGCAGCGGGTGCTTTCGCGGCTTTCTTGGCGGCCGGCTTCTTGGCTGCTTTCTTGGCGGCTGGTTTTTTGGCAGCGGGTTTCTTAGCAGCTGCTTTTTTCGCAGGTGCCTTCTTCACTACAGCTTTTTTGGCCGGCGCTTTTTTAGCCGCTGCTTTTTTGGCAGGTGCTTTTTTGGCAGGTGCTTTTTTCGCGACGACTTTTTTAGCCGGAGCTTTCTTAGCGGCTACTTTTTTAGCAGGCGCTTTTTTCGCTACGACTTTTTTAGCTGGGGCTTTTTTCGCCGGAGCTTTCTTAGCGGCTACTTTTTTAGCAGGTGCTTTTTTCGCTACAACTTTTTTAGCTGGAGCTTTCTTCGCGGGAGCAGCCTTTTTTGCGGCTGGTTTTTTTGCAGTTGCCATCATTTTCTCCTTGATCAAATAACAAAGAGCACTTCATACAAGTTGGTTGGCATGAAGCGATCCATGGTGCTGGGCAGATTCCCAACACCATGAACTCGGGTGCACAAGCCATGGCCACGCTCTGCGGCGCGATTCATGGTTTGTGTAATTATTAAACGCATTTAAAACAGCCTTAGTCCCAAGAGAGCGCGCCACCCGACTGATACTCGATCACGCGAGTTTCAAAGAAGTTACGCTCTTTCTTCAGGTCAATCATTTCACTCATCCAAGGAAAAGGGTTTTCCTCGTTGAGAAACAGGGGCTCCAAGCCAATCTGTGTGGCACGCCGGTTGGCGATGTAACGCAAGTAACCTTTGAACATGGAAGCATTCATACCCAGCACGCCGCGTGGCATGGTGTCCTCCGCGTAACGGTATTCCAGCTCGACTGCTTTCTCAAACAAGGCTTTGATTTCGGCTTTGAACTCAGGCGTCCACAAATGAGGATTTTCGAGTTTGAGTTGATTGATCAGGTCAATGCCGAAGTTGCAGTGCATCGACTCATCACGCAGGATGTATTGGTACTGCTCAGCCGCGCCCGTCATCTTGTTTTGACGACCCAGTGCGAGGATTTGAGTGAAGCCAACGTAGAAAAACAGGCCTTCCATCAGGCAGGCGAAAACAATCAAAGATTTGAGCAGCGTCTGGTCGGTCTCGAAAGTGCCGGTGTGGAAGTGGGGGTCGCTGATGGCTTCGATGAAAGGAATCAGGAATTGGTCTTTGTCACGAATGGACTGCACTTCGTTGTAGGCATTGAAAATTTCGGCTTCATCCAAGCCCAGCGACTCCACAATGTACTGATAGGCGTGCGTATGAATCGCCTCTTCAAAAGCTTGTCTGAGCAGGAACTGACGGCACTCGGGCGCTGTGATGTGGCGGTAGGTTCCAAGCACAATGTTGTTGGCGGCCAGTGAGTCAGCGGTGACAAAAAAGCCAAGGTTACGCTTGACAATGCGGCGTTCGTCTTCAGTCAGACCGTTCGGATCTTTCCAGAGTGCGATGTCGCGCGTCATGTTGACCTCTTGCGGCATCCAGTGGTTAGCACAGGTGGCCAGATATTTTTCCCAAGCCCACTTGTACTTGAACGGTACCAGTTGATTGACGTCGGTCTGCCCGTTGATGATGCGTTTGTCTGAAGCCTTGATGCGGTGCGGGGTCGCAGCCTTGGCGACTTGGGCTGTTGCGGTGGGTGCCAACGAGATCGCGCTGGATCCCGCTGTAAGTGAGGGGTGCTCACTCATGCGACCGCTCAACGGGTTGCTTGCATGAGAGATTTGCGGTGTGGGCTTGACTTCTTCGTCCCAGTTCAACATAGGTGTTTCCAATCAGCGAATTATCAGAGCAGCGCGATGAAATGAAAAGTATTCATTCACATCGTTGCTGCATGTGTTGCTCAATAGCATCGACATGGATGTCATGTGGAGTGCGATGCTGTGATGAGAGCGTTTTTATTTCATTGGCAGGATTCGCAGCCTGGGTCATCAATCGCGCAAAACTTGATGTCGGTCGCAGCTTGAGAACTCATTTGAGCTTGCGCGACAGCTGCAGCAGCTTCAAGTGCGCTGCTGCCGCCCGATGAGACTGAATTCATTCGACCCGCAGTGACGGTGGATTTTTCAGCATGTGTTGCTGACATGGTGCGCAGATAGTAGGTGGTCTTAAGACCGCGCAACCAGGCGAGTTTGTACGTCTCATCGAGTTTCTTTCCAGAAGCACCAGCCATATAGATGTTCAGACTCTGTGCTTGGTCAATCCATTTTTGACGGCGTGCTGCAGCTTCGATGAGCCATCGTGTTTCGATCTCGAACGCAGTGGCATAGAGCGATTTGAGATCTTGTGGCACACGGTCGATTGGGCTGAGGGATCCGTCAAAATGTTTGAGATCCATCACCATCACGTCATCCCAAAGGCCGAGTCGTTTGAGGTCGCGCACCAAGTAGCCGTTGATAACGGTGAACTCGCCAGACAGGTTGGACTTGACCGAGAGATTACCAAAGCAAGGCTCAATGCAGGCATCTACACCAATGATGTTAGAGATCGTTGCAGTTGGGGCGATGGCCACGCAATTGGAGTTGCGCATGCCATGGCGTGCAATCTTCTGGCGCAGTGCGTCCCAGTCCATCGTGACGGAGCGATCCACCTCGACGTAGCCGCCTCGGGCATTGGCCAGCAGATCCAATGTGTCCAACGGCATCACGCCTTGATCCCACAGTGAGCCCTTGTAGCTGGAGTAGCGACCGCGTTCGGCCGCGAGCTCGGTGGAGGCCCAGTAGGCGTAGTAGCAGATGGCCTCCATCGACGTGTCGGCAAAAGCCACAGCGGCGTCGCTGGCATAGGGAATGCGCAACTCATACAGGCTGTCTTGAAAACCCATCAGGCCCAGACCAACTGGGCGATGGCGCATATTGGAATCACGTGCTTTTTTGACAGCGTAATAGTTGATGTCGATCACGTTGTCTAGCATGCGCATGGCGATCGAGATCGTTTTTTGCAGCTTGACATGATCAAGCTGACCGTCCTTGATGTGTTGCAGTAGATTGACCGAGCCCAGATTGCATACGGCAGTTTCCGTATCGCTGGTATTGAGCGTGATCTCGGTGCACAGGTTACTGGAGTGCACAACACCCGCGTGTTGCTGGGGTGAGCGCACGTTGCACGCATCCTTGAAGGTGATCCAAGGATGACCGGTCTCGAACAACATGGTGAGCATCTTGCGCCACAGGTCAGCGGCTTGCACTGTACGTGCGGGCTTGATCTCGCCCCGTGCTGCTTTGGCTTCGTAAGCCACATAAGCGCGCTCAAAGTCGGCGCCGAACTTGTCGTGCAAGTCAGGCACGTTGTTGGGCGAAAACAGAGTCCACTCGCCTTTTTCCATCACGCGGCGCATGAACAGGTCAGGGATCCAGTTGGCGGTATTCATATCGTGCGTGCGGCGGCGGTCATCGCCCGTGTTCTTGCGCAGTTCCAGAAACTCTTCGATGTCCAGGTGCCAGGTCTCCAGGTAAGTGCAGACCGCGCCCTTGCGCTTGCCGCCCTGGTTCACCGCCACGGCCGTGTCGTTCACAACCTTCAGGAAGGGTACAACGCCTTGCGATTCGCCGTTGGTGCCTTTAATGTGGGCGCCCAAAGCGCGAACACGCGTCCAGTCATTGCCCAGGCCGCCGGCAAATTTAGACAGCAGCGCATTTTCCTTGATTGATTCGTAGATGCCGTCCAGATCGTCGGGCACGGTCGTCAGGTAGCAACTGGAGAGCTGCGAACGCAGCGTACCTGCGTTGAAAAGCGTAGGCGTGCTCGACATGAAGTCAAACGAGGACAGAACCTCATAGAACTCGATGGCGCGGGCTTCACGGTCAATCTCACCCAGCGACAGACCCATGGCCACGCGCATGAAGAAGGCTTGTGGCAACTCAATGCGGCTCTTGCGCACGTGCAAGAAGTAACGGTCATACAGGGTTTGCAGACCCAGATAGTCAAACTGCAAATCACGCTCGGCTTTGAGGGCTGCACCCAGTCGCTTCAAATCAAATTGCAAGAGTTTTTCGTCGAGCAACTCATTCTCTACGCCTAGCTTGATAAAGCCCGGGAAGTAGTCCACGTAAGCTTCACTCATCTCAGACGGTGGCACGTCACGTCCAAGCACCTCTCGGGCAATGGTGTGAAACAGTAAACGTGCCGTAGCGTAGGTGTAGTCGGGGTCTTTTTCGATCAGGGTGCGCGCGGCAAGTATCGAGGCCTTGTATACCTCCTCCATAGGAATACCGTCATAGAGATTGCGCAAGGTTTCAGAAAAAATCGGATCAGCTTTGACATCGGCGCCCAAATTTGTGCAAGCGGCTACGATCAAACCTAGCAGTCGATCCAGATTCAAAGGAGTGCGCTGTCCGTTATCGATGACATGCAACACGGGGGTTTGGGTTGCTTGAGGGGTGGTCTGGATCGCCCGTTCTTGGGCGCGTTTTTCGCGGTACAAAACATAGGCTCGAGCGATCTCGTGGTGACCACCGCGCATCAAACCTAATTCAACTTGATCTTGGATGTCTTCGATGGGAAAAGTGCCACCACCGGGGCGCGAACGCATCAAGGCGCGCACTACGGTTTGGGTCAGGCTGTCCACCACTTCGCGGACACTGGCCGAAGCCGCGCCTTGCGTGCCGTGGACGGCTAAAAAGGCTTTCATCATCGCCACGGCAATCTTTGCAGGTTCGAAGGGCACAACAGAGCCATTGCGGCGCAGGATCTGGTAATGGCTTAGCGGGTTGTCAGTGGTGCTCTCACGGTTTTGGCGTGTCGGAACGCCAAGGGTAAGGGATGTAGGTGAGTTCATTGTGGTTTGCATTATTTCCTCGTCTTCGGCAAATTTATTCGGATTTTATGGTCGGTCAATCAGCATTTCAGGCGCGTCCTGAAAGCACTATATATGGGGTCTCACATGATTGCAAGACACTACCGGTAGTGTACTGCCGCAAAAAGAGAATGCTTGGATTTGACCGTAGAAAAATATAAAAACACTCAGGCAAAAACCAAAATGCCGCGTAGAGAGCCAAGCCGCTACAGGTCTTGCCAAATCAAATACGCCGGGCTCAGAACAAGCAATGACAAGGCGTACCGTGGACTTTGCCTTGCTTGGCCGCATATTGTCTGGTTTCATGGTTTATTCCTGCTGTCAAAACAGGAATGCAAGGCCATCCAAAAATAGATCAACGAGTCAGCAAAGGCTTTAAAACCTCGGGAAAACACTGAGTCGGCCAGCCCAGGTTTTGTTGTAAAAGCGCCCAGCTAAACCCTGTTCCCGGATCGGATTTTCTGCCGGGTGCAATATGTTCGTGCCCGGCGATGTGTGTGATCGCATGGCGGGATGTCAGGGCGGCGCACAGGCTGCCAAGGGTTTCATATTGGGCGACTTCAAACGCGCCGCCCTCAACGCCTTCAAGCTCAATGCCAATGGAATTGTCGTTGCAGTTGTCTCGCCCCCGGTAGTGGGAGTTGCCTGCATGCCAAGCGCGCGCATCACAGTCCACGAACTGCCACAGTTCGCCATTGCGCTGAATATAGAAATGTGCAGACACCTTCAACCCTTTGATGGTGTCGAAATAGGGGTGGGCGTTCCAGTCCAACGTGTTGGTAAACAACTGTTCGACTTCACGCCCACCAAATTGGCCGGGCGGCAGGCTGATGGCGTGAATAACGATCAGATCTATTGCGGTACCTGACGGGCGC
Organism: Comamonadaceae bacterium; assembly: GCA_025356545.1. GTDB lineage: Bacteria > Pseudomonadota > Gammaproteobacteria > Burkholderiales > Burkholderiaceae_C > CANCDA01. The sequence continues at coordinate 26,398 of JANXSU010000161.1, forward strand.
ATCCCAAAATTTGGCGATGGCAAAGCATGTGCAAAGCGATACCAACCGCCATGCCACAAAGCGTCGTCGAGGTCAGCACCAGTCGTTATCATGGGTTACTACCGTCCAGGGGTACCTCAATGTTTAGACGCGTCATTCGGTAGCGAATCTGGCGCAGACTCAAGCCTAACCGAGCTGCCGCTACGGTGCGATTAAAGCCGGTTTCCTGCAGTGTTTTGACCAGTATGTCCCTCTCCTGTTGATCCAGATGACCTTGGAGGTCTAGTGCGAGATGGGGCGATTTATGTGCTGAAGTTGGCAGTCCTGTGCTAAGAGGGGTAGCAAAAGGCGCAGCCGGGCGAACGACGTGCTGGTCAGGCCGATCAAGTTGTAGTTCCTTGCCCTCACTGAGTGCAACGGCGCGGTGCAGCAGATTTTCCAACTCTCGTACATTGCCGTGAAGCGGCAGTTGTCCGATCTGTTCCAACAAGGCCGATGAGAGTTGGGGTACGGCCAAACCTGACTCGGCAGCAATCCGTTTGAGTAATGCCTCGCACAGTGCGGGTATGTCTTCCCGCCGTTCTCGCAGAGGGGGGATATTAATCTCAATCACATTAAGACGGTAATACAAGTCTTGTCGAAACCGGCCATTAGCGACCTCCGCAGCCAGATTTTTGTGGGTGGCACTGATAATGCGGACGTCTACCGACTCTTCCTGTGCGGCTCCCACCGGTCGCACATAGCGTTCTTGTATGGCACGCAGCAACTTGGATTGCATGGCTAAAGGCAGCTCACCTATCTCATCTAAAAACAAGGAGCCTCCACGTGCTGCCTGGTAAAAACCTTCTCGGTCTTGCGTTGCCCCTGTGTAGGCGCCTTTTTTGACGCCGAAAAATTCAGACTCCATGAGGTTTTCAGGAATTGCGCTGCAATTCACGGCTATAAGCGGCCCTTGGCTGCGATGGCTGTTGCCGTGCAACGCGCGTGCGACCAACTCTTTGCCCGTGCCCGACTCGCCACAGACCAGCACGGGGGCCATGCTGTTAGCCACCTTGGCGATACGCTCCTTGACTTGTTGCATGACACTCGAGACGCCCACTAGCCGATCCAAAGCGGCACTGAAAGTAACAGGGGCATACGAGTCCTTGAGTTTTGGGTCGCCTTCGGTCATATCCGGCCTGATCGTGCTACGCGCATCTTGTGCCGCCGAAGCAATGACTGATCGGAATTGTTTAAGGTCTATAGGTTTACTCAGGTAGTCAAAAGCGCCCGACTTGAGGGATTCGACGGCATTTTCTGCCGACCCATGAGCGGTGATGACCACACAGCGTTCACCCCGCGCAAGCGCGCGAAGCCGATGGATCAACTCAATGCCCAGACCATCTGGCAGGCGCATATCGGTAATCAAAACATCAAAACTACGTTCGCTTAACAACTGCCAGGCGTGTTCCAGATCCTCTGCCACGTCAACGTGGTAACCCTCCCTGAGCAAAGTCATTTCATACACCGTGCGCAGGTCGGGTTCATCGTCTACCACCAAAATTTTGGCTATGTGGTTTGTCGTGTTCATTGCCATGGTGCGAGCTGGGAAAGTACGTTTGTTTTTATAAAGAGGATGATGGTGAAGTCAGAAAATCGACCACGAATTCATTGCCTTGCACAGCACTGCCTCGAGCTACGCTGATAGAGCGGTGGTGGGAAATGGCCGCACCATGGTCGACACACAGCTCCCGGCAAATATATAACCCCAAACCACTTGAGCGACTTTCGGAAGAGAAGAATGGTTCGAATAAATGTCGCTCCACAGTGGTTTCCATGGGAGGACTGTCGCTCCATACCGACAAACTCACCTGACCGTTGAGGTTTGTGCGAGTGGTAATTTGAATCGATTCAGCCTGTTGACTGGCAAAACGATGGGCATTGTCCAAGAGGTTAATCAAGACCCGTCGCAAATGCTCAAGCTCAAAGTTGACTTCCAATTGAGCTGGGGCAAGCTTGAGTGATAGTCGATGTTGGTTTTGTGTGTGCTCGGCCCAGTCTTTACAGATTTGATGCACGTTGTCATTCAAATTTAGTTTCAACGGCTCCGTGGTGTGAACTTGCTGTTGTACGCGTGCGATATTCAGAATTTCCTGGACGATTTTCTCTAGGCGCTTGGCGTTTTGCTGGACGATTGCCGTCAATTTTTTGTGTTCGGGCGAGTGGAGGTCTTCGCCCAACAAAGCATTGGCTTGGGAGATGGCAGCCAGGGGGTTGCGTATTTCGTGCGCCACAGCGGCCGACATGCGGCCCATACTGGCCAGTTTTTCTGTGCGCAGGCGGGCTTCCATTTCGCGGTGGTCTTGTAAAAACATGACGCATAGACTTTGTGTGTCGCCTCCTTGGGGCGCGGTTAGTCGGGTACTCGCCCGAAGCTGACGTGTGCCGTGACCCATCAGTTCTAGGGTGATCTCCGTGGGTGATTGGGGCTGGCTTGAAAATACCTGCTGCACTAGCTGACCCAGTGGTGCCCACCCAGAATTGAGAGATAGTTCGAAGGGCGTATGCAGGAGATTTTTCTCGTCAGCGCTCAACATGTGGCAAGCGGCGGGATTAGCGGCGTGAACAGTGCCGTAGGCATCTAGGACCAAAATGCCATCCGAGAGCGAATTAATCACGACATCATTGACCTGTTGCTGAATATTGGCCGCCACCTGGTTGCGCCTTGCGCGTTGTTCTTGACTGGCCAGACGGGCTGATAGTTGGTACGCCGAAATTGCAATGACAAAGCTTCCAACACCTGTGAGTCCTGCCTGGATGAAGCGGGGCGCTACATCACCCGCAAATTGCAAAGTCAACCAACCCTCGTGTGCCAGCAACAATAACGTGATGCTCGCAGCTGTACCTAGCGCTAATAGTTGTGTGCCAAGAATGGCTGCCAATAGAACGGGTAAGGCCAACAGGGGGGTGTAGTTAATGCTGCCGCCCTGAAAAAACTGAAGTACAAAAAACACCATCACGTCTGCGCCAACGGTGTAGAGCCATTGCAATTCAAACGATTGCCCCAATCGGCGGGGGGGCAGTCCCATACGGATAATCAGGGTGGCGACAAAATAAACCCCACTGATTACGATGAGTCCATATCCGCCGGTCTGCCCTAACCAGAATAGTACGCACTGAAGCGACAACAGCATCAGCCCCAACGTGACACGTGCCGTCATGAAGCCTAGCCAAAGCCGGTCAAACTCCTCGCGATCATTGTGGGCACTCAACGCGAGGCCTGTGAGAGACAGACCAAACCAGGAAGATGCGTCGTCGACTCGCTTCATTCAGCGTTCCGCTTGTTTCTGATGCGCTTGACAGCAATACACACCATTGCGCCCCTGAACAGACTCTTTTTGTGGAATATGAACGCCGCAGTGGCTGCAACTCACTATGTTTTGTGGTGTATTCAAAGGGGAGGGCGGCTTGTTGATGGCATTTTTTCGCCGACCGGAGCGCCATAGCCACGCGCCAAACAAAAAGACCAGAAGTACAAGGAGGAACTTCATGCGTTGCGCACAAGAATAACTTCAATCACGAAACGCGAGCCGACATAGGCCAGCAGCAGCAGGCCTGAGCCGATGTACAAAAGTCGAGCCGCTTGCCGTCCACGCCAGCCAAAGCGCGAACGACCCACCAACAATGTGGCAAATGTCAGCCAGGACAACACGGAGAAAATAGTTTTGTGATCCCACTTCCAAGTGGTGCCCGAGCCGTAAAGCGACTCCCTGAACACAATGGCCAGCAATAGCGTGGCCGACAGCAGTACAAAACCAGCCGCTACAAATCGAAATGTCAGCCGCTCCAGCGTCAACAAGGGCAGTCCACTACGGGCCTCTGTCGCATGCCGAATGCGATCTTCGGTGCGATTCATGAGCCAAGCATGCAAGGCCGCAGCGGCAAACAGGCCGTAAGACGCAATGCCCAGAGCCCAGTGCAGTGGCAGCCAAGCCGACGCGCTGGCGTGCAGCATCTGACCCGGAAAAAATAAGGCCAACACAATGACCAGTGCACCCAGTACCGAAAGTGCCCAGTGGATTTCAAGCTGCGGATAAACCCGGGTTTCAATCGCATAAACCATCGCCACCAACCAAACCGTCACTGACAGGGCTGGTGCAAAACCAAAGCGTGCTGGCTCATCCAGCAACCCCCATGCCAGCCACAGGCCGTGCAGCAACCAGGCCAGTACCAGCACGCCACGTTTGGTTGATGGGCGCATGCGTGTAGTCGCCAGAGCGGGCACGGCATAAGCACCGGCCGCAGCCAGACTCAAAATCAGGGAAGCCCAAGACGCACTCGCTAAAATCATGGCTAGAGTTTAGCGGTTTGCCTGTTCCTCACAACGTCAGACCCCCGTCTTGTCGTTGGCTATCGTGCGGCACACCTGCACATTACGCTCAATACATGTTCTCCACGCATTAACCTCGCACTAAGTACCCATGGCATCAGCCCTCACCGACAAACTCAGCCGCCTCGTCAAGGAAATGCGTGGCCAGGCTCGTATCAATGAATCCAATGTGGCCGACATGCTGCGCGAGGTGCGTATGGCCTTGCTGGAGGCCGACGTGGCGCTGCCCGTGGTACGCGACTTCATTGCCCGCGTTAAAGAAAAAGCACTGGGCCAAGAGGTGATTGGCTCACTCCAGCCCGGCCAGGTGCTGGTGAGTATTGTTAACCGAGAGTTGGCGGTCACTATGGGCGAAGGGGTGAGTGACATCAACCTCGCGGCCCAGCCCCCAGCGGTGATTTTGATGGCGGGCCTGCAAGGCGCGGGCAAAACCACCACCACCGCCAAGCTGGCCAAACACCTGATCGAGAAACGCAAGAAAAAAGTGCTCACCGTCTCGGGCGACGTGTACCGCCCAGCGGCTATTGAGCAGCTTAAGACCGTCACCGCGCAGGCCGGGGCCGAGTGGTTCCCCAGCACGCCCGACCAGAAGCCGTTGGACATCGCCCATGCCGCGTTGGACTACGCTCGAAAGCATTACTTTGACGTGCTGCTGGTCGATACGGCCGGTCGTCTGGCGATTGACGAAGCCTTGATGCTTGAAATCCGCCAACTGCACACGGCCTTGAGCCCGGTGGAAACGCTATTCGTAGTGGACGCCATGCAAGGCCAGGACGCGATCAACACCGCCCGCGCCTTCAAAGAAGCCTTGCCGCTGACCGGCATCATTCTGACCAAAACCGACGGTGATTCACGCGGCGGTGCGGCCCTGTCCGTGCGCGCGGTGACGGGCGTGCCTATCAAGTTCGCCGGAACCAGCGAAAAGATTGACGGACTGGAAGTCTTTGACGCCGAACGCCATGCCGGGCGCATCCTGGGCATGGGTGACATCCTCGCCCTGGTCGAACAGGTCACGGCGGGGGTAGATATGGCCGCTGCGCAAAAACTCGCGGCCAAGGTCAAGAGCGGCGCAGGCTTTGACCTCAACGATTTTTTGGCTCAGATTCAGCAGATGTAGCAGATGGGTGGCCTGTCCAGCTTGATGGACAAACTGCCCGCGCAAATGGCGGCCAAAGCCGGCCAGATGGACATGGACAAGGTCGAGCGCGACGTACGCCGCAAAGAGGGCATCATCCAAAGCATGACGCCGCAGGAGCGACGAAAGCCTGAGCTCATCAAGGCCACCCGCAAGCGCCGCATAGCCATGGGTTCGGGCGTGCAGGTTCAGGACGTAAACCGCATGCTCAAAGAGTTCGAGCAAATGCAGGACATGATGAAGAAGATGAAGGGCAGCGGCATGATGAAAATGATGAAACGCATGGGCGGCATGAAAGGCATGCCTAAGATGCCTTTTTAATACTGAATTTTCATGACGAAATCCACCATTTCTTTGCGTCAATTTAGCCTACGAACGCAAATCGGATGGGCCGTTGGCCTAATTGTGAGTTTTTCGTTTTTGATTCAAGCTTTGATGATGTTCGCAGTTTCAAGCGATGCGTTGAAGAAAAGTTTGTCGGGCCAGTTGGAGGTTCTGGTTAGTCGTGTTGCAGCCGAGCTGAACGACAAAGTCTTAATGCGAATCTCCGTTTTAGAGGCTATGGCCAGCAAGTTCCCTTTGGCTGAGTTGCAAAACGAAATCGGGGTTGAGCGCTACTTCCGCAATTCCCCGAGCCTACCGGTCCTGATTGACGACCTCTATCTGTTTTCACCTGAAGGTGTCCTGCTGGTTGATTGGCCTAAAGTGCCTGCAAGGCGGGGCTTGGATATGGCGGAGCGTGACTATATTCAGGGTGTTATCAAGAGTGGAAAAACGATAGTATCTAGACCTATTTTAGGGCGAGCAACCAAGGAGCCGATCATTGTGATCGCCGTTCCGATCCTGAATGGCGATGGCAAGCTGATGGGCATTCTGGGCGGCGTTGTCAATCTACAAAGATCACGACTGCTTGAACCTTTGGCCACCACACGAGTGGGGCAGACGGGTTACTTCTACCTAGCGAGCAAAGAGCGAGTCATGATCGCCCACCCGGTTGCCAGCCGTATCCTTCAACGCGTTGGAAACCCCAGCGTCAATGTCCCATTTGACCGTGCGCTGAACGAGGGTTTTGAAGGTGTACTTGAAGGCGCTAACAGTTCCGGCGTGCAAGGCTTGGTTGGTTTTAAACGGATTCCACTTACCGGCTGGGTCTTGGCTGCCGTCTTGCCCTCTAATGAAGCCCTTGTTGCTGTAGATCAGTTGGCTTGGCGTGTCACGATGCTGACGGTTATTTTCTTGGTATTGGTGTTGGGCGTGGTTTTTTTCATGGCGCGGCGTTTTACACGACCTTTGGAAATATTGACCGAATTTCTGAATTCCACCCGAACACTTGCGCTTCCACCTTTGTTGAGGCACAGCAGCAAGGAAATTGACCGCTTGATCCAGGCGTTCACTCACTTCTTGACTCAACAAAAAACCGCTCAGGATCGGCTAACTCAGCTCACCTTTAGTGCAGAAGCGGCCAATACTGATTTGCGCGTTGCTGCCATCGCTTTTGAAGCCCAAGAGGGCATGTTCATTACCGATGCCGAAGGTGTGATTCTTCGTATCAATCAGGCCTTCACGGACATCACGGGCTACACAACACAGGAAGCGCTTGGGCAGAAGCCGAGTTTGCTTAAATCGGGACGTCATGAGGGTAAGTTTTATTCAGAAATGCACGCAAGTTTGCAACTCAGTCGATCATGGAAAGGCGAGATCTGGAACCGTCGAAAAAATGGAGACGTTCACCCCGAGTGGCTCACGATCACGGGGGTGACCAATGAGGAGGGTGCGCTTAGCCACTACGTTGCCACTGTGACCGACATCAGTCAACGCAAAGCGTCTGAAGAAGAAATTGAACGCTTGGCCTTCTATGATCCGCTGACCCAGTTGCCTAACCGCAGGCTGTTGCAAGACCGACTGCAACAAGCGCTAGCTTCCAGCGCACGCAGTGAGCGCATGGGTGCGCTTTTGTTCCTGGATCTGGACAACTTTAAGGTTCTCAACGACACCTTGGGTCACGATAAAGGTGACCTGCTCCTGAAGCAGGTGGCCCAGCGCCTAGTCGGCTGCGTGCGTGAAGGCGATAGCGTGGCCCGACTTGGTGGCGATGAATTTGTGATCGTGCTCGAAGACTTGAGCGGGCAAGCGCATGAAGCCGCCGCGCAGGTCGAACTCGTCGGCGAAAAAATCCTGGCAACTCTGAACCAGCCTTACGACCTAAGTGGTCAAAAGTACAGCAACACACCGAGCATTGGCGTGAGCCTGTTTTTGGGTCATCAAAACAGCGTCGATGAGTTGATGAAATATGCCGACCTCGCCATGTACGAGGCCAAAAAAGCAGGTCGATTCACTTTGCGTTTTTTCGATCCCAAAATGCAGGCAACGATCACCGCTCGTGCCGATTTGGAAAAAGATTTGCGCGACGGTATGCTGCAAGGCCATTTTTCGCTTTATTACCAGCCACAAGTGGACTCAGTGGGCCGCACCACCGGCACAGAGGCTTTGTTGCGCTGGCAACACCCTCAGCGCGGTGTCGTCTTACCCAGCGCCTTTATTCCATTGGCAGAGGAAACCGGACTGATATTGCCCTTGGGCCAGTGGGTGCTGGAGTCTGCCTGCAAGCAGTTGGTGACGTGGTCGATGAAGCCTGACATGGCGCACCTCAGCATTTCTATCAATGTCAGTGCGTCACAGCTTCACCAGTCGAGTTTTGTTGAGCACGTGTTGGCGGTGCTTGAGAGTAGCGGTGCAGATCCCCAAAAACTCAAGCTGGAGTTGACTGAGAGCTTGCTCTTCACCAATGTCGAAGAAAGCATAGTCAAGATGCGTGAGCTTAAAAAATGGGGCATCCGTTTCTCTCTGGATGATTTTGGGACAGGTTACTCGTCCTTGTCATACCTCAAGCGTCTGCCTATTGATCAGCTCAAGATCGACCAGAGTTTTGTCCATGATTTGGTGATGGACACCTACGATGGGGCAATTGTTCACTCCATAGTGGTTCTGGCCAAGAGTCTGGGCCTCCATGTGATGGCCGAAGGCGTGGAAACCGAGGGGCAGAGAGTGTGCCTAGCCAAGCATGGGTGTGACACTTACCAAGGCTTTTTGTTTGGCACACCGCTTCCCGTGGCTGATTTTGAACGGCTATTTCGCCGGGTTTAGCATCAGGTCAGTGCGGTTTCGCGCACCATCACTTCGCCCCGCAAGCTGTAGTGCAGTGCCTCGGTAATGGTCACATCCACCAATTGCCCGCTCAGCTGGGAGAACTGAACCTGCTCAGGCGCTTTAAAGTTCACCACCCGGTTGCACTCGGTGCGACCCATCAGTTCATTGGCGTCCCACTTGGAGGGCCCTTCCACCAGAATGCGCTGCACCGTGCCCAGGCGGCTTTGGCTGATGGCTTTGATGTTGACCTCAAGCACACTTTGCAGGTGCTGTAGCCGTTTGAGCTTGACCGCGTGCGGCGTTTCATCCGCCAAGTTGGCCGCCGGTGTGCCCGGGCGCGGGCTGAAGATGAAGCTGAAGGAGTTGTCAAACCCCACATCGTCAACCAGCTTCATCATTTTGTTGAAATCATCCTCGGTCTCGCCAGGGAAACCCACGATGAAGTCGCTGCTAAAGGCCATGTCGGGGCGAATGGCGCGCAATTTGCGCACTGTGCTTTTGTACTCCATGGCGGTGTAGCCGCGCTTCATGGCCATCAGGATGCGGTCTGAGCCGTGCTGCACCGGCAAATGCAGGTGGCTCACCAGCTTCGGGATGGTGTCGTAAGCCGCAATCAGCGACGGTGTGAACTCATTGGGGTGGCTGGTGGTGTAGCGGATGCGCTCAATGCCGGGGATTTCTGCCACGTAGGACAGCAGCGTGGCGAAATCAGCCATCTCGTTGGACAGCGTCGATATGTCGCCCACCATGCGGGCGCGATAAGCGTTGACGTTTTGGCCCAGCAAATTCACTTCTTTCACGCCTTGGTCGGCCAGCCCCGCTACCTCGATTAGTACGTCTTCAAACGGGCGGGACACCTCTTCGCCGCGTGTGTAGGGCACGACGCAATAGCTGCAGTATTTGGAGCAACCCTCCATGATGCTGACAAAGGCCGTGGCACCGTCCACCTTGGCGGGAGGCAAGTGGTCAAACTTCTCAATCTCGGGAAAGCTGATGTCCACCTGCGGGCGGTTTTGCAAGCCGCGCTGGGTCAGCAAATCGGGCAGGCGGTGCAGGGTTTGCGGGCCAAACACCACGTCCACATAAGGCGCGCGCGCAATGATGGCCGCACCTTCTTGGCTGGCCACGCAGCCGCCCACGCCAATCAATGCGCCTTTTTTCTTGAATTTCTTCACCCGGCCCAGGTCAGAGAAGACCTTCTCTTGTGCCTTTTCACGCACCGAGCAGGTGTTGAAGAGGATCAAATCCGCCTCTTCAACGAGCAGTGTTTTCTCGTAGCCCTGCGCGGCCTGCAACACGTCGGCCATCTTGTCCGAGTCGTACTCGTTCATTTGGCAGCCGAAGGTTTTGATGAATACTTTTTTGCTCATGGAAATTCTCGATTGCTATCATTAATATAGCTTCTTATGCTATTAAATAAAGGGCTACAGGCCTAAATAACTCTAAATTTAGAGACGGAATGGCTAATTCAATGTGGGTCTTGCAGCTCAGCGTCGGTCAAGATCCAGACCTCATGCACCAAGCCTGATGTGTCCAGCAGATAGCGCACTTGCAGGGGCTGCCCGATCAGTGCGCCCGAAAGCACCAGCAGGTTATTGCGCCCCCGGATCCGCGCCCCAGGCGAGAGACGTGCAGGTTGGTCGTTTAGCAAGATCTCGGGTGGCTGGGTCACGACCAGCACGCCACGCAGGGCTTTCGCCGCCATGGGCGGAATGCGTTGCTGTGGTGTTTGGGCGTTCGCGCTTAGTGCAACGCTGCCCGTGATCAAGATTAAAAATGCTGACGTGGCATTCAATAGTGCACGGGTCAGCCCGTGACGGGGGAAACAGCGATTCATGGTGTACATCCAGAGGCTGAGGTGTCAAGTAAAAAGCCACTGTGTGGGGCAGTGGCTTTAGGTGTTTTGGTGGTGATAGGTGGACTTGAACCACCGACATCAGCATTATGAATGCTGCGCTCTAACCAACTGAGCTATATCACCAAGCGGTCATTATTATAACGGCACTTCTGCCCCGTCATTCTTGCGCAGGCGGGAATCCAACACCTTTTAGCGGTGTTCAAACACCGCCTTGCGCTTGGCCACAAAGGCAGCCATGCCTTCCTTCTGGTCGGCGGTGGCAAACAAGGCGTGAAACAAGCGGCGCTCAAACATCACACCGTCGTTCAGGCTGCTCTCAAAGGCGCGGTTCACCGACTCTTTGGCCGCCATGGTGGCGATTTGTGAGTACTCACAAACCATCAAGGCCGCGCCCAGCGTCTCGGTCATCAGATGATCCAGCGGCACCACGCGGCTCACCAGCCCGGCGCGCTCGGCCTCGGTCGCGTCCATCATGCGCCCGGTCAGCGCCATGTCCATGGCCTTGGCCTTGCCCACCGCGCGTGGCAGGCGCTGCGTGCCCCCCGCACCGGGGATGACGCCGAGCTTGATCTCGGGCTGGCCAAAGCGGGCGTTATCCGCCGCGATGATGAAGTCGCACATCATCGCCAGCTCACAGCCGCCGCCCAAGGCAAAGCCGCTCACCGCCGCAATCACCGGCTTGCGGATGCTGCGCAACTGCTCCCAGTTGCGGGTGATGTAGTCGCCCTTGTACACATCGGCAAAGCTGTACGTGGCCATGGCACCAATATCGGCCCCGGCGGCAAAGGCTTTTTCGCTGCCAGTGATGACCATGCAGCCAATGGCGGGGTCAGCGTCAAATGCTTTGAGCGCCGTACCCAGCTCGTCCATGAGCTGGTCGTTCAGCGCATTGAGCTGTTTGGGGCGGTTCAGCGTGATAACGCCGACTTTGCCGGCCTCGGTGCGGACTTGGATCATTTCAAAGGTCATGGTTTTCCTGTCTGTAAAAAAAGTCGGTAAGCTGGGTTTTGGGTTTCCTCGACATAAGGGTAGCCCAGTGCGGTCAAGAATTTAGCAAACGCAGCCGTGTCCGCCGGCGGTACTTGCAGGCCGACCAGGATGTGCCCGTAGTCCGCGCCGTGATTGCGGTAGTGGAACAGGCTGATGTTCCAACCTGGGCGCATGAGGCTGAGGAACTTCATCAACGCGCCGGGCCGTTCGGGGAACTCAAAGCGCAGCAGGCGTTCATCCTGCGCCAATGCGGAGTGGCCGCCCACCATGTGGCGGATGTGCTCTTGCGCCAGCTCGTCGTGGGTCAGGTCTAAGGCCTCAAAGCCGTGCTTGTGCAGGTTGGTGGCGATTTTGGCGCTCTCGCCTTTGTTACTGGTGGTCAGACCCACGAACACATGGGCCTTTTTGGAGTCGCTGATGCGGTAGTTGAACTCGGTCACTTGGCGCGGCGTTTTCACGCCACCCAGGGTGGGCAGGTTGCCGATCAGCTCGCAAAAACGGCGGAAGCTGCCGCGCTCTTCAGGGATGGTCACCGCCAGCAGTGCCTCGCGTTCTTCACCCACCTCAGAGCGCCCGGCCACAAAGCGCAGGCGATCAAAGTTCATGTTGGCACCGCACAAAATAGCCGCATAGGTCTGGCCTTTTGTCTTGTGTTGGGCCACGTACTGCTTGATGGCCGCCACGGCCAAGGCCCCGGCGGGCTCCACGATGCTGCGCGTATCCACAAAGATGTCTTTGATGGCCGCGCACACGCTGTCAGTGTCCACCTCGATGAACTCGTCCACCAGCTTGCGTGTCAGGCGAAAGGTCTCCTCACCCACCAGCTTGACGGCTGTGCCGTCGGAGAACAACCCCACGTCGGTCAGCGTCACGCGCTTGCCTGCTTTGACCGACTGAATCATCGCGTTGGAGTCGTTCATCTGCACGCCGATGACTTTGATCTCCGGCCGCACCGCCTTGATGTAACTGGCCACGCCCGATATCAGCCCGCCGCCGCCAATCGCCACAAACACCGCGTCCAATTTGTTTGAGCCCAGGCCTTGGAGTTGGCGCAGCATCTCCATAGCAATCGTGCCCTGCCCGGCGATCACGTCCGGGTCGTCAAACGGGTGCACAAAGGTCAGACCCTGTTTTTTCTCCAGCGCGGCTGCGTGGGTGTAGGCGTCAGAGTAGCTGTCACCAAACAGCACCACCTCGCCGCCCAGTGCCTTGACGGCCTCAACCTTGAGCTGCGGCGTGGTGGTCGGCATCACGATCACGGCGCGGCAGCCCAGTTTGTGGGCGCTCAGCGCCACACCCTGCGCGTGGTTGCCGGCCGAGGCGCAAATCACGCCCTGCTGCAACTGCGCAGGCGAGAGTTGCGCCATCTTGTTATAGGCGCCGCGCAGTTTGAAGCTGAACACCGCCTGCTGGTCTTCGCGCTTGAGCAGCACCTTGTTGTGCAGGCGGCGGCTCAGCGCCTTGGCGGGCTCAAAAGACGACTCCACCGCCACGTCATAGACGCGTGCGGTCAGGATTTTTTTCAGGTAATCGGCGGGCTGGAGGGGTTTGGTTTTCATGACTCGGGCAGTGTAGTCATAATTTACCCTGATCGACATTGGCATTTTTGACAAGAGAGTGAAGAACATCATGGATTGCGCAGTCAGCTGGACAGGCGCCACGGGCACGCGCTCGGGCATGGGTTTTGTGGCAGAAACGGGCAGTGGCCACACGCTGGTGATGGACGGCGCGCCCGACGCCGCCAAGCCCGAAAACGGTGGCCAAAATCTGGCTCCAAGACCCATGGAAACCCTGCTCGCCGGGGCCGGTGGCTGCACCGCCTACGACGTGGTGCTCATCCTCAAGCGGGGTCGGCATGATGTGCGCGGCTGCTCGGTGCGCTTGCAGGCCGAGCGTGCCGAGGTGGACCCCAAGGTGTTCACCACCATCAACATGCACTTCACCGTCACCGGCACCGCCATCCCAGCCTCTGCCGTAGAGCGGGCCATCAAAATGAGCCATGACAAGTACTGCTCCGCCACCATCATGCTGGGCAAAACAGCGCAAATCACCACCAGCTTTGATTTGGTAGAGATTTGAGGTAGATTGCGCGGATGTCAACCATTACCTTTGATTCACTCAAGCTCTCTGACCGGCTTAAAACTGCCGGGTTCACCGCTGAACAGGCTGAGTCCGTGGTGCGCGTCATTGCCGAGGCGCAGGATGAACTGGTCACCAAAAAAATCCTGGATATCGCTTTGTCGCCGCTCAAATCTGATTTGCTGGTACTCAAGTGGGCCGTTGGTTTGAACACGGTGCTGTGCTTGCTCATCCTGGGCAAGCTATTCAACCACTAATCGCTTGGGGCTACACATAGTGCGCAGGGCGCTGTCTGCGGTGCTGAGGATGAGGTCGATAGATGGATTCAGCATGGGTGATGAATGGAACCTGGGCTGCTTGAGGATCGATTGAAAAAGCCGGGGATTTCCCGGCTTTGTTGTTTCTGGTCAGTGCCAGAGTTTCGTAAGTGTTGCAAATAGCCCTACCGCAGCTAGCATGCTGCCAATCGTCCACTTGATGATTTCGACCTTTGCTTCTGCCAGGTCGGCTTTACTTGTGAGCTGCGTCGCGTGCAATTCGTACCTTTTATCGATTTCTTTGTTAATCGAGTCAGCTACAGCCTGCGCGTCATCGGCAGGCACGTTAATTTTGATCAAGGCGCGGTAAATCTCTAGTTCCATGATTTAAGTGTACTCTTGTTCAATCATTTGAAGGGGTATGAGCCTTGTCCAAACGAGAAGGTCAACAAACTGCACGCAGAAGCCACCAATGGCTTCGGGTTTGATCGTTGCGGGGTAGGTGATTTCCATGGTGAGGGTCCCTTACTTCAGCTTCATGCCGACTTGTCGTTCAATATTTGCCAAGGTTCCAGGCTTAACATCTCTGGTGCCATGCAGTGGCACCGTTGCGCCACCAGCAGATTTGAGTTCATCACCAAGAGAGCGCACAAGCGCAAATCTGATTCGGGGGTGGGTTAAACATAATGCGCCGTCGTCGTCATCACCTTGGCGGCGGCACTCATCAGCGCCTTCACCGGCTGCGGCAGCTCCATAGCCCCTGATTCACGGGCATCCAGTGCATGCCGGGCCTCATCGGCCTGCATTTGCGCCACGATGGCGCGTGAGGCCGTATCACCCGCAGGCAGCCGCTCCAGATGGCTTTGCAGATGAGCCTCGACCTGCGACTCGGTCTCCACCACAAACCCTAAACTGACCCGGTCACCCAGTTGCCCAGCCAGCAGACCCAAGCCAAAAGCCCCGGCGTACCACAGCGGGTTGAGTAGGGAAGGGCGCGCGCCCAGCTCGTCCAGCCGCTGCTTGGTCCAAGCCAAATGATTAGATTCCTCAGCGCTAGCCTTTTGAAAATGGGCTTGAAGTGCTGCGTTTTTTGTAGCAAATGCTTGCGCCGTGTAAAGTGCCTGCGCACACACCTCGCCCACATGGTTCACGCGCATCAGCGCGCCCGCATGGGCTTTGTCAGCGGCAAAAAGTTCACCGCAGGGCTCTATTGGCACGGGGCAGGATAAGGCAGCGCGCGACGGGGCAAACAGCGTGCGCAGGGCACTGTCGGCGGCGATGAGGATGGGGTCAAAGTTGCTCAATCTGCCGCTACTTTTGCAAACGGGTTAATGACCTGCACCCCAAGCGGGCGTTTTAAAGACCCGGCATCTTCAGAGTACAGCGTCTTGACACCATGCTCAGCGCAAATGGACACAATCAGCGCATTCCAGACTTGGTATTTGTGCGTGGCCACCAGTTTCCAGGCCTGTTGATAAGCCGGTTGCGATGCCCCCAGAATCCGCGCCGCCTGCGACAGCAAACCCACCGCTTCGAGGGCCTGAGCATGGGACATCGCTTTTTTCCTCAGCACCACATTCATGAATTCGCTCAGAACCTGCCCGACCAAGCAAGACTGAGGGCTCAAAGCCAGACGCCGCAGCAGTTGTTTCGCAACAACTTGCTTCTCCACCGGTGCATCTGGCTCAGTTGCGTAAATCAAAACGTTGGTGTCTATCGTCCAAGGCAACTCAGTCGTCATAAGCATCGCCGCGTTCGAACCTCTTACCAAGCGAGCGCGACATCCGAATCGACAACAGCTTTTCAACTAAGACCTCTCGCTCTTGCTGATTCAGTTCGGCTGTAGGGATCTGAATCAGCTTCAACACCGGCTTACCAAAGCGAGTCACGGTCAACTCCTCTCCGGCAGCAACTCGTGCAGCAACGGCAGAGAAGTGGTGGATCACTTCGCGTGAAGTCACGGCCGACATATGACGCTCCTGAAAATTGTTTAACGAAGTGTATAACAAAATAAACCAAA
>JANXSU010000184.1 GCA_025356545.1 Comamonadaceae bacterium
TGCCCGGCCGAGAACATGACCAACATGCCCGCGCAAGCTAGCAAAAATACGGCAAACGCCAGCGGCCCATCAAAGCCACGGAACAAAGGAGATGCACGCGCTAAAAGAGAAGTTCTTTGGAATACAACAGCCATAGCGCAAAAATCACTTGGAAAGAGAGATCATCTCTAGCGTCATGGCCCCAGGCCCGTTGGCGCTGACCGCCAACACGGCTCGGCGCTTTGTAACGGATTGAAGCATCAGCCCCTCGTCAACCTGGCTACCCACCCGGTAGGGTTTGGCCGGTTTGCCATCAATAGCGATCAAAGCCGTGCCGCCTTGCGACGTACTCGCCACCACGCCAGTCAAAATCATGCGACTGGGTGTCCTGGCTGTCGCAACGGTCGAGCTCGCAAGCACATCTTCCCCACCCAATAAGCGCGCCAGAGCTTGAGGTTCGTGGGACACACCGATGACAAGGGTAGAGGCCGTGGCGGGAATCGTCGTGACGGGCCACTTAAGCACCCAATAAACCCCACCCGCAGCAGCCAACGCAGCCACGAAAAAAGTGACAGAACGAGAAGCCCATTGGCTTTGTGAGTTCATCTGCATAATTGGAATTATCATGGAATTGCCTTCAACCTCATATCGCTTCAAGCACATGACTTATACGCTCAGCCCTTTGCAACGCACCAAGCACATCGGTTTTACCCTGATCGAACTCATGGTGGTGCTGGTCATCATTGGCGTGCTGGCTGCGCTAATCGTGCCCAATGTGCTCGACCGGGCTGACGATGCGCGCGTCACGGCAGCGCGTACCGACATCAGCAATTTGGGCCAAGTCCTCAAGCTTTACAAACTCGACAACCAGCGTTACCCCACGGCAGAGCAAGGCTTGCAGGCCTTGTTGGCCAAACCCACCAGTGGACCGATTCCATCCAACTGGAAGTCCTATGTGGAAAAGCTGCCTAACGACCCCTGGGGCCGTGCTTACCTCTACATTAACCCCGGCCTCAAAGGCGAGATTGACGTGCTGTCCTTCGGCGCGGATGGACAGGCCGGAGGCGAGGGGAAAAATGCAGACATCGGCAGTTGGCAATAGAGATGTGTGGTCCCCACTGTCGCTCGCTGCGTGTAGCTTCCTGCCCCCCGAGGGGGCCATGCCTTGCTTGGCGCGGCCCGGCGCTACGACTGTGGCATCCACGCTTGTCACTCGGCGTACTCCGCGCTGTCGAGGCTTCACTCTGCTGGAGCTGATGGTCGTGGTGGCCATCATTGCTCTGGCATCAGCGGGCGTGGGTTTTTCCATGCGTGACTCAGCGCAAAGTAGGCTGGAGCGCGAGGCGCAACGCCTGGCGGTGCTGCTGGAGTCGGCCCGCGCGCAGTCCCGCGCCAGTGGTGCGGCGGTGCGCTGGCGCGTGACGGCACGGGGTTTCCGTTTTGAGGGCCTGCCGCCCGCCTCATTGCCCCAGGACTGGCTCGGCACCGATACCCGTGTGCCCAACCCCAACACGGTGCTGCTTGGCCCCGAACCCCTGATCGGACCACAGGACATTGCCTTGAGTTCCGTCGAGCAACCCGCCCGCGTGCTGCATGTCGTCACCGACGGCTTGCGACCTTTCTCCGTACAGCCATGAAGCGATCCTCGTCTCTGGGCTTTACCTTGATCGAGGTGCTGGTGGCGCTGGCCATTGTGTCCATCGCCTTGATGGCAGGCTCGCAAGCCACCACCGCCTTGACCCGCAACGCCATGCGCCAGTCGGATATTTTTCTGGCCCAACTGTGCGCTGAAAACGAGCTGATCAAACTACGCTTGGCCAAACAAATGCCCGCCGTGGGTGAAAGCACCCAAACCTGCGATCAGGCAGCAGAGCACTTCAGTGTGACCCTATCGGGTCAAGCCACACCCAACCCCAATTTTGTGCGCGTAGTGGCACAGGTCTTCCAAGGCAACACGCCTTTGCTCCAGCTCTCCACCGTAATGGGGCGGTATTGATGCAGCCCCATCCCAGCAGGAACAAAGGCTTCACACTCATCGAGCTGTTGATCGCCCTGTCAGTGATGGCGCTCATGGCCATCCTAAGCTGGCGTAGCCTGGATGGCATGGCGCGGGCTCAAACACAGACGCAGCAACACACCAACGAGGTGCTGAGTTTGCAAACCGCGCTGGTGCAATGGGGGGCCGATCTGGACGCCATGGTGCAAGGCCCTGGACTCAATGCCATCGAATGGGATGGCCGGGCACTGCGCATCACCAGGCACGTCTCTGCTGCCCAGGCCGATGGCTTGGTGGTAGTGGCCTGGGCACGCCGCGACATAGGTGGTACGGGCGGTGCAGGGCAATGGCTGCGCTGGCAATCCCCCCCTTTACGCGAGCGCAGTGCGCTACAAGAGACTTGGCAGCAAGCCGCTCAATGGGCGCAAAACCCGGGTGATGAGACAAAAAAACGTGAGGTCTCAATTACGCCCTTGGCACAATGGCAAATCTATTTTTACCGGGGCGACGCCTGGAGTAACCCCTTGTCAAGTGATGGCCGCTTGACCACGCCCTTGAGCCAGCCCTTAGGCACACCCGGCACAGACACAACCGCACCTACCCCTGTCGTACCTGATGGCGTTCGACTGGTGCTCACACTCCCCACAGAACACGCCCTGCAAGGTCTTCTCACTCGGGACTGGGTACGCCCCACGCTGGCAGGCGGCAAGTCATGACACGCACCATGACACGCTCAATCACCCAGCGCGGCGCGGCTTTGCTGGCCGCAATGCTCACCGTGACGCTGGTCGCGACCTTCAGCGCCGCTGCGCTTTGGCAACAGTGGCGCAATGTCGAAGTCGAGTCCGCCGAACGCAGCCGCCAGCAAACCACCTGGCTGCTCACAGGCGCGCTGGACTGGGCCCGGCTGATATTGCGTGAAGATGCACGCTCCAGCGCGATTGATCACTTGGCCGAGCCTTGGGCTGTGCCCCTGCAAGAAGCACGTCTGTCCAGCTTTCTGGCCGTTGACACCAGCAACAACCGTGACGAAGCCGATGTCCCCCAAGCATTTCTTTCAGGCAACATCATCGACCAGCAATCGCGCATGAACGTCTTTAACCTGGTCGTAGGCAATCAGCTCTCCAAGCCCGATGTGCTGGCCTTTGGCAAACTGTTCGAATGGCTGGGCCTGCCCTCGGCAGAGCTGTTGACTCTTGCCAACAATCTGCGTTTGGCACTGGACGCCAAGACCGCAGTGGGGCCCTTGCTCCCTCAGCGGATTGAGCAGCTGTCCTGGTTGGGCCTGACCCCGCAGACACTCACGCTGCTGCGGCCCTACATCACCCTGCTGCCAGACCGCACCCCAGTGAACATCAACACCGCCAGTGCACCTGTCATTTATGCCAGTATCCCCTCCTTTGAAATGAGCGATGCCCAGCGTGTGGTGACCGAGCGCGCACGCACCCAATTTCGCACCCTGACCGACGCTGACAAAGCCGCAGCCGCTTTGCAAGACCATCTCAGCGTCTCCTCACGGTTCTTCGAAGTACGGGGGCGCTTGCGCAACGATCAAGCCACCGTCGAAGAGCGCTCCTTGGTACAGCGCGACGGGATGGAGGTGAAAACGCTATGGCGTGAACGCGGCGTCATCACCGGCTTCATAGCGGCCTGACTCCAGCCCCGCCAGCCTCTCTACAATGACTGGCACACCGCCACCATGACCACGCTAATTGTCACCCTCCCCCTTGCATTGCTTGGCAACGCCACAGAGTACGAGTACGTCCTCACCCAAAACGGCTTAACAGTGGTTGGTCATGGCCGTACAACAGCCGCATTGCTACCGGTCACCCGAACCTTGGCAGGCGAAGTGGTAGCCGTCGTGCCAGCGCGCGCGCTGTCCTGGCATCGACTGACCCTGCCCAAAGGCACGCGCGCCGACAGCGCTAGCAACCCACAGCGTCTGCGTGCCGTGCTATCGGGGCTTCTGGAAGAACATTTGTTGGACGAACCCGAGCAAGTGCATTTCGCACTGCCTCCCACGGCACGCGCCGATGAACCCGTCTGGGTGGCCGTATGCGACAGGGCCTGGCTGCACGCCTCGCTCCAGGCACTCGAGGCGGCACACCAACCAGTCTCACGGATCGTGCCTGAGTTCACCCCTGATATTCAAGCGCCCAACCCCAACACCCTGTACATCACCGAGGGCATCTTGCCTGCACAACTCGTTGTGCCTAGTCCCCAAGGAGTGATGGTGCTCCCCCTGTCGCGCGCTGCACTGACCTTGCTGGACTGGCCAGAACACGGCGCGCTGGTGGCGCAACCCAGCGTTGCGAGCGTCTCAGAACAGTGGTTCCAACGCCCGGTGAGCTTGCAGCCTAGCGAGCAGCGCTGTTTGACGGCCGCCCAGTCCGACTGGAATCTGGCGCAGTTTGATTTGATCAACACCAGCCATACCCGCACCCTCAAACGTTTGAACTCGGTCTGGCAAACCTTCCTGCACGCCCCCCAGTGGCGTGCAGCCCGCTGGTGCAGTGTCTTGCTCATGAGCATTCATTTGCTGGGGCTCAACGCCTGGGCGTGGAAGGAACGGGCTGTCATGGACAGTCAACGTGCCGCCATTCGAGCCACCTTGACCGACACGTTCCCGGAGGTCAAAGTCATCGTGGACGCCCCGGTTCAGATGGCGCGTGCGCTCACGAACCTGCAACAGGCCACCGGCACACCATCAGGCCAAGACCTAGAGGCCATATTGGGCCATTTGAGTGCGCTCCTGCCCGCCGGGCAGTCCCTCAGTGCCATTGAATTTGTTGCCGGTGAAACCCGCCTCAAAGGCCTGATCCTGAGCACGGAGGAGACTTCCACCTTGATCACTCAATTAAAAACCAAAGGCTATGCCGCTCATATTGAAGCCGACAGTCTTCTCATACGACTGGCAGGTCACCCATGAAGCTGCTGCTCCCTTTAACAAACCTCTGGAGCAGCTTGGCCCCGCGCGAGAAAACCGGAGTCGCCTTGGCCGCTGGCTTGGTGGGGCTGGCGTTGCTTTGGTGGGTTTTACTCAGCCCTGCGCTGCTCACTTGGCGTCAATCACAAACCCAGCGCGACCAGTTGGACAGCCAATTGCAAAGTATGCAACGCCTGCAAGCTCAGGCCCGTGCGCTGCAAGCCCAGCCCAAAATCGGGCCTGACGACGCCCTGCGGGCACTGCAAGTCGCCGTCAAACAAGGGCTGGGCTCGGGGGCGCAACTCAGCGTGAGCGGTGAGCGTGTCTCGGTCACCCTCAAGGGCATTTCGGGCCAGGTTTTGGCCCAATGGTTGGCCCAAAGCCGCATCAACGCCCACGCCCTGCCCACCGAAGCCCACCTGAGCCGCGACAGTGCCAACCCTGGCGCCTGGAGTGGTCAAGTCGTGATGGCGCTGCCTGTGCGTTGAACTGCCCCTCTTCATGACCACCGCATGATCCGTCTGAACCGCCCCCCTTCCTCCTCCTGGACCTGGGCCGCAGGAGGCGCCCTGCTTGGCCTGATTGCAGCCATACTGGTATTCGCACCAGCGCGCTGGTTGGCGGGAATGGTCCAGCAGTTCAGTGGTGCACGCCTGCTACTGACAGAGCCCCAAGGCACCGTCTGGAAAGGTTCAGCCCAGCTCATGCTGGCCGGCGGCGCTGGTAGCAGTGATGCGGTGGCCTTGCCGGGCCGTCTGGCTTGGCAACTACAACCGGCGTGGCCTGCTTGGCAACTACAGCTTGTTGCCTCTTGCTGCACACCCCATCCACTGCACTTGCAAGCCACCCCGGGCTGGGACAGTCTGCACCTGTCCATGCAAGACGGCTTGTCCCAATGGCCAGCCGAGCTGCTGGCAGGTCTGGGGACGCCGTGGAACACGGTTCAAGCCAAAGGTGTACTGCATCTTTCAGCCCAGGGCTTGTCCATCTCACTGGTGCAGGGACGACTCGCCATGGCAGGACGTGCCCAGTTGGAGGCGCTTGATGTGTCCTCACGACTGTCCACCCTACAGCCCATGGGCAGCTACCGCCTTACCCTCAAAAGTAGCGACAAAGACAGCCAAGCTATCGGCCTGGAATTAACCACCCTGAACGGCAGCCTTCAACTCACGGGCCACGGAGACTGGGACAACTCACGGTGGCATTTTGAAGGCAGTGCCAGCGCAGCACCTGAGCACCTGGACGCGCTGTCAAATTTGCTCAACATCATCGGGCGACGCGACGGTGCCCGTTCCCTCATCACCCTTGGCTAAAGCATGAAACATCTGACTTCCAATCGATTCACGCACGCTATTATTTACATAGCTGCTTGTGCTTGTATTTCGGGGGCTACAGGCCAATTTATACCTCAAAGCTGGGCTCAAACCGGTTCAGCAAGTTCAACAGGAGCCAGCACCGACTTCAAACGCGGCGAACCCGTGACGCTGAATTTTGCCAACGCCGAGATTGATGCCGTGGCACGCGCCATGGCCACCCTCACCGGTCGCCAGGTCGTGGTCGATCCCCGCGTCAAAGGCACGATGAACCTGAGCACCGAACGTGCGGTGTCCCCCGCTGCGGCCTACAACCTGTTCCTGGCCACACTGCGGCTGCAAGGCTTTACCGTAGTGGAGTCCGCTGGGTTGGACAAAGTGGTACCGGAAGCCGATGCCAAATTGCAAAGCGGCGCGGTCTCGGCAGGAGCGGTGTCCACCAGCAACAACCACATCGTCACGCAGATTTTCAAACTCAACTTTGAGAACGCCAACAACTTGGTGCCGGTGCTGCGCCCGCTCATCAGCCCCAATAACACAATCAACGTCAACCCCGGCAACAACTCGCTCGTCATCACCGACTACGCAGACAACTTGCAGCGCATGGCCCGCATCATCGCCGCCATGGACGTGTCCAACGCGACAGATGTGGAAGTCATCAAGCTCCAGCACGCCATAGCCAGCGACCTAGCGCCCTTGGTTTTGCGCTTGATCGAGTCCGGCAGCAGCGCCGGGGCCGCGCCAGGGCAAGGTCAAACTGACGCCACCTTCAAAACCACGCTGGTGGCCGAGCCACGCAGCAACAGCCTGATCTTGCGCGCCGCCAACCCGGCGCGCGTGGCGCAAGTGAAATCACTGGTGGAAAAACTCGACACAGCCTCCACGCAGAGCAACGGCGCCAGCGGCAACATCTATGTCGTTTACCTCAAAAACGCCGATGCCACCAAGCTGGCCACCACCCTCAGAGCCGCCATGGCCGGGGACGCTCGCAGCAGCACCAACCCCATCGGCTCGCCCAACACGCCCGTGTCCATTGGTGGCGCACCGGGCCTCAATCAAACCACGACAGGCGGACAAATCCAGGCCGACCCGGCGACCAACTCCCTCATCATCACTGCGCCCGAGCCGCAATACCGCCAACTGCGCGCGGTGATTGACAAGCTCGACGCCCGGCGCGCCCAGGTGTTTGTGGAGAGCCTTATTGCCGAGGTGAATGCCGACCAGGCGGCGCAATTTGGCATCCAATGGCAAACGGCGGTGGGCAACGCGGGCAACGGCACCGTGGGCGTGATCGGCACCAACTTTGGCGCTGGCGGCAAAAACATCATCAACCTGGCCACCCAGGGGGCCAGCGGCACGGTCACCCCACCCACGGGTCTGAATTTAGGCGCAGCCAACCTGACCAATGGCATCTATGTGCTGGGCTTTCTGGCCAACTTTTTAGAGTCCACGGGCTCGGGCAATATTCTGTCCACACCCAACCTGCTCACGCTGGACAACGAAGAGGCCAAGATCGTCATCGGGCAAAACGTGCCCTTTGTGACAGGGCAGTACACCAACGCGGCGGCCACTGCGGGTGGCGTGGTCAACCCCTTCCAAACCATCGAGCGCAAAGACGTCGGCCTGACGTTGCGGGTCAAGCCGCAAATCAGCGAAAGCGGTACCGTCAAACTGGCTATCTTTCAAGAGGTCTCCAGCGTGCAGGCGTCCTCCCTCAACTCGGCCACTGGCCTGATCACCAACAAGCGTTCCATCGAGTCCAATGTGCTGGTGGATGATGGCGCGATTGTGGTGCTGGGGGGGCTGCTGCAAGACGAGTATTCGGGCAACCAGGACAAGGTGCCCGGCCTGGGTGACCTGCCGTTCATTGGTCATCTGTTCAAAAGCGAATCGCGCAGCCGCAAGAAGACCAATTTGATGGTCTTCTTGCGTCCGGTGGTGGTGCGCAACGCCGCCGACAGCGATGCGTTGGCACAGGGGCGCTACGACCTGATGCGCAACAACCAGATCAACGCGCAGCCGGTGCCCAGCAGCACCATGCCCATTAACGAATCGGCCGTGCTGCCTGCAACCAAGCCACGCTAATCCCTGCCCAGACATGCGCCACCCCCTTCCCTACGCCTTTGCCCGCACCCAGCAAGTCTTGTTGGAAGACCGCTCTGGTGAACTCACCCTGTGGCTGCACGCGGGGTCTGCCCCCAGCGCCGTGGGCGAAGTCATGCGCAAGTTCGAGGTGCACCACATCGACACGCTGCCCGCGCCTGAGCTCATCCAGCGCATCAGCGTGGCCTACGCGCAAGGCGAATCGAGCGCCGCCACCGTGGTGAGCGAGGTGGAGAGCGACGCTGACCTGTCGCGCATGATGCAAGAGCTGCCTGCGGTTGAAGACTTGTTGGAAACCTCAGACGACGCGCCCATCATCCGCATGCTCAACGCCTTGCTCACGCAAGCCGCGCGTGACGGCGCGAGCGACATCCACATCGAGCCCTACGAGCGCCACTCCAGCGTGCGCTTTCGGGTGGACGGCAGCTTACGCGAGGTGGTGCAACCCAACCGCGCCCTGCATGCTGCGCTGATCTCGCGCCTGAAAATCATGGCCGAGCTAGACATCTCAGAAAAACGCCTCCCGCAAGATGGCCGCATCTCCTTGCGCATTGGTACGCGCGCCATGGACGTACGCGTCAGCACCCTGCCCAGTGCCCATGGTGAGCGCGCGGTGTTGCGGCTGCTGGACAAAAGTCAAAACAAACTCACGCTGGAGGCCGTGGGCATGCAAGGCACGGTGCTGGCCCAGCTGGAACACCTGATCGCCCAGCCGCACGGCATTGTGCTGGTGACCGGCCCCACCGGCTCAGGGAAGACCACCACCTTGTACGCCGCCCTGAGCCGCCTGGACGCGCAGCGCAGCAACATCATGACGGTGGAAGATCCGATTGAGTACGAACTCTCAGGTATCGGTCAAACCCAGGTCAACCCCAAGATTGACCTAACCTTTGCCAAAGCGCTGCGCGCCATCCTGAGGCAAGACCCGGACGTCATCATGATCGGTGAGATCCGTGATTTTGAGACGGCTCAAATCGCCATTCAAGCCTCGCTCACCGGCCACTTGGTGCTGGCCACGCTGCACACCAATGACGCGGCCAGCGCCGTCACACGGCTGATCGACATGGGCGTGGAGCCCTTCTTGCTCAGCTCCAGTTTGCTGGGAGTGATGGCGCAACGCCTGGTGCGCAAGCTTTGCCCCACATGCCAAGGGCAAGGTTGCACAGCGTGCGGCCACACCGGCTACCAGGGCCGCACCGGCATCTTTGAGCTGCTGAGCACCGACGACAACTTGCGCGCCTTGATCCACAACCGGGCCTCTGAAGCCAAAATTCGAGACACCGCCCTGCAAACCGGCATGGTGTTGATGCGTGAGGACGGAGAACGGCTGGTGCAAGCCGGCGTGACGTCCCGCGAAGAGCTGGTGCGCGTTACGCGCGATTGATCAACATCAGCAGCCCCATCAGCACCGGTTGGTGCAACAGGTAATAACTCAAACTCCAGCGTCCCAGCACGACCAGCGGGCGCATTGAAGGCGCAACGGGGCGCGCCAGCCACTGGGGGCGAACCCTCAACATCCAAGCCCCAGCCGCCACGCCCCACCACATCACGCCCAGCCAAGGCAAGAGCGGCACATAGTCTTCGGTGATGGGTTTGCGGCTGATCAGACCCAGCCAATTCAGAGCCGGTGTGTTCAAAACTTCAGCCCCCGGCCAAGCCGCATGCAGGTAGGCCACCGCCCACGGCATCATCAGCGCCACAGCACCCATCAGCCAAAGCCAACCACCACAGCGTGCGGTCAGCCGTACCACGATGAGCATGAGGGCCAGACCGTGCAGCACACCAAAGTAAATAAAGCTCTGCGGGTACATAGCGTAAGAGCCCGCGGTCACCAGCAACGCCGCCAGTGCGACTTGCCGCCAGCGCCGCCAAAAACGTGACCAGCTTTGCCTCTGCTGCACCGCCACCGCTTGACTGAGCCCCGCGGAAAATAAAAACAAACTCACGATGACACTGCGTTGCCAAGTCCAAAATGGGTCGCCATAAAAATCAGCCTTGAGGTAGGCAAAGTGATTCAGATCAAAGCTGAAATGAAACAGCGTCATCCAGACGATGGCTGCGCCGCGCAGGGCGTCGATGGCGTCATACCGATTAGCTTGTTTCAAGGTCATACGCCATTTTCATCGAGTTTTTAGCGTCAAGCTTCGTGATAACGTTCACCCATGCCCGCCTACTCATTTGAAGCCTTAGACGCCCTAGGACAAACCCGCAAAGGGGTGATGGAAGCCGACAGCGCCAAGTCGGCCCGTGGCCTGCTGCGCGCCCAAGCTTTGGTGCCGCTGTCGGTGCAAAGCGTCGACACTGGTCAGGCAGCGACTGACGCTGAGGGCAGGCGCGGCCTGCACACCCCCCTGTTTTCCAAGCGCGTGTTCAATGCCACAAATCTGGCGATCTGGACGCGGCAGCTTGCGGGGCTTGTCACAGCGGGCCTGCCGTTGGAACGTGCCCTCAGCTCGCTCACCGAAGAGGCCGAGAATGAAGCTCAACGTAACTTGAACGCTTCGCTGCGCGCCGAAGTCAACGGTGGATCGAGCTTTGCCAAGGCGCTGTCGCAACACCCGCGCGAGTTCTCAGACATTTTCACCGCCGTCATCGGTGCGGGTGAACAAAGTGGTCATCTGGGCCTGGTACTCGAGCGGCTAGCCGATGACCTGGAAGAGCGCCAGACGCTCAAGGCCAAACTCATCGGTGCAGCGCTCTACCCGGCCATCGTGTCGCTGGTGGCGGTGGTGATCGTGTTGTTTCTGGTGGGCTATGTCGTGCCGCAAGTGGCCAACGTCTTCGTGGGCAGCAAGCGCGCACTGCCCTTTCTCACCGTGGCCATGATGGGCATCAGCGCTTTTGTGCGTGATTACGGCTGGCTGGTCTTGCTGAGCATGATCGCCGCAAGCACCGCCTTTTTAGCCATGTTGCGGAACCCCGCTTTTCGACAACGGTGTGACGCCACCTGGCTCACACTACCCTTGGTGGGCCGATTGGCCCGAGGCTACAACGCCGCACGCTTTGCCAGTACCCTGGCGATGCTGACTGCAGCGGGCGTGCCCATCCTCAAAGCCCTGCAAGCCGCCGCGCAGACCCTGAGCAACCACGCCATGCGCAGCGACGCGCTGGACGCCCTGGTGCTGGTGCGCGAGGGTGCGCCGTTGGCCTCGGCCATCGCACAAAAAAACCGCTTCCCAGGATTGCTCTCGATGTTTGCCCGCCTGGGTGAGCAAACCGGCCAACTGCCGCAAATGCTAGCCCGTGCCGCCCAACAACTCAGCAACGACGTACAACGCCGCGCCATGCAACTGGCCACCCTGCTGGAGCCGCTGCTGATTGTGGCGATGGGGCTGGTGGTGATGCTGATCGTGCTGGCCGTGCTGCTGCCCATCATCCAGATGAACCAATGGGTGCGGTAAGTCACACCCACCCCAACCAACCTAACCCAAATCACTCAACTCATACACCGCACTGCACTGCAACATGAACATCAAAAACACGACTTTTCTCAGGACCACGCGACTTACTTCAGTGATCTGGATCACCATCGCATTAACGGCATGCGGCGGTGGCTCAGGTGGAAGTTCCACTGCTGTCAACAGCCCAACAACCACAACGACAACAAGTCCAACAATGCCCGGCGCGCCCACCGGCCTCGTCGCCACGGCCGGAAACACCAGCGTGAATTTGGCTTTTGTAGCGCCTAGCACAGGCGCCATCAGCAGCTACACCGCCAGTTGCGCCCCCACGGGCGCAGGTGCTGTGCTCAGCGCCACCGGTAGCGCCAGCCCCCTCACGATGAGTGGACTGACCAATGGCACGCTCTACACCTGCACGGTGAGCGCCAGCAGCACTGGGGGAACAAGCACGGCATCCACCAGCGCAACGGTCATCCCGTCT
This sequence comes from Comamonadaceae bacterium, assembly GCA_025356545.1. Lineage (GTDB taxonomy): Bacteria > Pseudomonadota > Gammaproteobacteria > Burkholderiales > Burkholderiaceae_C > CANCDA01. Next base: position 12,200 of record JANXSU010000184.1, read on the forward strand.
GCCGTGGCCGGCGCGCTGACCCTCAACCTGACCTCGCTGTCCAACTACGCCGCCCCCACCTTGCCCGCGTACTACGACGCTACCGTCACCGCCCTTGACAACACGCCACCCGCCAACGTGGTGAACAACAAAACCGCCACGCTAGGGCGCGTACTGTTCTATGACAAAAACCTGAGCTTCAACAACACCGTCTCCTGCGCTTCATGTCACCAAGCTGCGGCCGGCTTCAGCGACCCGGCCCGGTTCAGCACCGGTTTCTCAGGCAGTGCATTCACCACGGCACATTCGATGCGCCTGGGCAATATCCGTTACTACCGGCCAGGCAGCATGTTTTGGGACAAGCGCACCGCCAGCGTCGAACTCCAGGCCAGCCAACCGATTCAAAACGCCATCGAGATGGGCTTTGACGCGACGCACGGCAGCATCGCCGCACTGCTGCCCAAGCTGCAAGTCATTGGCTACTACCAGGAGCTTTTCACCTTTGCCTTTGGCGACGCGAACGTGACCGAGGCGCGCATCCAGAATGCGCTGGCGCAGTTTGAGCGCAGCATGGTGTCCGTCAACAGCGCCTGGGACACCGGCTTTGCCAGCGTCTTTAACCCCGCACTGACCGACCAAGGCCGCAGCCTGCCTGTGCCCGGCCTGACGGCACAAGAAGACCGGGGTCGCGCCCTCTTCATGGGTGGCCCCGGCGTGGGTGTGGGTTGCGCGGCCTGCCACGTCCCACCGACCTTCTCCTTAGCAGCCAATTCCCTCAGCAATGGGCTGGACGCCGGTGAAACCCGCATCTTCAAATCTCCCTCTCTCAAAAGCGTGGGCGTGTCAGGTGCTTTCATGCACGATGGACGCTTCTCCACGCTAGACCAGGTGGTGGACTTCTACAACAACGGCGTGCAAGCCGGGCCAGCGCTTGACCCGCGACTGACCGCCCCCAGCGGCGCACCGCGTGTCTTGAACTTGAGCGTGGCTGACAAGGCGGCTCTGGTGGCGTTTCTCAGAGCCTTGACCGATACCACGCTAGCGACAGATACCAAGTTTTTAACGCCCTTCAAACCTTGAAAAAGACAGGCCTGGTCGTGAGCCTGTCAGCCGTGCGGCGCATGGGACAATCCCCCTATGTTTTTATTGTTTGAAGATGCCGGTAAATTCCTGGCCGGACGGGTGTTGTCCGAAGCCGATAGCTCTGCCCAGGTAGAGCTTGACAGCGGCAAGCGCGTCAAGGTCAAGGCCGCCAACACATTGCTCAAGTTCGAGAAGCCTGCGCCCGCTGTGCTGCTGGCTGCGGCTCAGGCTTTGAGCCAGACCATCGAGCTGGAACTGGCTTGGGAGTTCGCCCCTGAAGATGAGTTCAGCTTTGCTGAGCTGGCTGGGGTGTATTTCAACGACCCACCCACGCTGGAGCAACAGACCGCCGCGTTGTTGCGCTTATTTGAGGCACCACACTATTTCCGCCGCGCGGGCAAGGGGCGTTTTCGCAAGGCCCCGGCAGAGATCATTGCGCAGGCACTGGCCGCGATTGAGAAAAAGCGGCTGATCCAGCAGCAGATCGAGGACTGGGCCGCTGCGCTTGGTCAGGGCCAATGCCCAGAGCCGATCCGAGAACAGCTCTACAAAATCCTGTTCAAACCCGACAAGAACGCGCCTGAGTACAAGGCGGTGGTGGAGGCCTCGCGCGCCACCCACACCGCGCCGCTGGACTTGCTGCAAAACGTGGGCGCGATTGACTCGCCCTACCAGTTCCACTGGCGACGGTTTTTGTTCGAGAACTTCCCCAAGGGCACAACCTTCCCCGCGCTGGCCGCCCCATTGATTCAAGACGAGTTGCCGCTATCAGCAGCGCAGGCCTTCTCAATTGACGACTCCAGCACCACCGAGATCGACGACGCGCTCTCGGTACAAGGCCTCTCCAGCGGCACGGTGACGCTGGGCATCCACATCGCCGCACCCGCCTTGGCCGTGCAGCCGGGCGACCCGATTGACCAACTCGGGCGCGCGCGCCTGTCCACGGTGTACATGCCGGGCTACAAGATCACCATGCTGCCCGACGCCGTGGTGCAAAACTACACACTGATGGAGGGGCGCGACTGCCCCGCCGTTTCGCTCTATGTCACCTTGGACGAAGCCACGTTGGAGATCAAAGCGACCGAAACCAAGCTGGAGCGCGTGCCTATCGCGCACAACCTGCGGCACGACCAGCTTGACGCGGTGGTCACTGCCGACTGGCTGGAGAACCCATCGCTTGAACACGAAAACACGCCAGAACCCTTGCAGAACATGCGTAAGCAGCTATCATTTTTATACCGACTGGCGCGCCACCTGAAGGCAGGGCGCGAGGTGGTGCGCGGCAAACCCGAGACCTTCAACCGGCCCGACTACAACTTCAAACTCGTCGGTACTGAAGGCCGGGAACCCGTGGGCAACGAGACCGTGCAGATCAGCATGCGCCAACGCGGCGCACCGCTGGATCTGATGGTGGCCGAGGCCATGATTCTGGCCAACAGCACCTGGGGCCAATGGCTGGCCAGCCATGGCGTGCCAGCCATTTACCGCAGCCAGGCCTCGCTGTTGCCGGGCGTCAAGGTGCGCATGGGCACCAAGGCGCTACCGCACGCCGGCATTGGCGTGCCCAGCTACGCCTGGAGCACCTCACCACTGCGCCGCTACACCGATCTGGTCAACCAGTGGCAAATCATCGCCTGTGCGCGCCACGGCAAGACTGCGGCGCTGGTGGCACCCTTCAAGCCCAAGGATGCGGATCTGTTTTCCATCATCTCGGGTTTTGACGCGGCCTACAGCGCCTACAACGGCTACCAGGGCGCGATTGAGCGCTTCTGGACGCTCAAGTACGTGCAGCAACAAGGCATCACCGAGCTGGTGGCCACCCTGTTCAAGGAGAACATGGTGCGCGCCGACGACTTTCCCCTGGTGCTACCCGTGCTGGGGGCCAAAGACCTGCCGCGCGGGGCTAAGGTGCGCATCAAACTGGGCAAGATTGACGAGGTCTCGCTCGACGTGATGGGTACGGTGATCGAGCGCTTGGACACCCCGACTGTGGCGAACGAAGCAGACTCCGCAGAAGACGCGGGTGAAGAGAGCGACGAAGACGACGGCCCCATGGCCGCTGGCCCGATCAGCATCAACATGTCGGTGACCGATGAAGGCACCGAGCCCAGCCGCACCACCGCGCCCCAGGGCGATAATCCATCACCGTGAACTTGCGTCAACTCAGCACCTTGCAGATCGCTCTCGGCGTGTCCATCGCCGTGCATGGGGCTTTGCTTACGGTGCGTATCGTGGCACCAGCAACGTTTAACCGCCTGTTTGAAGAGTCGCCACTGGAAGTCATTCTGGTCAACGGGCGCACCAACGAGCGCCCCGACAAAGCCAGTGCCATCGCTCAGGCCTCGCTGGCGGGCGGCGGTGAGGCCGACAAGGGCCGCGCCACCAGCCCCCTACCTTCCTCTGTGCTGAACGACCAAGGTGACGCACTGGAAGATGACTCGCAGAAAAAACTCGAGCGCCTGCAACAACAACAAACCCTGTTGCTGGCGCAGGTCAGGAAACAACTCGCGGCCATGCCCGTGCCCGATCCTAACCAGCCCAGCGACTCGCCTGAAAAAATTGCCCAAGAAGAAAAGCGACGCCAGTTCATCAAAGCGCTGGCTGAAATCGAACGCAACATCAACAAGCAAAATGCGCGTCCAAAAAAACGCTATGTCAGCCCCGCCACACGCGAAGCGGCGTACGCCGTCTACTACGACCGCCTACGCCGTCGCATTGAAGCCAAGGGCACTGACAACTTCCCTGAAACCGGGGGCAAAAAGCTTTATGGTGAACTCACCATGATTCTCACTATCAACGCTGATGGACGCATCGTCAGCTCTGAAATCGTGATCTCATCAGAGGATCGTACGCTAGACCGCCGAGCCGAAGCCATCGCACGCAGCGCCGCACCCTTTGGTAGTTTCACACCGAGCATGCGGCGTGAGGCCGATCAGATCGTGGTGGTTTCGCGCTTTAGATTCACTCGCGACGAAACCCTCGAAGCCCAGGTGAGCACCAAACAGCCTCCACGCTAAGCACCGCATGCGCACACTGATCCGAGGTCTCTTCCGTTGGCTCGCCTTGGTGGTAGCAGCCTTGTTGCTCTTGGAACTGTTTTTTGTGGGCCGCATCGCGCTCATGGCCACCGTCAACCCGCAATCCACCGCCTTTGAACGCTCTGAGGCTTGGCGCATCCTGAGCGACAAGGGACGTTTGCCCTGGCGCCAGCAGTGGGTCGAGTACGAGCAGATTTCAGACCACCTCAAACGCGCCGTCATTGCCTCAGAAGACGATGGCTTCAGCAACCACGATGGCGTGGACTGGGACGCGCTTGAGAAGGCGTGGCAAAAGAACGCCAAGGCCGAAGCACTGGTCGCAAAAAAAACCGCTGCTGGTGTCAAAGTTGTCAAACCACCCAAAGTCGTGGGCGGCTCCACCATCACCCAGCAATTGGCCAAAAACCTGCTGCTCTCGGGCGAACGCACTCTGCCACGCAAGGGGCAAGAGCTGGTGCTGACTTACCTACTGGAAACGCTGCTCGACAAAGAGCGTATTCTGGCGCTCTACCTCAACCATGTGGAGTGGGGAGAGGGCGTGTTTGGGGCCGAAGCTGCGGCGCAACATTACTTTCGCAAGCCCGCCGCCAAGCTCACGCCGCTGGAGGCCGCGCGCCTGGCCGTCATGCTGCCGCGTCCCAAGTATTTTGAAAAACTTCCTAACTCGACTTACCTAGCCGAGCGTTCCGCAGTGATCGCCACACGCCTTTGGCGCGCGGAGCTGCCATGACGTCCACAAGCCTGAGGGTTGTAGGCATTGATCCCGGCCTGCGCACCACCGGCTTTGGCGTCATTGACGTGGTGGGCTCGGCCCTGAGCTATGTGGCCAGCGGCACCATCAGCACCCTGCACCTGGACAAGGGCGAGCTGCCCGCACGCCTGAAGGTGCTGTTTGAAGGCGTGAGTGAAGTGGTGCAGCGCTACCAGCCCGATGTCGCCTCGGTAGAGATTGTGTTTGTCAACGTGAACCCGCAATCGACCCTGCTGCTGGGTCAGGCGCGCGGCGCGTGCGTGAGCGCGCTGGTCATGCAAGACCTGCTGGTGGCCGAATACACCGCGCTGCAAATGAAACAAGCCGTGGTCGGCCATGGTCGCGCACAAAAAAGCCAGGTGCAAGAGATGGTCAAACGCCTGCTCAAACTCCCCGCCCTGCCTGGGCCTGATGCCGCCGACGCCCTGGGCTTGGCCATCACCCACGCCCACGCAGGCCCGGCCATGGCACGCCTGGCCGAGAGCGCCGTGCTAACGCGAAAAGCCAGTGGCATGTACCGGGCGGGGCGCAGCCGGTAAGCGTCTGCTGCGTGTCATCAATGCGACACTGGGTTCCACGTAGGTGTTACCTTGGATGACTTATTCAATTTCTAGTTCAATGATGTAATAATATGTCTCCATCAACCTTGATGGAGTTAGTAATGTCACGTCCTGCCAGTGGAGATGAAGAGATTCTTTCAAGAGCCCGAGAGGCCATCACCACAGCCCAAACTGCGGAGCAGTTGCGCCAGGCGCAAGCGGTGGTATTGCCTTTGGACTACGCCATGAGTCTGGCCGACACGGCGCAGGTCATTGGTGTGTCACCCGGGTGGGCATGCCAACTTCGCAGGCGCTTCATGCTCGGACAAGTGGCCGGTGCTGTCGATGCCCCCAAAGCTGGCGGACGCAACCGGCAGAACATGACCATAGATGAAGAGCGGGAATTTCTGGAGCCATTTTTGGCATCTGCCGCAGCGGGTGGCATCCTGGTGGTCGGCGAGATCAAGGCTGCACTGGACAAGCGTTTGGGGCGCAAGGTGGCACTGGCCTCGGCCTACAACCTATTGCACCGCCACGACTGGAGGAAACTCGCGCCTGACAAGCGACACCCGCAAAGCGACCCACTGACTCAGGAGGAGTGGGAAAAAAACTCCCCGAAACGCTCAACCATATCCGCCACGAATGGGCTCAAGGCGAAGAAATCAAGTTGATGTTTCAGGACGAGGCGCGCTTTGGGCGCATCTCGGATGTACGCCGCTGCTGGGCACCCAGGCCGGTGCGCCCCTTGTGCCAAGGCATGCTGACGCACGAATACACCTATGTTTTTGGTGCAGTCGATGTTTGCACCGGTGAGTTTGATAGCTTGGTACTGCCGCATGTCAACACAGGGTGCATGCAACTGTTTCTCAACGAGGTCTCGCTACGTCACCCTGGCGAAAAAATTGTAATGGTCGTTGATGGTGGGGGCTGGCACCGCAGCGACAAACTCAAGGCCCCAGACAACATCTACTTGTTGACGCTCCCACCGTATGCGCCAGAGCTCAATCCGATTGAGCATGTTTGGGATGAGCTACGCGAGAAGTTCTTCCACAACCGTGTCTTCAAAAGTCTGGGGGCCTTGGAAGATCACCTGGTTGATGCGCTTAGAACCTGGGAGCAAGACCCCAAAACAATCGCGTCCATCGTGTCTTGGCCATGGATCATTGCGGCACTTTTAGATTCATTTATGAATTAGAAATAAATTAGGTATAGGGGGAACAGTTGCCCCCATACAGATCAGATGTAGGTGCGGTTTATATTGATACTGTGCTGGATAGATGGTTGCCGAAAATTAAAACTTAAGCCGTTTATCCGGAATCAGTCCATTGAATCAAGTCGAAGCTGTCGCTCTTACCCCAAAAACCGCCCCTGCACCAACCTCATTTGTCGTCCGCAGCGCGCCGCCAGTGTCTCATCGTGCGTGACGACGATGAAGGCTGTGCCTTGATCTCGGGCGAGTTGAAGCATCAGCTCAAACACGCCATCGGCGGTGGTTCGGTCCAGGTTGCCGGTGGGCTCATCGGCCAGCACGCAGGCGGGTTGCGTGACCAGGGCGCGGGCGATGGCAACGCGCTGGCGCTCACCGCCTGAGAGCTCTGATGGGCGGTGGTGCAGGCGGTCTTGCAGGCCTACGCTTGCTAGCGTTTTTGTAGCTGCTTGCGCACATTCTGCGGTGCTTTGACGCCTGATCCATAGTGGCATGGCGACATTGTCCAACGCGCTGAACTCGGGCAGCAGGTGGTGAAACTGATAGACGAAACCAAGGTGGCGGTTGCGCAGCACGCCTTGCTGTGCCGCCGATTGCACGGACATGTCCTGCCCCATGAGCTGCACCGCGCCGCCCGTGGGCGCGTCCAGCCCGCCCAGCAGATGCAACAGTGTGCTTTTGCCGGAACCGGAGGCACCAACGATGGCCAGGGTTTCGCCTCTGCGCACTTGCAGATCAACACCCTGCAGCACGGTGACGTCGAGCGGACCTTCATGAAAACGCTTGCTTAGGCCTTGGGCAGATAAAACGACATCACTCATAACGCAGCGCCTCCGCCGGATTCACCCGGCTGGCGTGCCAGCTGGGGTACAGGGTGGCGGCGAAAGCCAGCACCAATGAGATCAGCGCGATGGGCACAATGTCTGCGCTTTGCGGCTCGCTGGGCATGCGGCTGATGAGGTAGATGTCGCGTGGCAAAAAGCTGGTGTGCAGCAACTGCTCCAGCGCGGGCACGATGACGTCGATGTTGAAGGCCACACTTAGCCCCAGCGCCAGCCCGGCCAGCGTGCCTATGACGCCCACCAGCGCACCTTGCACCACAAAGATGCCCATGATGCTGCGCGGGCTGGCCCCCAGCGTACGCAGGATGGCGATGTCGGCGCGCTTGTCGGTCACCGTCATCACCAGCGTGGAGACGAGATTGAAGGCTGCCACCGCCACGATGAGGGTGAGGATGATGAAGAGCATGCGTTTTTCCAGTTGCACAGCGGCAAACCAGTTGCGGTTTTGCCGCGTCCAGTCGCGGATCAAGAGGTCGCCACTCAGGCTGCGTGAC
>JANXSU010000199.1 GCA_025356545.1 Comamonadaceae bacterium
GAAGAAATCAACCAGGAAGCGCGCCACGCTTTTCTGGTGGCGGGCGGCAAAGAGTTCAACTACATCCCCTGCCTGAACGACAGCCCTGAGTGGATCACCGCGCTATGCGACATTGCCCTGCAACACCTCTCAGGCTGGCCCACGCAAGCCGCGCCAGATGCGCAAGCCTTGGCCGCCTCCCGCGATGCGGCGCTGGCACTGGGGGCTAAGCGGTGACATCGCTGTGCGTTTTTGACGGTCGAACATTAGCAATACCTTTGGGTTGTACATCCATCGTCATAACGTGTCCCTGAGTGATGGCAAACGATTTCACGCTCATCCTGGTTCCGACTACTGCTTCGCGGGATCAGGCCGGTGGCACGCTCTGCGCAGCGACATCAAGGAGGAGCCCGAAGGGCGGGGGACATTCGCGGAGCCACTTACCCCAAGTGCCGAGGCGTACAAAACCATGAACCAAATTCCTCGCGAGTAAGAACTCTCTTTAACCAACGCGAATTCAAACACAATGGACCAAGCACGCAACACAAAACTCACCCAAGTAGGCCCAGGCACGCCCGGCGGCGCGGTGATGCGCCAGTTTTGGCAACCCATCGCCTTGGTCGAGGAGTTTGATCCCGCAGTCAACCCCGCCATGCACCTTCGCCCACTCAAAGCCGTGCGCGCACTGGGGCAAGACTTCGTTTTGTTCAAAGACATCCAACAAGGCGCTGATGCCTACGCGCTGCTAGACCGCCATTGCGCGCACCGTGGCGCAGATTTGGCGTTTGCACGCTTCGAGACCGATGGCGGTCAAGTGGGGATTCGCTGCCCTTTTCATGGCTGGAAATACGCGGGCGATGGCACTTGCCTGGAGACGCCTGCAGAGCCCACAGGCTCCACCCTGTGCCAACGCGTGCGCCAAGGCAGCTACCCCACCGTCGTGCACGCGGGCGTGGTGTTTGCCTGGCTGGGCAGTGCAGGCAGTGCGCCACCGCTTTTCCCCAAGCTCGATTGCTACCAGGCCCCCGCCAGTCACAGCTTCGCATTCAAAGGCCTGTGGCAATGCAATTGGTTGCAAGCCTTTGAGGTCGGTATCGACCCGGCGCATCCCTCTTTTTTGCACCGCTTTTTGAATGACGTGGATCTGGACGACACCGGCAGCAACGCCGCAGGCAAACAATTCAGAAGCGCGGCAGCAGGCCAGGTGGCGGGTGAGCGCTGGCCCATGTCCCGCGTGATGCGCGAGCTGTGCCAGCCGGAGATTCAAGTCACTCCCAAAGACTACGGCATGCAACTCACCGCCCTGCGGGCTTTTAACCCAGCCAGCGAAGACAAACAAGTGACGCACACCCGCATCACCCATGCCGTGTTTCCCCACACCTTCATCATCCCGCTGTCAGAGACCTTGTCCATCACGCAAATGCACCTGCCGGTTGATGACACGCACACCTATTGGTACTCAATCTTCACCAGCACGGGCGAGCCCATTGACCACGCCGCCATGCGCGAGCAGCGGGTGCGCCACACCCATTTGCCGGACTACGCGCCGAAGTCAGGTCAGCATAACCAGTGGGGCTTTAACGCCGAAGAGCAGCGAAGCCATACCTACCTGGGCATGGGCGAGGACGACATCAATGTGCACGACCAGTGGGCGGTAGAAGGCATGGGGGCGATTCAAGATCGCACGGCAGAACACTTGGGCGCCAGCGACATCGCCATCGCGCACTACCGCCGTTGGTTGCTCAGCGCCATGAGCCTGCTGGAAGCCCAGCCCAGCACCCCGCTGGCTGAGGTGGCGGCGCAAGGTGCGCTGGCCGTTGCGCCTAAAACCTTTGATGGGTTCAGGTGATGTCAGCGAGTGCAACCCTACAGCGCATCGATGCCAGCGGCATCCACACCGTGCGTGTGGCGTGGTGCGATCTGCATGGGCAGTTGCGCAGCAAAAGCATCATGGCGAGCGACCTCCAATCGTTCATGACCCAAGGCCTTGGCATGGTGGGCACCTTGATGCTCAAAGACACGTCCGACCACACCGCGTTCAAGGTGTTTGAGCCCGATCAATTCACGCAGTTGGCCGACAGTGCCCGGTTTGCAGGGGCCAGCAATCTGGTCTTGAAGCCTGACTTCAGCACCGACCCCGCGCCCTTGTACCCCCTGCCCTGGTCGCCCGGTTCAGCTTGGCTTTTTGCGCAACCCTTTTTTGCGGATGGCACACCGGCTCCCTTTGATTCACGACGCGTTCTGCAAGTGGCGCTAGACACCCTCAAACGAGAAGCAGGCTATGCCATGCGCTGCGGCCTTGAGATTGAATTTCACATCTACAAAATCGAAGATGAACAAGCCGCGCTTGTCCCCGAAGCGGCGGCCTGGCCTGGCTTGTCACCGCGTGTGAGCTTGCTGCACCCCGGCTACCAATTGCTGAGTGACGCTTACACCGACCGCTGCCACGCGCCACTGGACATCGTGCGGCAGACCGCCTTGGGCTTGGGCTTGCCGCTCACCTCGCTGGAGATTGAGTTTGGCCCCAGCCAATTCGAAGCCGTGTTTGACGTGCAAGACGCCCTTGCCGCCGCAGACCAAATGGTGCGCTTTACCAACGGCGTGCGCCAAGCCCTGCGCCGCGCGGGTTACCACGCCACATTCATGTGCCGCCCGCCTTTTCCCCAGATCATGAGCAGCGGCTGGCATTTGCACCAATCGCTGGTGGATGTGACGACGGGAGAAGCGCTGTGCCCCAGTGCACCCACCCACCAACACTATCTGGCCGGCTTACTGGCGCATGGCCGCGCCATGAGTGCGCTGGCCGCGCCCAGCGTGAGCAGCTACGCCCGCTACCAGCCGGGCGTGTTGGCCCCGCACACCGTCTCATGGGGCACAGACAACCGCGCCGCCATGCTGCGCTTGCTCTCCAACCGCATTGAGAACCGCGTAGGTGAGCCGATGGCCAACCCCTACCTCTACATCGCATCGCAAATCTATGCGGGCCTGGACGGCATGGCACGCCAGCTCGTGCCCCCCATGGCCAGCGACCCGACTGCCTCAGCGCTGCCCACCAGCCTGGCCGAGGCGTTGGTTGAGCTTTTGGCTGACGAGGTTTATTCACGCGGATTTGGCAGCGACTTTGTGCGCTATTACCATCACATCAAGCGCTTTGAGATTGCCCGCTACGAGGCCGCAGACGACAAGACCGAGTGGATTCGGCGCGAGTACTTCAACCGGTTTTAAACCACCACCTCATTGCATTGCCACCATGGACAGCCTGCGCATCGACAAATGGCTATGGGCCGCCCGGTTTTACAAAACCCGCTCCCTGGCCACAGAAGACATCCACAAAGGGCGGGTTGAAGTCAACGCACAAGCCATCAAACCCGCACGCGAACTCAAAGTGGGTGACACCGTAGCCATACGCCAAGGCCCGGTCACGCGCACCGTCGTTGTTCAAGCTTTGAGCGCACAACGCGGCCCCGCCCCAGTGGCACAGCAGTTGTACGAAGAAACGGTTGAGAGCCGCCAAGCCAGAGACCACGCCGCCGAGCAACGCCGCCTGGGCACCGAGCCCGCTCATAGCATTGAAACCGGCCGTCCCACCAAACGGGATCGGCGGCAGATTGAGCAAATTTGGGATGCTGAATAGCCCCTTCAGCATTGAGCGCGTGGTTCAGTCGCGTGATTCCAGCCACTTCATGTGTGCCAGCACGTCTTGCTGGGTGCGGTAGCTGCCAAAGGCTTTGATGTCCTGCTCGCGCACGATGGGGAAAGTGTCCAGGATGTAGGCCGCGTCGTCGGCGTTCAAGCCGTAGAGGTAGAAGAACAGCGCGTCGAGCGCAGCCAGACGGGTGCGGCGCTCCTCATCGTTCCAAACAAACGGTGGCAGCACCTGACCTGTGGCGTCCACGTAGCCCAGGTCACGCGCAAACGGGGCCATGTCGTGAGCGGTGTAGGTCAGGGCCAGCACCTGGGGAATCACAAAGTCAGCCACTGTCGGTTGAGCGTGGTGGCCGTTCATGAGTTTGGCGGCGCGCATGGCTTTGGCGAAGGCGGCGGGTAGCGGCTCCTCAAAGCGGGCTGAGGTGATAACGGGGAGTTGTTCGAGGATGAACAAATTAATCGTCTGCCCTTGCAGCTTTTGGCGCAGTACAAAGTCGAACGCGAAGGCGTTGAAATTTGCAGCTATCAACGCAACTGTTCGCGCAGCAACGTCCGGGGCAAGACCTTCCGGTATGAGCAAAGGCACCTTGTTTCCAAATCCGGCGGAAGGTAGCAGCGTAGCAATCATGCTGCGCTCGTTGGTGGGTGCAGAAATCTCTTTGTAGCCAAGTGCCCACTCGTATGGGTTCGATGTCGTCTCAGAGGCCAGCACAAAAAATTGAGGTTTCGGATAGCGATCCGGGCTCATTTTTTCGACTATTGAAATCGTTTGGGGCTGCGCCGCCCGATGCAGGTTTTCCGCATTCACCACAATGTCCGCAGCACGGTGGTCGTACATCTGCACCATCTTGCCCTCGTACAGCGGCACCGCCTCAGCACCTTTTGCATCGACCCAGCGATTCAGTGCGGCGGGATTGAAGCCTTGT
>JANXSU010000203.1 GCA_025356545.1 Comamonadaceae bacterium
TTTTTCTTGCCCCTAAAATGACAAAACGCGCCCCAGACTGGATTCCCGCCTTCGCAGGAATGACGCGACCTCAAGCATGACCCTCGCACTTCACTTGAAAAGCGGCCTACTGCGCTGCGACATTCGGCCCGATCTGGGCGGCTGCCTGGCCGGTCTTTGGTGGGGCGACGTGCCCGTGCTGCGCTCCACGGCGGGGCCCGCGCTGACATCAGCGCGGCTGGCGGGTAGCTACCCGCTGGTGCCGTTCTCTAACCGTGTCGCACAAGCCAAATTGGTATGGGCAGGCACCAGCCATCCCCTGGTGCAAAACAACGCGGCCGAGCCCCATGCCATTCACGGCGTAGGCTGGCAGCGCCCGTGGGAGGTGCTGGACGAATCCGATCAATTTGCCCTGCTGTCTTACCAGCACAAGGCCGATGCGGCCTGGCCCTTTGCTTTTGACACCTCGCAGGCCTTTCGCCTGAGCGAGGGCGCGTTGGAGATCACCCTGAGCATGACCAACCAGTCCAGCACCCCGGCACCGGCGGGCCTGGGCTGGCACCCTTACTTCGTGAAGCGCGCAACGAGTCATCTGCGCTTTGCGGCCAGCGGGCGCTGGGAAATGGGCGCTGACAAATTGCCCACCCAGCGGCTTGCGGCCACAGGCTTGGACACAGCTTGCGCCGCGCTGGACGTGGACCATTGCTTTGAAGGCTGGCAGGGTGAGGCGTTGCTGTCAGACGAGCGCTTGCGCGTGCGCATAGCGTCCAGCCTCAAGCGCCTGGTGGTGTTCACCAACGCCACGCGCGACTTTGTGGCGATTGAGCCGGTCAGTCATGTCAATAATGCCGTTAATCTTATGGCGACGGGAAAATGGACTGCCGACGAACTTGGCCTGCGAGTGTTGCAGCCCGGTGAGTCGATGTCCGAGGTCATGAGCATCCGGGTTGGGGACGCTCCGTGAATCGATTCTCGTCACCTCAGGTCTCCTAAAATCAAATTATGGACTCAACTCTGCAACATTGGACCGAGCGCATCCGCGCCGCTGCCGCCGACCACTCCCCTTTGCGCATTCGCGGTGGGGGGAGCAAAGATTTTTATGGCCAGTCGCTGCAAGGCGAGCTACTGGATACTCGCGCCCACAGCGGCATCGTGAGTTACGAACCCAGCGAGCTGGTGGTCACCGTGCGCGCTGGCACGCCCCTGGCCGAGCTGGAAGCTGCACTGGCAGAAAAAGGCCAATGTCTTCCCTTCGAGCCGCCGCACTACAACTCACAAAACAGCGATGCCCCCACCGGCAGCGCCGCGACCGTCGGTGGCATGGTGGCCTCAGGCCTGAGCGGCCCGGCCCGTGCCAGCGTGGGTGCCGTGCGTGACTACATGCTAGGTGCTGTGTTGCTCAATGGCAAGGGTGAGCTGCTCACCTTTGGCGGCCAAGTCATGAAAAACGTGGCAGGCTATGACGTTTCACGTCTGCTGGCGGGCTCAATGGGTACGCTGGGTCTGATCACCGAAGTTTCGCTCAAGGTGCTTCCTGTTGCACCGGCTGAAGCGACCTTGTTGTTTGAAGTTGACCAGGCCCAAGCGCTCGCACAACTGAATCGCTGGGGCGCTCAGCCTTTGCCGCTCAACGCCAGTTGCTGGGTGCATGAGCATTCAGACTTGGGGCAACGTGAGCTGCTCTGTGTTCGCTTGCGCGGGGCAGTGGCGGCCGTTGAGTCGGCTTGCCTAAAAATGGCGCAAAGCATGAGTGCAGAGCGACTGAACAACGCCGTGGCCAGCCAAGCCTGGCAGGCCTGCCGTGAAATGCAGTTGCCCTTCTTCTCCAAGCCGCCTGCGTCCGACATGGTGCTGTGGCGCTTGAGTGTGGCGCAAACCGCGGCGGTGCTCGACTTGCCCTGGCCACAGCTAGTGGAGTGGCATGGCGGCCAGCGCTGGGTGTGGGCACCTGCATCAGCTGCGCCTCGCCTGCGTGCTGCCGCCCAGGCTGTAGGCGGACATGCCAGCCTGTATCTGGCTGCACAAGCTGCCGACAAAAGCGTAGGTGTTTTTGCGCCCCTGGCATCGCCGCTGGATCGCATCCACCGCGAGCTCAAAAAACAATTCGACCCCGCGGGCATCTTCAACCCGGGCCGCATGTTTGCGGATCTTTAAACCTTGCGGGACAGTCCGCAGTGACGCAAAGCGCACCAGCTCTGTCCCCAACTGAGTAGAAGCATGCAAACCAACCTCGCCCCCGAATACAAAAACACAGCTGACGGCCAGGCGGCCGAGGCCATTTTGCGCAAGTGCGTGCACTGCGGTTTTTGTACCGCCACCTGCCCCACCTATCAGCTGCTGGGCGACGAGCTGGACGGCCCGCGCGGGCGCATCTATCTGATGAAGCAGGTGCTGGAAGGCGAAACCCCCACGCGCAAAACGCAACTGCACCTGGACCGCTGCCTGACTTGCCGCAACTGCGAGAGTACCTGCCCCTCGGGCGTGGACTACGGTCATCTGGTGGACATTGGCCGCAAGCTGGTGGACGCCAAGGTCGAGCGCCCTGTGGGTGAACGTGCCTTGCGTTGGGCGTTAAAAGAAGGGCTGACCTCGCCCCTGTTTGCCCCCGCCATGAAGGTGGGCCAACTTGTGCGCGGCCTGCTGCCGCAAAGCCTGAAAAACAAAGTACCCGCTCCGCAAGCCGCAGGCATCTGGCCCACGCGCACCCACGCCCGCAAGGTGCTCATGCTGGCCGGTTGCGTGCAGCCGTCCATGATGCCCAACATCAACAGCGCCACCGCGCGCGTGCTGGATGCAGCGGGTATTCAAACCGTGATAGCCCCCCAGGCGGCTTGCTGCGGCGCGGTGAAGTTTCACCTCAATGACCACGAGGGCGGCAAAGCTCAGATGCGCGCCAACATTGATGCTTGGTGGCCGCATGTACAGGCCGACGCACCCAACACGGTGGAGGCCATCATCATGAATGCCTCCGGCTGCGGCGTCACCGTCAAGGAATACGGCCACATCCTCCAAGACGACCCGCTCTATGCCGCCAAAGCCGCGCGCATCAGCGAGCTGACCCAAGACCTGAGCGAGCTATTGCCCGAGCTGGTGGCCACCCTCAAATCCGCTCGCCCTGAGCTTCTTCAAGCGGTGGCGAACAAGGCACCGAAACTGGCCTTTCACCCTCCCTGCACCCTGCAACACGGACAAAAACTGCGCGGCGGCGTGGAGCAGTACTTGGGCGACTTAGGCTTTGACGTGAAGGTCAGCACCACCGAATCCCACCTGTGCTGCGGCTCCGCCGGCACCTACTCCGTGCTGAATCCCGACATCGCCTACCAGCTGCGCGACCGCAAGCTCGGCAACCTGAACGAGATGAAGCCCGAAGTCATCGTGTCGGCCAATATTGGCTGCATCACCCATCTACAAAGTGGAACGGCGACGCCGGTCAGGCATTGGGTGGAGGTGTTGGATGCGGCGTTGACTACTTGAGGTATGTTACTAACCGCCATCGAGACACAGCAAGCTGACGGTCAGCAAGAGGCCAGTTGCCGTCACTGGTGAGTGACCGGTTTGGTGCGGCAAATCCTGTCGCCACAAGCAAGCCCGTTACCTGGCGTTCACCGCCAAGTCCGAAACTGGATAGATTTCTCCATAGCGGTCATTGGCGGTGTTGGTCCAATTTTATGAATTGCTCAACGTCAAATCTCGTTATCTAACATCCATCACACCACACTAACGAAGCTGTGCAATGCCGCAGGCGCGGCGCAGGCTTGTGGAAATCAGATTTTTTT
>JANXSU010000206.1 GCA_025356545.1 Comamonadaceae bacterium
AGCCGGAGTCTTTTGCGAATCGCTCAAACGTAGCTACAGCCGCCTTCACGACATCGGGATGTTTGCCTTCCGCGCTTTCGGTGAACATGAGATCAATAATAAGTTTTTCATCGCGAGTGTGATGCGCCCACACCCTGCAGCCGTTATTAATCGAAAAGAGTTTTGCATATCCCTTTTCATTACCAGTCTGCGCCTTTACCTTCCCCTTGGCATTCAAGTCATTCACTTGCATTGCGATCAAATACATCTTTTGTGCGAGAGCTTGAGTCATAAGGTGTTCTGAGTCATGAAGTTGAGGGGAGTTTCCGATGAGGCGTAACGTGATGTATGGCGCAAAACTTGCGGGATATTCTGGGCGCTGCGGGATATTCTGGACATTAATTCCTCCTGAGAGTGGCTTGCAGCCTTGCTTACGGAGGTTTTTCAAATTGTTTTACAGATATAAAAATTTCTTAAAACCCGGCAGACTGGCTGCGCAAATTTTAGGCGTACTTGCCAGAAGTCTCACTACCCTAATGAGGGATGCCCGACCCACAACGGACAAACTGGTGCCCTACTTCCCCACCAACTGGTTCAACTTGGCCGCCTCAAAGTTCTCACTGCGGGCTGCGTCACCGGGCACGCAATTCGGTGTGGATTGCCCCTTGGAGAGTTGCTCAATCGCTTGCCACAGCAGGGCAATCTGGTGCTCTTGCGAAGAGGCGTTGTCGATCAGGCCGCGCATGGCCTGGCTCAAGGGGTCGTCGTTTTGCGTGACACCGTAGGCTGAGAAGCCCAGGCGGGAGGCGGTTTCTTCGCGTTTCAGGTCTGATTCGGCTTCAATGATGCGCGCCGGGTTGCCCACTGCCGTGGCCCCTGGGGGCACGGGTTTGGTGACCACCGCATTGGAGCCGATACGCGCCCCATCGCCCACGGTAAAACCGCCCAATACTTTGGCCCCTGCGCCCACCACCACGTCGCGACCCAGCGTGGGGTGACGCTTGGCACCTTTGTACAGTGATGTGCCGCCCAGCGTGACGCCGTGGTAGATGGTGCAACCACTGCCCACCTCGGCGGTTTCGCCAATCACCACGCCCATGCCGTGGTCGATGAATACGCATGGGCCGATCTTGGCTGCGGGGTGAATCTCAATGCCGGTAAGGATGCGCGAGCAGTGCGCGATGAAGCGCCCAAGCCACTTCAAACCATGGCTCCAGCACCAGTGGGCGCGGCGGTGCAAAAACAGTGCGTGCAGGCCGGGGTAGCAGGTCAGCACCTCCCAGGCGGTGCGGGCGGCCGGGTCGCGATCAAGGATGCATTGGATGTCGGAGCGGAGTCTGGAAAACATATTTGAAGTCTATCCTTTTGCGGGCATAGAGGTGGGCGCCGGGGTATGTGGGGTGTTGCGCGCCGCCACGTCCAACATGGCTTTGGCCACGCCGCGCAGGATGTGGATTTCTTCTTGCGTTACTTCTGCGCGGTTGAACAATTGGTTCAGGCGGGGCATGAGTTTTTTGGGGGCGGCAGGGTCGAGAAAGTCAATGGCGACAAGCGCCTTCTCTAGGTGCGAGAGCATGCCTGCGACTTGCTGGGCATCGGCAAGTCGCCGAGGTAATTCCGCACGTATAGACAACGGCAGGGGTGTGGGCAAAGCGGATGTCGGGGGCGATTTCAAAAAGCGCAGCGTATGAGCCCCCGGCATCTGCTCTGCCTGCACCCCGGGGTCAACGCCAAGCCCTTCGACAAGCTCAGGGCGAACGGAGGGCGAAGGCTCAGGGCGAACGGAATCGAAGAAACCACCTAACGCCAACCGCCACTCATACGCAATCACCTGCAAAGCCGCCGCCAGATTAAGTGAACCGAAGTTGGGGTTGGTCGGGATGCTCAGACAGGCGTGGCAGCGGTACACGTCTTCGTTGGTCATGCCAAAGCGCTCGGAGCCAAACAAAAAGCCCATGCCTTGCTGGTTGCCCGTCGTTTCAAGGTCATTTTCTTCAATCAAATCGGGCTGTAGCGCTTTATTTGTAGGCGTAAGCAGCTCCTTATTTAATAGCGAAACAAAATGTTCCCGAGGGGTCACCGTAGGCGGGCCGAAGTCGCGCGGGGTCATGGCAGTGGCGCACAGGTGGGTCATGCCGTCCAACGCCTCGTCCAGCGTGTCGACGATGCGGGCGTTGGCCAGCACGTCCAGCGCACCACTGGCGCGCTGGATGGTTTCTTCGCGGCGCAGCACATTGGCCCAGCGTGGGGCGACCAGCACCATCTCGCTAAAGCCCATGACCTTGATGGCCCGCGCCGCTGCACCCACATTGCCCGCGTGGCTGGTGTTGAGCAGGATGAAGCGAGTGCGCCAGGGCGAGGTTTGAACAGGGGTAGGCATGGAAATCAAAGGGGGCGGGTAAAATCACACTATTGTCGCTGCCCGCATCGCCGTGCAACTCCCCCAGTTCTTAATCAAAATTTATGCCGTCTCCCAATTTACATCCCATGATCAATGTGGCCATCAAGGCCGCCCGCGCCGCTGGCTCCATCATCAACCGCGCCGCACTCGATCTGGAGGCGGTGCGCATTTCGCAAAAGCAGGTCAACGACTATGTGACTGAAGTTGATCACGCCAGCGAGCAGGCCATCATTGAGACACTGCTCACCGCCTACCCCGGTCACGGCATCATGGCCGAAGAGTCGGGCAACGAGCATGGCGCGAAGGACTCCGAATTCGTCTGGATCATCGACCCGCTGGACGGCACCACCAACTTCATCCACGGCTTCCCCTTTTACTGCGTCAGCATTGCGCTGGCAGTCAAAGGCAAGATCGAGCAAGCCGTGGTGTACGACCCTACCCGCAACGACCTCTATACCGCCACCAAAGGGCGCGGCGCGTTTGTCAATGATCGCCGTCTGCGCGTGAGCAAGCGCACCGATTTGCGCCAGTGCCTGCTGGCCACTGGCTTTCCCTTCCGCGAGGGCGACAACTTCAAACAGCACCTGGCCATTTTGGGCGACATCATGCCGCGCACAGCCGGCCTGCGTCGCCCCGGCGCAGCCGCGCTGGACCTGGCCTATGTGGCCGCTGGTTTGACCGATGGATTTTTTGAAACTGGCCTGCAACCCTGGGACGTAGCGGCAGGTTCGTTGCTGGTGACTGAGGCTGGTGGACTGGTGGGCAACTTCACCGGCGACTCCAACTTTTTGGAGCAAAAAGAATGCCTGGCAGCTGCCCCGCGCATCTATGGTCAGTTAGTGCCCATCCTGGGTAAGTACAGCAAGTTCGCTACGGCGGGTGAGAAGGCTGGCGTGCGTCAGGCTGCAGCAGCACCCACTACCCCCATTACACCCGTCGAAACACCTTTCGAATAAGCAGACGCGAATCAGAAGGGGCGATCCTTCAGATTCGAAACTCAATCAGGAAGGGGCCCGGCTTGTCACAGGCCGACTTGAACACGTCGGCAAACTGCTCCAGCGTGTCCACCGAGCAGCTCTCAACCCCCATGCCTTGGGCCAGCTTGACCCAGTCCAGCGTCGGTCGCCCCAGGTCAAACAAGTCGCTCGATACCGGTCCCGGCGTAGCGCCCACGGCGACGAGTTCGCCTTGCAATATCTTGTAGACGCTGTTGGCAAACACCACATTGACCACGTTGAGCTTGTGCCGGGCTTGAGTCCACAGCGCTTGCAGGCAGTACATGCCCGCGCCGTCGGCCTGAAGACACACCACTTGGCGATCTGGGCTGGCGATGGCCGCCCCGGTAGCGCAGGCAAAGCCGTGTCCGATGGCTCCACCGGTGAGCTGCAACCAGTCATGCGGTGCGGCGTTGTGGGTGTACTCAAACAAGGGGCGGCCTGAGGTGACAGCGTCTTCGGCGACGATGCAGTTGTCGGGCAGTAAGACGCCCAGCGTGCTGGCGAATTTCTCGGCTTCAAAGCGCCCAGACATGAGTTGCGGCTGACGGGTGGATTGCGCAATTGGCACTGACTCAGGTGCACCCAGTTCATCGGCCAAATCTCTGAGCGCGCCCACCAAATCCTGCTCAGGCCGCGCCAGCACATGAAACTGCGTGCCCGGTGCAGCCAATGAATTGGGGCGCTCTGGGTAGGCAAAAAATGGGGCTGGCGGTTTAGCACCCACCAAGATGATGTGCTGAAAAGGTTTGAGCAGCTCCAGCGCCTGATTGATGCCATAGGGCAAGCGGTCTATCGGCAAGCGCCCTGCCCCGCGTGGCAGGCGAGCGACATGGGTGGGCGTGCGCAAGGTCGCGCCCGTCATGTGGGCCACGCGCTGTGCCGCTTGCAAACCGGCTTCGGTCAAGCCCTCGCCCAAAATCAACAACAGCGCGGGCTGGCGGGTACGCAACACCCGGGCAATCGCTTTGATGTTGTCCGGGCTGGTGGGCTGGCGCTGCGGCACGACCAAGGGTGTGCCGACTTGTCCGCCTGCGCTCCAGCTCGCATCGGCGGGCAGCACCAGGGTGGCGATTTGGCCGGGCGGCGTGAGCGCGGCCTGCACGGCGGCAGCGGCGTCGGCCCCCACCGATGGCGCGCTCATGCTGGTGCGCACCCAGTGTGAGAACGGCCGGGCGATGGCTTCGACGTCAGAGGTCAGCGGCGTGTCGTAAGGCCGATGGGCAATGGCATGGTCGCCGACAATATTCACCATGGGTGAAAAAGCACGTTTGGCGTTGTGCATGTTAGCTAGGCCGTTGGCCAGCCCCGGCCCACAATGCAAGAGCGTGGCTGCGGGCCTGCCCGCCATACGGGCGTAACCATCAGCGCAGCCGGTGACGACAGTTTCTGCCAAACCCAGCACGCAGTTCATACCTTTGACGGTATCGAGTGCCGCGACAAAATGCATCTCCGACGTGCCGGGATTGGCAAAACAAGTATCGATACCGCACGCCAGTAGCGTGCGAACCAGGCTTTCTGCACCGTTCATGTTGTTTCCTGTTCTTGGTTGTTGATTGCTTCGCCCTTAACTTTATCCTTGACCCGGATTGACAGGGCGAACTTGGGCATGCCGCTGAGGATTCTTCGGCCATAGGCCGTGTCCGTCAGCCGCTTGTCGTAGCACACCACGGTGCCTTGGTCGGACTCGGTTCGGATCAAGCGCCCAGCCCACTGGTTGAGCTTGATGCCGGTGGCGGGGACAGACAACTCATTGAAAGCGTCGCGCCTCTGCGTGGCCAGCCACTCGGCTCTGGCCTCACCAATCGGATCACTGGGCGGCGTGAACGGGAGCTTGGCGACAAACACGGTCTCGCAGTAGGCACCGGGCAAGTCAACGCCCTGCCCGAAAGTCTGCAAGCCCATGATGATGGACGGCTCACCTGCGTCAACGCGGCGTTTGTGCTCTTTGAGCAGCGCATTGCGCGAGCGCGCGCCTTGCAAGAGCACGCGCGCAGCCAGCGTCTCGGGCAGGCTGTCATAAGCTTGCTGTAGATGGCTACGTGAGGTGAACAAGGCCAATGCACCGCCGGTGACCTGGGTAGCGTCGATGATGAATTCGGCAATCATCTCTGGGTTAAAAATGGCGATGTCGCGCGGGTTGCAATCGGTCTTGACCACGACCAAGCGGCCTTGCTGGGCGAAGTCAAACGGGCTGTCCACCGCCAACTGGGTGACGTCGGGGTCAGCGTCAAGACCTACTTCCCTGAGGAAAAAATCAAAGCTGCCGCAACTGGTAAGCGTGGCTGATGTGACGACGGCAGATCGCACCTCCGCCCAAAATTGGCCGACGAGCAGTTTGCCCGGAATCAGGGGGCTGGCATGCGCCATGACGCGAACGTAACCCCCGTCGTCGCTGAAAGAAAACCACTTGGCATCAGGCTCGGCATCGACCTCGCTATCACCCAACAACAGCGTAACGGTTTGCACCAGACCGTCCAGCGTGGGGGCGAGCGCCCCCAACGAGGCGTACATGGTGGCCAGGCGCAGGGCACTGTGCGGCCCCTCTTTGATTTGTTCGTTCAAGCTGTCGGATACGCCCTTCATGTGGGTGGCCAGCGCCATCGACGTGGACGCCAGAAGACGCACAGGCTCCACCAAAGCCTCTGGCAGCACACCGTGGGGCAACCGGGCATTTTTCTCACGGCTGTTGACAGATGAGCCGTACATGCTCATGACCAGACCTTGCAGGTCAGACACGGCCTGCTTGATCTGTTGGGTCAATTCAACGGCCGCTGCCGTGTCACGGTATTTAATCTCAGTACCTACTTTTTGCAGGCGGCTGCCCATCTGGTCCAGCCAGCGCAGGTTGGACAGATCGGCACTGGCGGAAAATTGGGCGCTGGCGACAGAGGGCAGCTCGTGGCCTTCGTCCAATATCAACAAGGCATTGTTCAAGTCGGGCAACAGTTTTGCCCCCACCGAGGCCAGCAACAGGTCGTGGTTGGCCACGATCACCGTGGCACTGGCCACCTTCTTGCGGGCGTCGTAGTAGGTGCATTGGCTGAACTGCGGGCAGTGCTTGCCGGTGCAGGTGCTGCGCTCAGCCGCAATCGGGGACCAGGGCAAAGTGCTCTCGTTGAACTCAAGCGAGTCTCTATCCCCATCCCACGCGCCACTGGCCAAGGTTTGCACAAGTTCTTGATACAGCAGCACGCTGCTGTCGCTCAAGGCCGCTTTGCTTGGGTTCGGTGTTTTGGGGTCTTCAGGCACATCTTCAAACAGGTCGGCATTCGTATCGGCTTCGCCGCCAGCGGCGCGCTCCAACTTGAGCTTGCAGACGTATCGGCCTCGACCCTTGGCTAGGGCGAAGTTGAAGGGTTTGTCCAAGAGTTGCGAGAACTGCGGCAAGTCCTTGTGCATGAGCTGCTCTTGCAGGGCCACCGTCGCGGTGGAGATGATGACGCGCGTGTTGCGCTCCTGTGCCGCAATGATGGCCGGAATGCACGCCGCCAGACTTTTGCCGACACCGGTTCCGGCCTGGATGACGGCAATCGCGCGCTGCGGGTACTCGGCCTCCCCTAGCGTGCCATGGGTGAGTGTTTTGGCGACTTGGGCCGCCATCTGGCGCTGCCCGGATCGGGGTTTGAATTCGCTGCTCTGTTGAACAGCTTGGTCAAAGGCTTCGAGTGCTTTTTTTTCTATTCGGGACATGCCATGCAGCTTGCCATAGATTCTGCGTCTGACTCACTTATGACATCACAGCCCGGCACCACAGCCGGAAATTTCAGGACTGCGACAAAGCCGCTTGCGTCAGAACGATATGACCGTCAAGCTCAATCTCATCGCAGTTATTGCCTTCGCCGATCCGGTCCACGATTAAAAAATCGCTGACCTTGTGCAGCGCGATCAGGGGGTGATGCCAGACGCCGCGAGCGTAACTCACGCCTTGAAAACCCTTGGCCATAAAAGCCTTGAGCTGGGTTTCATCAAACTCACCTGCGGGTGCGACTACGACCAGGTACTCATCATCGGCTGACTGGGTGACGGGCACAAAGGCCTGGCTGCCCAGCGGGTGGCGCTCCATCACGGTGATGGGCAGCGGCAAGGCCCGGGGCTGTCCCCTGAACAGGCTGATGATGGGCAAACCGCCCTGCTCGGCAGCGTCCACGCTGGCCAGTGCATGAAAGCGCTCTGTCGTGCCCGCATTGATGGGGTAGTGCTTGGCACCTTCAAGCATGATGACTTCGCCAAAGGGAGCGAAGGCTTCACGGGTGAGTGGATGAATGGGGAGCGGGTTCATGCCAATTTCCCCCACAGGCGCAAGCGCGAGGTGCCGCCGTCAGGGTGCATGTTGTAGCGCACATGACTGATGGGGCCCAGCTTGGCGATCTCTTTTTCAAAATAGTGCTGCAAGTCCATTTGCAGTTTTTGCTCGGGTAACAACACCGGCCAGAACATGCTTTGCGTGATCAGCGAGGTTTCGGTGCCGCCCTGCACAAACGCAGCCTGGATAGAGCAGCGGTCTGGGTAGTTGCCTTTGAAGTGGCAGGTATCGACTTCAATTTTTTCAATGACACCCGGCTGCCCGAGCGCCACCACGCACCAGTCATTGCCGGGCTCGCGGCGGCGGCGGGTCTCCCAGCCGTCGCCCATGTTGACGCCCCGCCCCGGCATGAGCATGTTGCTGGCCAGCCCGAAATGTTGGTTGTTGGTGGCCACCACGTAGCCCCCGTTCTCAATACTGGCCAGGTCGATCAGCTCGCTGCGGCTGACCGTTGCCCAGTCGCGCTTGGGCTGACCGTAAACGCGCAAGCGGGCAATGCCTCCGTCGGGGTAGATGTGCAGGCGGATGTGGGTGTAGGCCTTGTCGTTCGTCACTGCGTGGTAGTGGTGGCTGTTGCCTTGCAGGTTGACGGAGGGCAGGATTTCGGTCCACTTTGTAGCGTCAGCGGGGTCACCTTCGCAGTCGCAGCCCTCAAGGGACGCGGCGGGCGGGTAGTTGCCGGTGAAGTGACTGGTATCAATATCCACGCCGTGGATCACACCGCGCCGGGCCAGACGCACGATGATGTGGTCGTGGCCGTTAACGCGCTTGCGACGGCTTTCCCAGCCATCCATCCATTTGCCGTGTTCGTCGTATTTGCCAGGGATGAAGACGGCAGGCTCGGGATCGAGCATGCGCGTCATCGGGGCAAAAAAATCGTCCGTGCAGCGGATGGCTTGTGCGCCCAGTCGCGGGTCGGCCAGATTCATGTGACGACGGGTGAAATCGGGGGCGTTGGGGTCGAGTTGAATGATGGACATGGTAGGTAGTGGAGCAAGTGAGCTTATTGGGGTGCGCGTGCCTTGAACCAGCGGCCTAGGGTGGCACGCTCGGCCTCGGTGATGCCAGTAGCGTTGTTCATGGGCATGACTTTCAGAACCACTGCTTGTTGGTAGATCAGCTGCGCGTTGGCTTGAATGGCCTGGGGTGAATCCAACCGGATGTTTTTGCTGGCCAACTGAGCGTTGTGGCACATGACGCAGCGCTGCGCGACGATAGGCTGGATGTCGGCCAGGCTGGAGGTGGCTGCGGGCGCAGAAGTCGGCGAGAGTGTTGCACTCGGTGAAGGGGCCAGCCAGACCGCTACCCCTAGCAGAACAATCACGCCGGCGGCGGGGTAGTTCCAATTCCACACGCCCTTGTGTTTGAGGATGAAAAACTGACGAATCAACACGCTGGCCAGCATGATGAGCAGCAACACGGCCCAGTTGTAGGGGTGCGTGTAAGTCATGCTGTAGTGGTTGGACAGCATGGCAAACAACACAGGCAGCGTGAAGTAGGTGTTATGTACGCTGCGCTGCTTGGCGCGCTGGCCGTGCACGGGGTCGGGGGTTTCACCCGCTCGCATGGAGGCAATCACCTTACGTTGCCCCGGGATGATCCAGAAGAAGACGTTGGCGCTCATGCTGGTGCCCAGCATGGCCCCGATGATCAAAAAGGCGGCACGGCCTGAGAACAAGTGACATGCCAACCAAGTCGCGCCCACGACATAGACCAGCACCAGTAAGGCCACGATGCGGTCACCGCCTGCGCGCTCACCCCACACCCGGCAAATCGCGTCATACACCACCCAGCCCGCCACCAAAAAGGCCAGCGCCGCCATAACCGCCGTGGCCGGTGCCATGTCGAACACGTTGCGGTCAATCAAAAACGTGTTGGCATTGAACAGGTAGAGCACGGTGAACAGGGCAAAACCCGTGAGCCAGGTGCTGTAGGCCTCCCAATAAAACCAGTGCAGGTTCTCTGGAATTTGCGCGGGGCTGGTACGGTACTTTTGGGGGTTATAAAAGCCGCCGCCATGCACGGCCCACAGCTCACCACCCACGCCTTTGGCTTGCAAGACTGGGTCCACCGGGGCGTGCAAGCTGTTGTCTAACCAGACGAAATAAAACGAGGCACCAATCCAGGCGATGCCCACAATCACGTGCAGCCAACGCAGCAGCAGGTTGGCCCAGTCCAGCACATAGGGCAGTAGCGTTTCCATTCAAGACCCCCGGTAGGTGGAGTAGCTCCAGGGCGTGAGCACCAGGGGCACATGGTAGTGCTGGCTGGCATCATTCACGCCAAAGCGCAGGGTCACCACATCCAAAAACGGGGGCTGTGTCTGCACTACGCCCAAGGTGCGGAAGTAGTCGCCCGCATGGAAGTCAAGCTCGTAAACACCAGGCTTGAAGGCCTCGCCTTCAAGCAGCGGTGCATCGCAGCGCCCATCAACATTGGTGCGCTTTGCTAACAGTGAGATTCTTGAATTGTCAACAATATAATAAAGATGAATTTCAACATTACGCCCCGGTTTTCCGTGCGCTGTGTCGAGTACATGTGTAGTAAGTCGTCCCATAGTGCCTCAATATTAAGTGAATGAAGTTAAGCCGAATACAGGGTTTGTACTTATTTTAAACCGAATTGTTTTATAAAATAATAGAGATTGTTGACAATCATGAGCATGACTAAACAAAAGACCTCCGGAAATCCTGACGCACTGGCTGGTGATGAAAGCAGGATGTATGCCGACATCTTTGATGCGGTCATGGAGCACCGGCTTCCGCCCAAGACCAAGCTCACCGAGCAGGTGCTGTGTGAAATTTACCAGTTGGCCCGCCATAACGTGCGCAAAGTGCTGGCCCAGTTGGCGCATGAAGGTTTGGTTGATCTGGAGCCGAATCGGGGAGCGTTCATCGCCAGCCCCTCTGAGCAAGAAGCGAAGGACATGTTCGAATTACGCCAGACGCTGGAGCGCCTGGTTGTGCAAAAGGTGGCAGACGACAAGCCGGTGACTGAGCTCACGCGGCTCAAGGACATGGTTCAAAAAGAGCGCACTGCCTGGCAGGCCGGTGACCGCGCCACATGGATTCGCCTGTCGGCCGACTTTCATGTCGAGCTGGCGCAGTTGGCAGGCAACCCTTTGCTGACCGACATGCTGCGGCGGCTGGTATCTCGCACCACTCTGTTGATTGCCAGCATTGACGCACCAGGGCGCAACGCTTGCTCGTTTGATGATCACGCAGGGATTCTTGCCAAATTGGAAGCCGGCGACAAGTCCGGCGCATTGAAATGTATGGCCACCCACCTGGACAGCTGTGCACATCGTTCCTTGATGCCCGAAGCACAGCGCTTTGACTTGCGCGGCGCGCTAAATCGACGCTAAACATTAACCACGAAGGAGACAAAAATGAACACTGTTTTAAACGCGGGAGTCCATCCCGTTGATGAAAAACTCCCCTCGGGCCGTTTGATGGCCCTGGGGCTACAGCACGTGCTGGTGATGTACGCGGGTGCGATCGCTGTACCGCTCATCATTGGCCGCGCCTTGAAACTGTCGCCCGAGCAGGTGGCCTTCCTGATTTCTGCAGATTTGTTTTGCTGCGGCATCGTGACCCTGATCCAGTCATTGGGTGTCACCCAGTGGTTTGGCATCCGCCTGCCCGTGATGATGGGTGTGACCTTTGCCGCCGTTGGCCCCATGATTGCCATGGCCAACGCTAATCCAGGGCTGGCAGGAGCGCAGGCTATCTTTGGCGCCATCATCGGTGCAGGTGCCATCTCGATGCTGATTGCCCCGGTCGTCAGCCGCATGCTGCGCTTCTTCCCGCCAGTGGTCACTGGCACAGTGATTACCGTCATCGGCATCACGCTCATGCGCGTGGGTATCAACTGGATTTTTGGCAACCCCTTCGGCCCGACCGCGCCGTCCATCGTGAACCCTGAGCATGCGCAGTGGCTTAAGGACGTGGGTGCCGCAGCGTCTGCTGTGGGGGCCACGATACCGGCCATTCCCAAGGGCTTGACCCTTGCGCCGTCTATGCCAAACGCAGCTTATGCGCCGCTGTTCAATATCGGCATGTCCGCCTTTGTGCTGGTCAGCATCTTGCTCATCACGCGCTACTGCAAAGGTTTTGTCGGCAACATTGCTGTTCTCCTGGGCATCGTGGCTGGCGCAGTGGTCGCGGCTTTGATGGGCGTGATGAACTTCGACAAGGTCGGCAAGGCGAGCTGGTTTGAATTGGTGCTGCCCTTCCAGTTTGGCATGCCCACGTTTGACCCGGTTCTGATCCTGACCATGGTGCTGGTGATGATCGTGGTGATGATCGAGTCCACCGGCATGTTCCTCGCCTTGGGCGATATCACGGGTCGCAAAGTCACGCAGCCCGACCTCACGCGTGGCTTGCGTGTGGACGGCCTGGGTACCTTCATCGGCGGCATTTTCAACACCTTCCCCTACACCAGCTTTTCTCAAAACGTAGGCTTGGTG
>JANXSU010000242.1 GCA_025356545.1 Comamonadaceae bacterium
GATCAAATTGAAGGTGGTGGATTTTCCCGCACCGTTGGGGCCAATCAAGCCCATGATTTGCCCAGCCTGCACCGTGAAGTTAATGTTGTTAACCGCCACTAGGCCGCCAAACTCTTTGCGAATGTCTTGCACTTGCAGCACTACTTCTTGCGGGGCAGGTTTGGCACGCGCGCTTAAGGCTGTGACCTGTGCCCAGTCGCCGCTGGTGTCATTGCGGCGCTGGAGAGCAGGTAAGCGCCGATCCACAAACGCCCAGATGCCATCCGGCGCGTACTTCAGCACCAGGACCAGCACCACCCCAAACACAATCACCTCGTAGTTGCCGCTGTGGCCAATCAACTTGGGCAGCAGCACTTGGAGCTGGTCGGCCAGCAGCGTGGTGATGGCCGTGCCCGCAATTGCGCCCCAGACAAACCCGGCCCCGCCCATCACCGCCATGAACAAATACTCAATGCCGATGCGCAAACCAAACGGCGCGGGGTTAACTGCGCGCTGGAAGTGCGCGTACAGCCAACCCGAGACGCAGGCCAGCAGCGCGGCCATCACAAAGATGCCGATCTTGTAGCGCAGCGTGTCCACGCCCATGGCCTCGGCCATAGATGAGCCGGTGCGAAGTGCGCGGATGGCGCGCCCGCCGCGTGAATCGAGCAGGCGTTGCACCCCTAAACAAGCCAGCAACAGCAGCGCCCAAGTGAAGAGCAGATAGACCCGCTGCTGGCCGATTTGCCAGCCGCCCATAGACAGGCCTGGCAGATTCAAAATGCCGTCGTACTTACCCAGTGCATCCAAGTTGCCCATGGTGTAGTACAGCGACAAACCCCAGGCGATGGTGGCCAGCGGCAGGTAGTGGCCCGACATGCGCAAGGTGATCCAGCCCAGTACCAAGGCGCTGATGGCCGTGATGCCCAGGCCCACCAGGAGGCTAAGCCAGGGCGACCACTCCATCGTGGTGGACAGGTAAGCCGTGGTGTAGGCCCCAATACCGACAAAAGCCGCTTGGCCGAAGGATGTGAGCCCGCCCACACCGGTGAGCAGCACTAGACCCAGCACGGCCAGACTGGCAATGCCGATGTAGTTGAGCTGGGTGATCCAAAACTCAGGTACGGGCAGCACGCTGACCAGCACCAGCGCAACTACAAGGGCAGGCAGGCCGAAAGATCGAAGACGCGAAGTGAGATTCACGAGGTTCATCTCAATGCTCCTCGTCCGAATGGCCGCTGCGCAGCGAGCGCCAAAACAGCACGGGCAGGATCATGGTGAACACGATCACCTCTTTGAACGCGCTGGCCCAAAATGAGCCAAACGCCTCCACCACGCCTACTAGCAAAGCGCCCAGCGTCGCCACCGGGTAGCTGGCCAGTCCACCCACCACCGCAGCCACAAAACCTTTGAGGCCGATCAGAAAACCGGAGTCATAAAACACAGTGGTGGTCGGGCCAATCAAGAGTCCGGAGAGCGCACCAATCAGCGCCGCCATCATCAGCGTGAGTTGCCCTGCGCTTTGGGATGAAATGCCCATCAGCCGCGCACCCAGGCGGTTCACCGCCGTGGCGCGCAAGGCCTTGCCGTAAAGCGTGCGCTCAAAAAATAACCACAGCAACACCATCAAGGCCACGGTAGCGATAAAAATGATGACGGTTTGCCCCGTGATGGACAGGCCCGCGACGGCAAAGCGCTCGTCCCAGAACGAGGGGTTGCGGTAACCCTCCGCGCCAAAAAACAAAAGTCCCAAGCCAGTCAAAGCAAAGTGCACACCGACCGAGACAATCAGCAGCACCAGCGACGAGGCATCGGCCAGCGACTGATAAGCCAGCCGGTACACCAGCGGCCCGAACGCGGCCACGATGGCCAGCGTGAGCGCGGCTTGCACCAGCAGCGGCAGTTGCTGCGGTGCGGCCCACACTGCCAGTGCCGAAATCACACTGGGCAGCACCATCACCTTGAGCGCGGCTTTGGCAGCCTGTATCAATGCGCGTTGGCGTTGCCAGTGCTGCCAACCCTCCACCAGCGCGGCCAGTGCGGCCAGCAAAAGTAGCAACCACACCGTGCCCGGTACTTGACCGGTTTGAAAAATGGCCAGCGTCAAAGCACCATAGGTCACAAATTCACCCTGGGGGATGAAGATGATGCGTGTGACGGAAAAGACCAGCACCGTAGCCAAGCCCAACAGCGCATAAATAGCGGCGTTGGTCAGACCATCAAGCATCAAGATGCTCGCGATATTCAGATCCATGTGCTGTGCCTTCTCAGTGAAGTGTCGATGCCCGGTTTACTTCGTCGTTACCGAGTCCAGTTTCCAGTCGCCGTTGACGATGCGCATGATCACGCCGGTGTCATCGGTGTAGCCGCCGTGGTTGGTGGCGGTGTAGTTCACTGTGCCGTGGAACAGCGGGATGGGGCCTGCGTTTTCCATCGCAGCCTTCAAAGCACCCCGGAACTCAGGCGTGCCCGGCTTGGCGGATTTGAGGGCGATGGGGATAATTTTTTGCAGCAAGATGGACGCGTCATAGGCATGGCCAGCAAAGGTGTTGCGGCTGTTCGGGCCGTAGATTTTTTCCCACTCTTGCACAAACTTCAGCGCCACCGCCTTGCTGGGGTGGTTTGCGGGCAATTGTTCGGCCACTACGCCGGGGCCTGCGACCACGTAGCCACCTTCCACGTCCTTGCCGCCTACGCGCATCAGGTCACGCGAGGCCGCGCCGTGGGTTTGGTAAATCTTGCCTTTGTAGCCGCGTTCGATTAGCGCTTTGTGGGGCATAGCCGCACCGCTGCCGGAGGCCACGATGAAGATGGCGTCAGGATTACCCGCCGTGACCTTCAAGGCTTGCGCGGTGACGCTGGTGTCGGTGCGGGCGAAGCGTTCTTCAGTGACAAACTTCACGTCCGTGCCGGCCATCTTGATCTTCATGTCGCGCAAGAACAGTTCGCCAAACGCGTCGGCGTAGCCTAAAAATCCGACCGTCTTGACGCCGTTCTTCTTCATGTGCTGAACCAGGGCGTGCGACATTACCAGGGTGGACTGGGGCATGTTGTAAGACCATGGCGCTTTGGCGGTTGACACGTCAATGGGCGAGAAGCTCAGTTGCATGGTGCCCGTCTCGGCGGCGATGGCGGCCACGGCGTTGGCAGCGGGCGTGGCGGCCGAGCCCATCAGCATGTCCACTTTGTCTTCAGTCACCAGGCGGCGGGCATTTTTGGAGGCCAGCGTCGGGTCGGTGGCATCGTCCAAGATGATGACGTTGAGCTTTTGCCCGGCAATGCTCGTGGGCCACATGGTTATGGCGTTTTTCATCGGGATGCCCAAGGCCGAGGTGGGGCCAGTGAGGGGCAGCACGATGCCGATGGTGACGTCGGCCAGTGCAGCGCCTGATAGCAGCAGGGCAATGGCTGTGGTGATGGCTGATGCAACGATTTTTTGGTTTGATTTCATGGTGAGTCTCCTAGGTTTTTTTGAGGTTGATGACGGGTGAAGGGTCAAGACATCAAAGACATTTGGCTTTGATGTCTGCGGGCACGGGGATGGCTTTGATGCGGTCGGGTTCGCCAGGTGGGTGGATGACGAAGGCACGGGTTTCTGTGCCCTCGCACAGCAGCTCATCACCGCGTTTAACAATGTGGCGGTGGATGAACACCTTCTCGCGCCATTCCTCCACGCTGGTGTGGATCTGAATCGTCTCGCCATAGGTGGCTGGGCGCATGAACTTGGTGTGGATCTCCAGCAGCGGCGTGCCGACGATGCCGGTGGTTTTGACCAGCTCGCGCCAGGGTGAAACACCGCACTGCACAAAGAAGTTGAGCGAGGATGCATCCATCCACTTCGAGAAGTTGGGGAAGAAGACAATCCCCGCCGGATCGCAGTCACCGAATTGGACTTGGACTTCAAAAATGACGGTCTTATTCATGCCTTGAGTGTGTTGTGATTGCTATAGATTCAGGAGCTGCTTGTGCTACTTTTTAAAGGGCTAGAGCCCGGTTTAAGTATGAAATTCAAGCGATTTTCATGCAAATCGGCCACTGTTGCGGCCCGGTGTGCCAGCACGGCACGCTGGTTGATCGAGCCCTTGTCAGTGATCTCGCCCCGGTCAATGGTGGGTGGCTCGGCCAGCAGGCACAGGCGAGCGATCCGGTTGGCGCTGCCGGTGGCGGTTCGGGCCAGCGTGTCCACCAGGGTTTGGAAGTGCGCCAACACCGGTGTGCTGCTCAGCACATCGGCCATGACCGCGTTGGCGGGCAGGCCACTCAAGGTGCGCACGGCTTGGGTGGGGAAGACCATGGCACCGACCTCCTTCAAGTTGATGCCGGTCAACACCACGTCTTGGATGTAGGGCGCACCGGCGGCGATGATCTTGGCGCGCATCGGACCGACGCTGACAAAAGTGCCGGTGGCGAGCTTGAAGTCTTCCGCAATGCGGCCATCAAATTTCAGGCCTTGGTGGATGTCGTTGGCGTCAATCCACTTCACTGCGTCACCGGTGCAGAAGAAGCCTTCTTCGTCAAAAGCCTCCGCAGTTTCTTGTGGTGCGCGCCAGTAGCCGGGTGTGACGTTGGGGCCTTTGTAACGCACCTCGGTTTTGCCGTCCATGTCCACCAGCTTGAGCTCCATGCCGGGTGTGGGCACGCCCAGGTCGCCCGAATTCACATGGGGGCTATTGACTGAGATGGCGAAGGGACCGGACTCGGTCATCCCCAGGCCGGTGTTCATCACAATGCGCTCGCCAATCTCGCGCTCTTGCGATTCATACAAGCTGTCCCAAATCGGCTGGGCCAGCCCGGCACCGGCGTAGAAAAACATGCGAACACGGGAGAGTAAATTCTTGCGCAGCGCGTCGTCTGTCTTCATCGCATTGGCAATCGCCTCAAAACCCGTGGGCACGTTGAAGTACACCGTGGGCGCGATCTCACGCAGGTTGCGCAGGGTCTCATGCATCAAAGCGGGAGTCGGTTTGCCGTCGTCAATGTAGAGCGTGCCGCCGTGGTACAGCACCATGCCCACGTTGTGGTTGCCGCCGAAGGTATGGTTCCAGGGCAGCCAGTCCACCAGGATGGGTGGTGCCTCGGTCAGCACCGGCATGCTTTGCGCCATCTGCTGTTGGTTGGCACACCACAGGCGCTGGGTGTTGATGACGGCCTTGGGCAGCTTGGTGGAGCCGCTGGTGAAGAGGAATTTAGCGATGGTGTCGGGGCCGGTGGCGCTCATGGCGGCGTCCACGGCGGGGGTGACTGGAGTGGCGATTAATTGCTCAAACAATGTAAAGGCCGTTCGTGTTGAGCTTGTCGAAGCACTTGCGAGGACTTCGACAGGCTCAGTCCGAACGGGAGTGGTGGTTTTGGCCGGTGGGGTGGTGTAGACCACTTCCACGCCAGCACCCACTGCCGCTGCAATGGCTTTGCTATAGCGCGCTGCATCGGCGGCAAACACCAGGCCTGGCGTAACGGTGCGCATCACGTGCTTGAGCTTGTCAAAGTCCTGGCTCACCAGCGAGTAGGGCGGTGAGGCCGGTACATAAGGCACACCGGCCACCAGACAGCCCAGCGCCAGCACCGCGTGTTCCAGGTCGTTCTCGGACAGGATGACGACGGGGCGTTCTGCGCTCAAACCGCGATCAATCAAGGCCTGCGCGATGCTGCGGGCTTGTGCCCAGGCTTGGGCGTAGGTGACATGACGCCAATCGCCGCTGCTGCCGTCGGCCAACTTGTCACGCCGCGCCATGAAGCTGCGATTCGGGGTCGTGGTCGCCCAATGTTGCAGCCGGTCGGTGATGCGTTCTGGGTAGGCTTGCAGGGGCTGATCGGCTTGAAGGTAATGCGTTCCCGGAACGCCGTCGCGCAGCACGACACGTGTCACGCCAAAGGTGAGGGGGCGGAATTTGGGGGCAGTCATGCAGGCGGCTCTGTGTGAGTCAAGATTTTTGCACCTTGGTGCCCGCCTTGCCTTCCAAAAAGTCGCGCACTCTTTGCTTAGCCTCGGGCGCGCTTTGCGCAATGGCGGCCATCATGGCTTCAGTGAAAAAGCCTTGATCCGAAGGCTGCTCGGCAATGCGGGGCAGGGCGTGCATCAGGGCGTAATTGGTCAGTGGCGCGTTGGCCGCTACGCGCGTGGCCAGCTCAAAAGCTTTGTCAAACGCCGTGCCGTTGGGCACCAAGTACTGGGCCATGCCGATGCGCTCGCCCTCGGCGGCGCTGATCACGCGACCTGTCATCATCATGTCGGTCATGCGGGCAGCGCCAATCAGGCGTGGGATGCGCACCGAGCCACCGCCACCGACAAAAATGCCGCGCGAACCCTCGGGCAGCGCGTAGAAGGTGGTCTCATCCGCCACGCGAATGTGGCAGGCGCTGGCCAGCTCCAGCCCGCCGCCCACCACCGCGCCATGCAGTGCCGCTATCACTGGCACCGGGCCGTACTGCACCCGCTCCAGCGCGGCGTGCCACATGCGGGAATGCATCAAGCCTTGTCCGGCGTCGCGCTCTTGGAGTTCGGATAAATCGAGCCCGGCGCAAAAGTGCTCACCCTCGCCGTCAATCACAGCCGCACGCACGGTGGCGGGCAGGCCGTCGAAGGCATCGCGTATGGCCAGGATCAATGCGTCGTTGATAGCGTTGCGCTTTTTTGCGCGCGTTAGGCGAATGACGGCAATTTCTTGTTGTTCACCGCGGATGTCAACTTGTAAATCTTGAGACGTCATAAATGATGAGTGGCTTTCTTGAATACGTCATTATTGTTATAAATAATCACTAGGGCACTTCTATAAATCAGCTATGAAGCTGACGAATTGCTTCTGAATCGTCCAATTTCCATTTTTTTTGGTTTTGGCCCGGTTTCTTCGGGTTTTGGGGCGATCTTTAGGCGCAACTGAGCTCTTTTCCGTGCCTTTTCG
>JANXSU010000247.1 GCA_025356545.1 Comamonadaceae bacterium
GACAGACTGATGTCTCTCAAGGCCTTAGCCGACGCCACATTGCCCGACTTCACGATGTTGAGCATCGACGAATCCAGCTTGCTGCGAATCGGCGTGCCATAGGGCATGGGCTCTGTTGTCGCCGACAGCTTGAGATCAACCCAGCGCCAATCTATCGTGCCAAGATCAGCGGGATGGATGCGCTCCTCGCCGAGGAGCTTGAGAATTTCTCTGTATTGCGGGAATAGTGCTACAGCAGAGGTTGATTTACCCCGTAAAACACCTTCCAAATACTCAGTCAATGCAAAACTGGCGCGCTCGACCATAGCCGCCGCCACCTCACTGCAAAACTCAGGCTGCTGAACAAATTTTTGAGCCAAACTTTCCATCGCCCTTAGCACCTTGGCGGGCTCACTTTGCCCCACCATTTCCAAGGCACCAACAGCTTGGTGAAGTTGCTGCCGTGCAATACGCAACTGTCCTGTATCCAAGGACTCGAGGCCCGTGCCACGCGCCTTGTCGGCGTCGCGGACAAAGCGCCTAATGGCTTTTGTAGCGCCCTCCAAGGACTTGCGCAGCTCATCCAGCACCCACGCTAAGGGGCCGAGATCACCATCTACGGATTCACTAACGCTGCTTGAGTCTGAATGGACTTGCATGAATGCTGGCGCTCCAGTTAGTGGCTGTTCTCGGGCTTTCGGAATCAAGCGATCCTGAACCGTGCGACTGACTGACGCAACTCTTCCGCCATGGCGGAGAGCTCTCGCACCTGGGTCGCTGTTGCACGCGTACCCTCACCCGTCTGCTCCGTCACCGCGAAAATGTGCTGAATATTGCCAGCCACCACGTTGGCCAATTTGGCCTCACTGGAAGTCGAATTGGAAATCTTCTCAATCAGCTCAGAAAGGTGCCTGGACACCTGGTCAATTTCTGTGAGGGCTGTACCGGCATTGTCAGACAATCGAGCACCTTCAACCACCCCTTGGGTGGAGCGCTCCATAGCAGCAACCGCATCTTGTGTATCGGTCTGAATCGCCTTCACCAAAGCAGCGATCTGATTCGTCGCATCAGCTGAACGCTCAGCCAGACGTTGCACCTCTTCCGCCACAACGGAAAAACCTCGACCCGCTTCACCGGCTGAAGCCGCTTGAATGGCCGCATTCAAGGCAAGAACGTTGGTCTGCTCTGTAATGTCAGAAATCAACTCCGTGATCTCTCCAATTTCTTGGGATGACTCACCCAGACGCTTAATACGCTTGGACGTATCCTGAATCTGATCACGAATCGAATTCATACCTCCAATCGTGTTCTGTACAGCTTTAAGACCCGTCTCCGCAGCCATCAATGATTGGCGCGCAACGCTGGCAGACTCCTGAGCTTGAAGCGAAACCGCATTAATGCGTGTCGCCATGTCCACGACGGAGCGCCCCGTTTCTCCAATTTCATGAAGTTGCTCGTTAGACGCCGCCAGCAACTCCGTCGACGTCTGATCAACCTCAGCGGTTGTCTGTGCGACTCGGGCCGCCGTAGATTGCACGTTACCGACCAAGATTCGCAGCTCCTCCACCGTGTAATTTACCGAATCCGCAATAGCGCCCGTAATGTCTTCCGTCACAGTCGCTTCTTGAGTCAAATCACCTTCAGCCACAGTCTGCAATTCATTCATCAAACGCAAAATGGCAGCCTGATTGGCCTCATTAACTCGCATGGCCTCTTTTTCCTGCTGCTTGGCCTCCTGACGCTGAGCTTCAGCTAGCATTTGCCGTTTACGGCTATCTTGCAGCTGAACATAGGCCAATCCAGCTGCGCACAACAGCGAGAAAACTGCAGCAGTCAGGAGCGACAACAAAGCCAGCGCACTCAAGCCCGTATTAGCCGCCAATTCGGCTTGCAAGGCCTCAAGTTCTTTTCGAATCGGCTCACTATCGGCAATCACAACCAATTGAGCCTCTCGCGCAGCAACCAGTCCTTGCAATTTACTGAGTACGGCACCAGCTTGGATACGTGTTGGTTCATAAAGCTTCAATAGGGCCTCGATTTGCTCACGCACCTGCGCGTCCTTCGCAGCAGTCAAGCGCAACTCAGGACTTCCATCTCGCAAACCTTGAGCAATTTCCTTGAATGAATTGAGGTCTTTACCCAACAAGAAAACAGCCTCGGGACTAACACCCTCAGACGTCAAAAACTCATTCGACGACTTACCAATGCGCTGGGTCAGCATCACCAACTGGCCTGCGGCAGAAATTTCAGCCGGAGGTGCATTTTGCTGGAGCTTGAGTGACGCAATCGTTTCTGCGACTTCCAACAAATCAGAAGACTGGCGATTGATCAAACGCAACGCTTCTCCCACCTGTGTCAAAACATCCTTCTGAGCCAAAATAACACCTGCACTTTTTTCGGCCCTCAGCATCAAAGGCAAGACCTTTTCCAGTTGTGGCTGCATGTCGTCAGCCAGCGGCTCCAATCGCATCTGATCGTCACCACCTTGCAGGGCGCGCAAACTCTTGGCAAACACGTTGGAGCTCTCTGCCACCTCTGGGAACGCCTGAGGCACACCAACCAAGGCCTGAGAAGCAGATTTAGCCAATCGCTGTGACTGCATCAAAGATTGACCCATGGCGCCCACCTGCTGGGCAACCTTATCAGCCGAATTCAAACTCGTCACAGCAACTATAGCCAACACGATCAGCGAAAGACCCAAAAAAATCGCCAGCAATCGCTGATGCTGAACGACCGTTTTACTTCCCAGCCCTGGAACAAAGATGAGATCCGATTGATCTACCTTGAACACAGACTCATCAGAAGACTCAACAGGAACAATTGCTTTGGGTACCTCCGTTGGCAGCGGAGTCGCTGGAATCACGGAATCAGCAAGCATCGAATCAACAGCCTCGCCCGGCATTGCAAGGCTAAAGCGAGAATCCTGCTCGGATTCAGGCATCTTCTTGGCAAACAGACTCTTCAATTTATCGACTACGGACATGATGGAACCTTACGTTAAAACTTAGGCACTGACACCCAAAAACTCTGGCATTTTGGACAAAGACTGGAGGTTAATTTCTTGCCAATACGCCCCCTGAACATCAGCATAGCGATGACCAAAACAAGCAAGCGCGCCAACGGGCGGTGGCTCAGAGCCAGAGAAAGCACTCAGCTGCCTCAAGCCCGCCAGCTCGTCCACCAATAAAGCGCAATTAACATCCAGGGCCGCATTCAAAGTGACGACGCGAGCTTGCGCCATTGACTGATCGGACCGTGCGGGCACACGCCCCCCCTTGATGAATCCAGCAAAATCTACCAAGCCAAACAAACCACCCTGCAAATTGCCGACCCCCAAGAACCAAGGCTGCGCATAAGGCACACCTTGGACATTAGGCACAGGGAAGATTTGGCCCGACTGCGCAAGCGGCAACAAATAGTTCCCCCCCCCCGCCCGAACGGCCAGCCACGAGATGGACAAGCCCTCTGCCTTTGCGGTTTGCAAACGACTGGCCAGCCGCGTTTGCAGCTCCCGAAGTGCTTCGCGATTTGCCATGGGTAAAAATTAACCTAAGGCCTTGATCTTTTCCATCAGCTCATCCACGTTGACCGGTTTGGTCACGTAATCACGTGCACCCTGGCGCATACCCCATACGCGGTCGGTTTCAAGGCTTTTGCTGGTGCACAAAATGATGGGTATCTGTGCGTACTCAGGCGTCCTGTTGATAGAGCGGGTGAGTTGATAACCGTTCTGACCCGGCATCACCACGTCCATAAGAATCAGATCAGGCAACTCTTCCGTCAAGCGTTTAATGGCTTCTTCTGCCCCTTCTGCCGTGCGAACAGTCATCCCATTTTTCTGGAGCAAGTCGGTCAGAAACATCAACTCTGTTTTAGAGTCATCTACGATTAAAACTTTATGGACTGGCATCAATGGGCTCCTTGCATGTGAGATCCCAACTGCTTGACTACACGCAACAGTTGGTCTTTAGAAAACGGTTTTGTCAAATAATCCTGTGCGCCCACCATGCGGCCTCGGGCCTTGTCGAACACGCCATCTTTTGACGACAGCATGACAACCGGAACATCAGCAAACAACGCATTGCGCTTGATGATGGCACAGGTCTGATACCCATCCAAGCGGGGCATCAAAATGTCACAAAAAATTATATGGGGCAGGTAATCCCCAACTTTCGCCATGGCGTCAAAGCCATCTTCGGCCAGCATGACGTCATGCCCGCCCTGCTTAAGGAAAATCTCCGCGCTGCGCCTGATGGTATTGCTGTCATCAATCACGAGGACTTTGATCGTTGATTCTTGTGTACTCACAGAACGCCGCTCCTATTCAGGGGCTTACAAAGTAAGGGGTGACCGAAGTCAGGGTATACAGATCATATCTGCACCATCTCAAAATCTTCCTTGCGCGCACCACATTCAGGGCACGTCCAGTTCATGGGCACATCCGCCCACGAAGTACCTGCTGCGACACCAGAATCAGGATCTCCGGTCGCTTCATCATAAATCCAGCCACAAATCAGGCACATCCAAGTTTTAGTTTCGTTCACGGCAAAAGGGTCTCGAATAGAATGGAGTCATTGTATCGGGGCAAATCGGCATTCGAACCGCGCCAGCGATATCGTGAGATATTTTGCCTGATGAGCCCCGCAGGCCAGCCCATGCAAAACCTTAGCCCAACCGAACCTGAGACCGATTCAGCCCCACCATCCTGCGTCTTGGTGTTTAACGCCAATGACCCCAGCGGTGCGGGAGGCCTATCCAGCGACATCAGCGCCATTGCCTCCGTCGGTGCGCATGCATTACCCGTCATGACGGGAACCTACATTCGCGACACAACGCACATCTTTGAGCACTTTGCCTTCGATGAAGAAGTGGTCACCGAACAGGCTCGAATACTGCTGGAAGATGTTTCCGTGCAGATGATCAAAGTCGGCTTTTGCGGCACACCCGAAAACATCAGCGCCATCGCCGAAATCGCCACCGATTACGCCGATATTCCCCTAATTGCCTACATGCCCGATCTGTCCTGGTGGGATGAAGTTCAGATTGACCTCTACCTCGACGCCTTTCGTGAACTGCTTCTACCCCAAGCCACCGTGTTGGCCGGAAACCACAGCACCTTGTCGCGCTGGTTGTTGCCCGACTGGAATGCCGACCGCAAGCCCACCGCCCGCGACATTGCCCGAGCCGCTGGCGAACTGGGCGTCGCCTACACCTTGGTCACCGGCATTGCAACATCAGACACGCTCATTGAAAACGTGCTCACCACCCCCGAATCTGTGCTTTGCACAGAAAAATTGGAGCGAATCGAAGCCTCTTTCGCAGGTGCGGGTGACACCCTCAGCGCAACATTCGCCGCCCTGCTCTCCACAGGCTGTGACCTGAGCGAAGCCTTCACCGAGGCCGTCCACTACCTGGACCATTGCCTGGAGGCTGGCTTCAGCCCCGGCATGGGCCATGTCGTGCCCGACCGACTCTTTTGGGCCCAAGGCGATGATGACGACAACACCCCTGGCGACGATGACACCAGCCCCCTATCCGGCTTTGACCACCCCCCGCATGACACCAAACACTGATTCCCACACTGACCTCAACCACACCCTGTTCGAACGCGCCCGCCAAGTCATCCCCGGCGGCGTCAACTCCCCCGTGCGCGCCTTCAAAGCCGTGGGCGGCACACCACGCTTTATCAAGCGCGCTCAAGGCGCTTACTTTTGGGACGCCAACGGCCAGCGCTACATCGACTACATCGGCTCCTGGGGCCCCATGATCCTGGGTCACGGCCACCCGGCGGTGGTGGACGCCGTGCAAAAAGCGGCGATGGACGGCTTCTCCTTCGGCGCCCCCACCGAGCGCGAAATTGAATTGGTCGAAGAAATTCTGTCCTTAATGCCCTCCATGGACATGGTGCGCCTGGTCAGCTCCGGTACCGAGGCCTGCATGAGCGCCCTGCGCCTGGCGCGCGGTGCCACGGGCCGCAGCAAGATCATCAAGTTTGAAGGCTGCTACCACGGCCATGCGGATGCGCTCCTGGTCAAAGCCGGCTCTGGCCTGGCCACCTTTGGACACCCCACCAGCGCGGGCGTGCCCCCCGAGGTGGTGCAGCACACCCTGGTGCTGGAGTACAACAACATTCAACAACTTGAAGAAGCCTTCGCCCTGCACGGCCCTGAGACCGCCTGCCTGATGATTGAACCCATCGCCGGCAACATGAATCTGGTGCGCGCCTCCGTGACCTTCATGCAGCGCTGCCGCGAATTGTGCAGCCAGTACGGCGCGCTCTTGGTGTTTGACGAAGTGATGACGGGTTTCCGCGTCGCCCTGGGCAGCGCCCAAAGCCTCTATGCCCAGGCCATTCCCGGCTTCAAACCCGATTTGACCGTGCTGGGCAAGGTCATTGGTGGCGGCATGCCGCTGGCGGCCTTTGGCGGTCCGCGCGCCCTGATGGAACTGATGGCCCCGCTCGGCCCGGTCTATCAGGCGGGCACCCTCTCCGGCAACCCAGTGGCCACCGCCTGCGGGCTGGCCACCCTGCGCGAAATCCGCAAACCCGGCTTCTTTGACGCCCTCTCCCACAAGACACAATCCCTGGTCGATGGCCTCAAGGCCGCCGCGACTACAGCAGGCGTGCCCTTCAGCGCCGACTGCCAAGGCGGCATGTTCGGCTTTTTCCTGATGCCCGAGCTACCGCAAAACTATGCCACCGTCATGAAGACAGACAACGCCCAATTCAACACCCTGTTCCACGGCCTGCTGGACCGCGGCGTGTACATCGCCCCGGCGCTGTATGAGGC
>JANXSU010000288.1 GCA_025356545.1 Comamonadaceae bacterium
ACTTGGGTTCTTACTCTCAAATAAGAAAGCCCGTGCATCGTTCAGGCGGTATTGCACAGCGAATTTGATCTCGACGATATTTTCGTCCTCGGTCAACATGGCGGATTCGCGCAAGCCTGTTGCTTTGATGACGTTGTCACGTCCCACATCCACGGAGCGAATCTGCGTGACGAAGATCAGCTCATGGCGCTGAATTGGATACGGCAAACGCCAGTTAAAGCCCGCGCCTACGCTAGATTTGTATTTCCCAAACTGGGTGATCACGGCTTGCTGCCCCTCTTGGACGATAAAGAAGCCCGTGCCTAACCAGATCAGTAAGACAACTGCAGCAATCAGCCCTGCACCGATGCCAGCGGTCTTCATATCGGGTTGGAAACCGCCGCCGTTACCAGCACCATTGCCACCAGCGCCACCGGGCATGCGCCCGCGTCCGTTGCCGCCCAATCCACCATTGGCACCGCCAAAAAGCCCACCGAGCTTGCGGTTGAAATCACGCCACAGCTCATCCAAGTCAGGTGGGCCTTGGTTGGGGCCTTGAGCCTTGCCACGTCCCGCATCGTTCTGAGGCTGTGGTGATTGTTGGGGCGTGGGTGTTTCACCTTCGGGTTTGGTGGCCTCGGGCTTGTCGGCACCCGGAGCTGCATCTTCTGAGCGGCCCCAACGCGGGTCGTTCAGATTGAACATGCCGCGAAGGCGGTCAGTCCACGCAGTTAAACGAAAGGCATTAGCTTTTGGTTTCATTATGTCGTCTCGTTTTCGTCTCTGATAGATCTCAAAGGGTGATT
Organism: Comamonadaceae bacterium; assembly: GCA_025356545.1. Lineage (GTDB taxonomy): Bacteria > Pseudomonadota > Gammaproteobacteria > Burkholderiales > Burkholderiaceae_C > CANCDA01. The sequence goes on from JANXSU010000288.1 coordinate 786, forward strand.
GTGCCCAATCAGTCCAGTGTCGTGTCATTGTCAGCCAAATTCACTTCATTTCGAACTGGTTTTTGGATCTCATTGACGATACACGCCAATCGCTGGCGCAGCTGCGGCAAACCTTCGCCTTGGCGTGCGCTGACAAAAACACGTGGACTTGCAACACCATGCATCTCATAGGTGTCTTCCACCTGCAAGGGTCTGCGCTCTGCCTCCACAGCATCAAGCTTGTTAAAGACCAAAACCTGCGGGATGTCGTCAGCACCAATTTCCATCAGCACACGCTGCACCTCAGCGATTTGTTCAGGGAAGTTAGGATTGGATGCATCAACAACGTGCAACAAAAGATCCGCATCAACAGCCTCTTGCAGCGTCGCTTGAAAAGCGTCGATCAGGCCGTGAGGTAAATCCCGGATAAAACCCACCGTATCGGACAACGATACCGAGCGCCCTGCATCCCCAAGATAGAGCTGGCGCGTAGTTGTGTCCAAAGTGGCAAACAACTGGTCTGCGGCGTAGGCACGGGCCTTGACCAAGGCATTGAACAACGTTGTTTTCCCCGCATTGGTATAGCCGACCAATGAAATATTAAAAGCGTCACGCCGCTCGCGCTGACGACGCTGGGTCTGACGCTGGCGCTTGACCTTGGTCAAACGTTCTTTGATGCGCTTGATGGCTTCTCCAATCATGCGTCGATCCAGCTCGATTTGCTTTTCACCTGGGCCACCGCGAACACCCGCGCCACCAGTTTGTCGCTCCAGGTGAGACCAGCGTCGCACCAATCGGGTACTGAGGTACTGCAGACGGGCTAGTTCGACTTGGAGTTTGCCCTCATGGCTGCGCGCACGCTGAGCAAAAATTTGCAGGATCAGCAATGTGCGGTCATTGACGGGTAGCTCTAATTGGCGCTCCAGATTGCGCTGCTGGGCCGGACTAAGACTCTGATCAAACAAAATCTCTTGTGCCCCATGGAGCAGCGCGAGTTGCTTGATTTCATCGGCCTTACCACTCCCCACAAACAGGGCAGCATCGGGAGCTTTACGTTTGCAGGTAATACGAGCCACCGGATTCAAACCTGCTGTCTGGGCCAGCAGGCCCAACTCCTCAAGTTCAGCATCAAAATGGGGTAGCCCCAAATCCACGCCTACCAAAATGGTCGGCGCAGCGACGGCGTCACTCACCCGTTCGCTCCTCAAGTGGCAGCGGGAGACTCATTGGCATCCGACGTGAAATTAACAGCACGACCTGGCACGATGGTCGAAATGGCGTGCTTGTAAACCATTTGTGTCACTGTATTTCGAAGTAAAACGACGTATTGATCAAATGACTCAATCTGTCCTTGTAACTTGATGCCGTTAACCAAATAAATGGAAACCGGCACGTGTTCGCGGCGCAAGGTATTGAGGAAAGGGTCTTGAAGTAACTGACCTTTGTTGTTCACGATATTCTCCGTGTTTAAGAGTGTTGAAAGGAGGCTTGACCTTACCACAGCAGTCAATGGTCAAGCTCATGTAGGATCAAATCTGCTTGGAAAGTTCCCGTAATTTTGACACCACACGCGTCAATCCTTGTCTTTATCCGTATAAGGGTTGCGCGACGTTTTCATCTCAATGCGCAAGGGCGTACCCACCAGATTGAATTCTTTGCGGAATCGTCCCTCCAGAAAGCGCTTGTAAGAATCATGTACGTGCTCCAACGAATTACCGTGAATCACAATCACCGGTGGATTCATGCCGCCCTGATGCGCGTAACGCAGCTTGGGACGAAACATCCCAGAGCGTTTGGGTGTCTGAAACTGAATCGCCTCCAAGAGCAGACGTGTGAGGATGGGCGTTGACATCTTGCAATTCGCAGACTTGTGAGCCTGGATGATGGACGCCCAGACCGGGCCGAGACCTTGGCGCTTTTTCGCAGAGATGAAATGCAAACTGGCGAATTTGAGAAAGGTCAATCGAGTTTCGATAGACCGCTGCACCAACTGCCGCTGGTAATCATCAACCGTATCCCATTTGTTCACAGCCAAGACAACGGCGCGGCCAGACTCCAAAATATAGCCCGCGATATGGGCATCTTGATCGGTAACGCCTTGAGTAGCATCCAGCAACAGCAAAACCACGTTGGCCGACTCAATGGCTTGCAAAGTTTTAACCACGGAAAACTTCTCAATGGCCTCAAATACCTGACCTTTGCGGCGCAAACCGGCCGTATCAATCAACTCGAATTTTTGACCCTCGCGCTCAAAGGGCACGGAGATCGAATCACGCGTTGTTCCAGGCAAATCAAAGGCCACTAACCGCTCTTCTCCAAGCCAAGTATTGATCAGCGTGGATTTTCCAACGTTGGGTCGACCCGCCACCGCCAATTTAATGATGCCAGCATCCAAACTGCCATCATCTTCTTCGGGATCCGGCAAATTAAGGGGTTCTAACGCCAAGTCAACCAAGTCACGAATGCCCTGCCCGTGCGACGCTGAGATGGGATAGACCTCGCCTAAACCCAATTCAAAAAACTCGACCAGCTGCGCACGCCCCTCTTGCATCCCTTCGGCCTTATTGGCCGCCAGCACACAGGGCTTGCCCAGACGCCGAAGGTACTTAGCGATGTCGTGGTCCTGACTAGACAAGCCACCGCGTGCATCGACCACAAAAATGACGACATCGGCTTCGGCAACGGCCTGCCGCGTCTGCTTGGCCATTTCTTTGTAAATACCAGTGCTGGCATCGGGCTCGAAGCCCCCCGTGTCAATCACGATGTACTCGTGTTTGCCTTGTTTACCATTGCCGTAATGGCGATCTCGTGTGAGACCGGCGAAATCTGCAACGATGGCGTCGCGGGACTTGGTGAGTCGGTTAAATAGAGTGGACTTACCCACATTGGGGCGACCAACCAAGGCCAGAACAGGTTTCATTTGATTAAGCCTAATAGTTACTCAGGCTTAAAACCAAAGATATTGCCATTACGTGTCACGACCACCACGGTATTGCCTGCCCATACAGGTGTCCCCAGTATGGGAGAACCATCGGTAGTGATTCGTGTCAAAGATGTTCCGTTTTCACGGGATAGAAAATGCAAAAAACCCATACCATCACCAACGACGACGGCTTTCTCAATGACCAGAGGCGCGCTTAATTGACGATGGCGCAATTGCTCCATAGCCCAAGCACGCTCGCCATCGGAACGCTGCCAGGCTATCAGCGTTCCGTCGGCTTCAACACCAACAACCAAGCGTTCATCGCCAGAAACGCCAACAGACCCCGCACCGGGTTTACTCCAAAGCACTGTGCCGCGATTGGCGTCTGCACACCCAACCGCTGACTGGAACGCCCGTACACAAACCACATTTCCTTGGCGATTGGCGGGTCCCACCAGGTCAACCAATCGCTCCACATCATTGGTGCCACGGGGCGAGGCAATGGGGGCCTCCCAACGAACACTGCCATTGAGCGGATTCATTCCCAAAAGTTTGCCCGAAAGCCCGATGACCAAGGTATCCCCAACGGCAAGCATCACACCGGGTTGGCGTAGTACCAGCGCTTCACCAGGACGCTGCTGGCTCCACAACCGCCGCCCCGACTGGCCATCGTAGGCACTGATCGAACGATCCGCAGCCAGCACAAAAATACGGCCACCGGCCACCAGCGGAGCGGTATAACTTTGCGCCGTTAACTGCTGACGCCACAACTCCCGCCCAGACGCCAGGGCCAGCAACTCATTGTTGCGCGTGACCACAGCGGCCACTTGCCCGTCATAACCTGCACCCGTCGCCAAAGGGGTGCCCGCTGCTGCGCGCCAGATTTCAGCACCGGTGCTTGCATCAAGGACAGCGACCGAACCCGCCACGCTGGCAATTGTCACCTGCTTCTCACTGACCCGAACATCCAGTGGGGAAGATGCATCCCCGGTTTTAGCCACCCAGGCTTGCTTGACGACCATCAGGCCGAGGTTAGGCAACAGCTCTGCTGGTTTTTGCTTTTGAGGTGTGTTGGAGCATCCGGCCATAGTGGCCAAAAAAACCAGCACACACAAGAATTTCAAGTCGAGGGAACAAGCATTAAATGTCAACCTCACTTTTTATCTCCCATCGAATTCGACGAAACGACAGGCACACTTATACCCAGTGATGCCAGCTTGACCTCAACCAAGCGACTGTATTCCGCGCCTTCATCCAGAGTTTTATAAGCTTTAAGAAATTCGGCGCCGGCCTCGCTCTTCTTACCTTGCGCAAAGTAAACATCCCCACGACGATCTGCAACCAAGGCCGCGAAGTCAGCAGGGAATGAGCCTGAGAGTTGCTTGAGTGCTTCGTCATAGGCTTTGGATTCAATCAATATGCCGACCAAGCGCAAGCGCGCTATGGCCTGATAGCCTTCATCGGAAGATGTGTCAGCCACCCAAGACAATACTGACTTGGCCTCATCCTGTTTGCCAGCTTCAACATACACTTTTGCGGACAGTAAACCAGCTTGCTGGGCATAGCTAGTTGACGCAAATTTCTCCTTCATATCGCCCAAAACACGGCTCAATTTAAGGGTGTCGTTGGTCTTGGCTACACGCTCCAACTCATCAAAAAGCGCAGCCGCTTGTGTGGACTGGCTGCGTTGCCAATACTGATAGGCATTCCAGCCCGCAAATACAGACAATACGGCGATCAAAAACCAGCTGATTAAATTACCGTACTGCGCCCAAAAGTGCTTGAGTTGATCAAGCTGTTCCTGCTCTTCGAGATCGAGTTGATTGGCCATAAGGTTTTCTTGTTAGTTGAAGGCAGCGTTTCGACCTGCCAGAGTCCGTGCCATTAGGCCTATGATTGTAAGTTCGCCGCCCAGTCCGCCACCTGAGTCAACGAGTACAGGGTCTGAGTTCCCACGCCATCACGCAACGACTTCACAGTCACTAGGTTTTGACTCAACTCGTCTGCGCCAAAAATCAAGGCGTGGCGGGCTCCGCTGGCATCTGCACGTTTAAATTGGGTCTTCATGCTCCCCATGCCCTCCCCTGTGCCTGCATGCATCTGAACACACAAACCTTCAGCACGCAGGGCTTGTAGACACTTCATCGCCACAGGCAGGGCATCAAGCTCTGGCACGATGGCATACGCATCCAGCGATCGCGTAAGAACACCCGAATTTTGTTCTTTGAGCAACTCCAAAACACGCTCGACACCCAGCGCCCAACCGACAGCGGGGGCAGGTTTACCACCAATTTGTTCAATCAGATAATCAAAACGACCACCACCGCAAATGGTGCCTTGGGAGCCCAAGCGGGTCGTGATGAACTCAAAAACCGTCAGGTTGTAATAGTCCATGCCACGAACCAGTCGCGGATTGAGACTATAGGCCACGCCATTAGCATCCAGGACGGCACGAACGCGATTGAAGTGCTTCAGTGAGGCCTCTCCCTGAAAGTCGATGAGCTTGGGAGCCGCCTCAACCAACCCCTGCATCGCAGGATTTTTAGTATCCAGAATGCGCAAAGGATTCAAATGCAAGCGTCGGCGAGAATCTTCATCCAGTTGATCGACATGCTGCTCAAAGTAAGCGATGAGCGCCGCACGGTGCAACTTGCGCTCCTCGGGCTGTCCAAGGCTGTTAAGTTCCAGCCGAACATCCTTGAGTCCGAGCAGCCTCCACAGCGCATCGGCCAGCAAAATTAACTCCGCATCAACCTCAGCGCCCGCAAAGCCCAGCGCCTCCGCTCCGATTTGGTGAAACTGCCGATAGCGTCCCCGCTGCGGTCTTTCATGCCGAAACATCGGCCCCATGTAGTACAGCCGTTTGCCGCCTTCGTAAAGCATGGAGTGCTCAACCACGGCGCGCACCACGCCTGCCGTGTTCTCCGGGCGCAGCGTCAAAGGTTCGCCATTAAGACGGTCTTCAAAGGAGTACATCTCCTTCTCAACGATATCTGTCACTTCGCCCAGGCTGCGAACAAACAAAGGCGTGGGCTCCACGATGGGCGTACGGATATTGGCATAGGCGTAACGCGCCATGAGCGTGCGAACTTGCTCTTCCAGCCACTCCCAGCGCGCGGACTCGGGCGGCAAAATATCGTTCATGCCTTTAACGGCAACCAGCTTATTCGCCCTGGTGGCGATTGTTTTCTCTGTCATGGGTGCAGTTAAACCGTTTCAGAAGCAACAGCGATGCCGAAACGTTTTTCAATATAG
>JANXSU010000017.1 GCA_025356545.1 Comamonadaceae bacterium
TCGCCGCACGGTGTCTGGACGCTGGACCATGCGCCGCGCCAATAAAAATCTGAAGCGTACTCTAGTTGCTCTATTTTTAATAGCTGCTTACGCTTGCTCTGCGTGGTCTGCAGCCGAAAAACAGTGTGAAAATCCGCTCTACCTGACCTTTGATACCGGCCACATGGGCATCGCGCCCTTTGTGGCCGAGGTGCTCCAGCGCCAGCAGGTGAAGGTCACCTTCTTCGCGGCCAATGAGCGCACGCAAGTGGGCAACGGCAGTTTGAGTCGGGACTGGGCTCCCTGGTGGAAGGCCCGCGCCTTGGAGGGCCATGAATTTGCGTCCCACACCTACGACCATGCCTATTGGCGCGGGGATGTTCGTGGCGTGGAGCCTCAGTTCCGCATCCGACCCACGGCAGGCGCGCTGGCCGAGCGCGAGTTCACCTGGGACGCCAAAAAATACTGCGACAACATCGCTTACGCCGCCGAGCGTTTGCAAGACCACACGGGGCGCAAACCGCTGCCCTTGTTCCGCGCCCCGGGCGGTAAAACCTCGTCCAAGCTCTTGACGGCGGCCAAGGCCTGCGGGTTTGAGCACGTGGGCTGGGCCCCCGCAGGTTTTCTGGGCGATGAGTTACCGAGTGAGAAATTTAGCAACCAGGCCTTGTTGGACAAAGCCCTCAAGGACATTCGGGCGGGCGATATCCTGCTGGCGCATTTGGGCATCTGGTCACGCAAAGACCCCTGGGCCCCCGCCGTGCTGGAGCCCTTGATTGTGGGCCTGAAGGCCAAAGGCTTTTGTTTCCAGACCCTGCGTGAGCACCCGGCTTACAAGGGCTGGATCGCGGCTCGAATACCTTAACGTCGGGATGTTGAGATGGACTGGTTTGTTGAACCCTTTGAGTTCGTGCAGCAGTGGCTGTTTGAGTCCCTGATCCAGCCACTGGCCTTTGCGATCGGCCTGGGGCACCGGCTGGAAGAGGCCTATGACGCTACGGGCTGGTTACTGGTCGGGCTGTTTCAGTTGGGGGTGCTGGTGGCACTGATCGGGCCGCTCCAGCGCTGGCGTCCGGTGGAGGTCATCACCGACCGCCTGACGGTACGCACTGACATGCTCTACACCGTGATCCACCGGCTGGGCCTGTTGCGTCTGGTTTTGTTTTTCACGCTCACGCCGTTGATGGATGATTTTTTGGGTGTGTTGCGTGTGGCCGGTGTGGGGACTTTTCACCTGGACGATGTGTGGCCAGGGGTGACCGATCAAGCGCTGGTGAGCTTGCTGATCTACCTGCTGGTGGTTGATTTTCTGGATTACTGGGTGCACCGGGGGCAGCACCACTTTGAGTGGTGGTGGCGCTTGCACGCGCTGCACCATGCGCAGCGCCAAATGACGATGTGGAGCGATAACCGCAACCACCTGCTGGATGACGTGATCCGTGATGTGATTTTGGTGCTGACAGCGCAACTCATCGGCATTGCGCCGGGCCAGTTTGTGGTCATCGTGGCCTTGACCCAGTTGAGTCAGAGCTTGCAACATGCCAATGTGCGCCTGTGGTTTGGACCGGTGGGCGAGCGCTTGTGGATCAGCCCGCGCTTTCACCGGCTGCACCACAGCATTGGCGTTGGGCATGAAGCCGGGGGCAAAGGTACGCTCGGAGGGCATAACTTTGGCGTGTTGTTGCCCTGGTGGGACATGCTGTTTGGCACGGTCAACTTTGAGCTGCGCTATGACCCGACCGGCGTACGCGACCAGGTGGAGCCAGACGCACAAGGCCATGTGCGCGACTACGGGCGTGGTTTCTGGTCGCAACAATGGCAGGGCGTCTTGCGGCTGATGGGGCGGGCCTGACGTATCCTTGACGCCCAATGAACCTCTTCCTTGACTCTTTTTGGCGCGCGCTGGCTTATTGCGTGCATCCACGTGTCATCGCCCTGTCCCTGCTGCCTTTGCTGCTCACGGTTGCGTTGTACGCGGTAGGCGTGTATTTTTTCTGGGAAAACGCGATTCAGGGTCTGCAATCCTGGTTGAGCGAATGGTCTTTGCTGGAAGGCTTGATGCGCTGGCTTCAGAGCATGGGACTCAGTAATTTGCGCAATGTGGTGGGGCCATTGCTGATGCTGCTGCTGAGCTTGCCCATCGTTATTTTGCTGGTGCTGCTCAGCGTGTCCTGGATGATGACGCCTGCTATTGTGTCGCTGGTGTCGGAGCGGCGTTTCCCGCAACTGAAGCGCCAGCAGGGCGGCAGCTTTTGGCGCAGCGTGGGCTTGGGGCTGGGCTCTTCAGCAGTGGCGGCCCTTGCGCTGGTGGTGTCTATCCCGCTGTGGTTGATCCCTCCTTTGTTTTTGATTTTGCCGCCCTTGATCTGGGGCTGGCTGACCTACCGCGTCATGGGCTATGACGTGCTGGCCGAGCACGCCAGCCATGAGGAGCGCATGGCACTCATTCGACGCCATCGTGGCTGGTTGTTGGTCATTGGCGTGATCACGGGCTATTTGGGGGCGGCACCCGGCCTGGTGTTTGCAGTCGGAGCCATGGCGGTAGTGATGGCCCCGTTGATGGTGCCTCTGGCGATCTGGATTTACACCCTGGTGTTTGCTTTTTCGGCGCTGTGGTTTGCCCACTTCTGCCTGGCGGCATTAACTGAACTACGTGACATGAATAAGGATGACTCCCATGAGCATGACAAGCACATCTCCCAAGCCTGATTTTGGCCTCATCATCGTTGGTGATGAGATTCTCTCTGGCAAACGGGCCGATAAACACCTGCCTAAAGTCATTGAGCTGTTGCATGAGCGCGGTTTGTCCCTGGCTTGGGCCGAGTACGTGGGGGATTCGCCAGAGCGCATCACGCAAACGCTCCAACGCGCTTTCGCCTCGGGGGATGTGGTGTTTTCCACGGGCGGTATTGGGGCCACACCGGACGACCACACCCGGCAATGTGCAGGCCGCGCACTCGGGCGTGAGTTGACCTTGCACCCGCAGGCCGAGGCCTTGATCCGTGAACGTATGCAAGACACGGCCAAGGAGCAGGGCACGGTGTATGAACCGGATCGGCCCGACAACATCCACCGCCTGAATATGGGCGTGTTTCCGGTGGGGGCAAGCATCATTCCCAACCCCTACAACAAGATCGCGGGTTTCAGTTGTGAGGGTGCGCGTGGGGGCGCTGTCCACTTTGTGCCAGGGTTCCCAGTGATGGCCTGGCCGATGATGGCGTGGGTGTTGGACACGCAATACGCCGAGCATTTCAACCGTGAGGCCTGGGTCGAGCAGTCGGTGGTGGTGTTTGGCGCAATGGAGGCGACTTTGACGCCCCTCATGGAGTCGCTCGAGCAAGATCACCCTGGCATCAAAGTGTTCAGCCTTCCCAGTGTTGACCATCCTGTGCATGGGCGGCACATCGAGTTGGGCGTTAAAGGCGCGCCTGAAGCCGTGTCTCCTGCCTATGTCGCGCTGTTGGCAGGTTTGAAGCATTTCGGGGCCAAGCTTGGCCCCGAAATGGTGCGCAAATAAAATTGCACCAATATAGTGCAGTTCTGGTTGGCTCGTCGTGCATGGTGGAGCCCGTATTTTTGACGAATCCCCGTGAGAGGCCCGCATTGCGTAAAAAAACGCGAAAACTCAAGGCAGAATATGGGGTTTGGCAAATCGGCTGATTCAGCCGTCTTGGCATAAAAACTGCATTCAGGTGTCAGAGACTTTTTAGCAACCATCCAACCAGGAGATTTTGATGGCAAAGACCGTCGCAGACGTGATGAAAATGGTCAAGGAAAACGAGGTCAAGTTTGTTGATTTCCGTTTTACCGACACCCGTGGCAAAGAGCAGCACGTCACCGTGCCTGTGTCCCACTTCGATGAAGACAAGTTCACCGCTGGCCACGCCTTCGACGGCTCATCCATCGCGGGCTGGAAAGGCATTGAAGCGTCAGACATGCAACTCATGCCCGACCCAAACACCGCTAACATCGACCCCTTCTACGAAGAGACCACGTTGTTCATGAGCTGTGACGTGGTCGAGCCCAGCGACGGCAAGGCCTATGACCGCGATCCGCGCTCTGTCGCCAAGCGCGCTGAAGCCTACCTCAAGGCCTCCGGCCTGGGCGACACCGCCTACTTCGGTCCAGAGCCTGAATTCTTCGTGTTTGACGGCGTGCGCTGGAAAAACGAGATGAGCGGCGCTTCCTTCGAGATCAGCGAATACGAAGCCCCCTGGAACACCAACGCCCAGCTCGAAGGCGGCAACCGCGGTCACCGTCCCACAGTCAAGGGTGGCTATTTCCCCGTGCCTCCAGTGGACAGCATGCAAGACATGCGCTCCGAAATGTCTTTGATCCTTGAATCCTTGGGCATCCCGGTCGAAGTGCACCACCACGAAGTCGCTGGCCCCGGCCAGAACGAACTCGGCACCCGTTTCAGCACGCTGGTTGAGCGCGCTGACTGGACCATTTTGCTCAAGTACGTGGTGCACAACGTGGCCAATGCTTATGGTAAAACCGCAACTTTCATGCCCAAGCCTCTGGTGGGCGACAACGGCTCGGGCATGCACGTGCACCAGTCGGTCTGGAAAGACGGCAAGAACCTGTTTGCTGGCGACGGCTATGCCGGTCTGTCGGACTACGCGTTGTACTACATCGGCGGCATCATCAAACATGCCCGCGCTTTGAACGCCATCACCAACCCTGGCACCAATAGCTACAAGCGTTTGGTTCCTGGGTTTGAGGCGCCGGTGAAGCTGGCTTACTCGTCACGCAACCGCTCGGCTTCGATCCGTATCCCCCATGTGGCCAACCCCAAAGGTCGCCGTATCGAGGCGCGTTTCCCCGATCCACTGGCCAACCCCTACCTGTGCTTCTCGGCTCTACTAATGGCTGGTCTGGACGGCGTAGAGAACAAGATCCACCCGGGCGAAGCCGCCACTAAAGATCTGTACCATCTGCCTCCCGAGGAAGACGCATTGGTGCCAACCGTGTGCCACAGCCTGGATCAGGCGCTGGAGTATCTTGACAAAGACCGTGCCTTCCTGACCAAGGGTGGCGTGTTCACTGACAGCATGCTCGATGCCTACATTGATCTCAAGATGCAGGAAGTTACACGTTTCCGTCAGGCCGTTCATCCGGTCGAATACGACATGTACTACTCCCTGTAAGGGGTTCGTACAGGCTTGTGATTCGTTACAAGCTGTCGCACAAAAAGGACGGCGCAAGCCGTCCTTTTTGTTTTGGTGCGGCCACAAGGCTTGATTTATTTCGCGGTTGAGTGATACTGCAAAACCGGCGTCGCGTTAACTGCGGTGCGGAGACAGCATGAAATACGTTTTATTGATTCCACTTCTAACCGCTTTTTGTCTAGGTAATAGTTCTGCTCAAGACCGGATATACCGTTGTGGCAATGAGTACACCAACACTGTGCCTGCGGGTCAAAAACACAACTGCAAGTTGCTTGATGGTGGCAATGTGACCGTGGTGCAGACCCAGCGCCCCGTTGCTGCCGCGCCTGTACGCGTGGCAGCAGCCACGCAGACGGGGCCGCGCATTGACACACCTGAACAACGCTCGCGGGATTCGGATGCCAAGCAAATTCTGGAATCCGAGTTGAAAAGGTCACAAATCCGTCGCGAAGATTTGCTCAAGGAGTACAACAACGGCGAGCCCGAAAAGCTGGGTCCCGAGACCCGCAATCACCAGAAATACCTAGACCGCGTGGCAGAGCTCAAGGCCAACATTGCGCGCAATGACAGCGATATTGCCGGCATTCAGCGTGAAATTGGTCGCGTACCTGCGTCAAAATAGAGGCTTGAAAAAGCCTACCACTCCTCCCTCTCATTTTCAGCCGTTTGATCTGCTGGCAACTTTGGTTGCCGTCGTCCAAGGCAACGGCCTTGTCCTGTTTGCCAACGCCGCACTGGAAGACGCACTGGGTACCTCGCGTCGCCTGATTGAAGGGGCTGACTTCGCTGACAGTTTTGCAGAGCCCCATGTGCTTAAAAATGCTTTGCAGGGCGTGACCGACAACCAGTTTGCGGCCCTGCGCTATGACGCCTGGCTCAAGCGACCAAACCGTGATTTGTTACCTGTTCACGTCATAGTGACGCAGACCGATCAGCCCGAGGCCATCATTGTTGAGTTGCTGCCACTGGAGCAGCAGGCGCGCCAAGAGCGTGAAGAGCGGTTACTGGATCAGGCGCAAGCCAATAAAGAGTTGATTCGCAACCTCGCCCATGAGATCAAAAACCCTTTGGGAGGCATTCGTGGCGCGGCCCAGTTGCTGGAGATGGAGATCGATTCGCGCGAACTCAAGGAATACACCCAGGTCATCATCCATGAAGCAGACCGGCTGCAAACTCTGGTAGATCGTTTGTTGGCCCCCCACCGCAGGCCCCATGTGGTGGGTGACGTCAACATCCATGAAGTCTGTGAGCGGGTGCGATCTTTGATCCTGGCTGAGTTTCCCAAGGGCTTGCGTGTGGTGCGTGATTACGATACATCTATCCCGGAGTTTCGTGGGGATAGGGAGCAACTGATCCAGACGGTGCTTAACATCGCTCACAACGCTTGCCAGGCTCTTGCCGAGAGAATGACATCAGGTGATGCGCGCCTGACGTTTGCCACGCGCGTGGCGCGTGGCGTTACTTTCGGGAAGCAGCGTTACCGATTGGCATTGGAATTGCATGTCATCGACAACGGGCCTGGCGTGCCAGACTCGATCAAAGACCGCATTTTCTACCCCTTGGTGTCGGGGCGAGAGGGCGGTTCTGGTCTGGGGTTGACATTGGCGCAAACCTTTGTTCAGCAGCACCATGGCCTGATCGAGTGTGACAGCGTGCCCGGACACACGGATTTCAAAATATTGATACCGCTTCCATGAGACCTTGAGTGACAGACTGAAGCATCGCGTAGCTCCGTCCTCAACTGCTTAGGTTCATGGCGCACGAACAAAGGGATAGCCACATATGAAGCCGATTTGGATCGTAGATGATGACCAGTCCATCCGCTTCGTGCTTGAAAAAGCGTTACAGCGCGAAGAATTGCCCACCCGCAGCTTTACCAACCCCAAAGACGTGCTCGCCGCGTTGGAGCACGTTGACGAAGACGGTGGCCCGCAGGTGCTGGTGAGCGACATCCGCATGCCGGGCGGCACCGGGCTGGATTTACTGGACAAAGTAAAAGCGCGTTTTCCAGGGCTGCCCGTCATCATCATGACCGCATTTTCCGACCTCGACAGTGCTGTGTCGGCCTTTCAAGGTGGGGCCTTCGAGTACCTGCCCAAGCCCTTTGATGTGCCCAAGGCGGTGGAGTTGATTCGTCGTGCCGTCGAAGAAAGCCAGCGTGAAGAAGTGGCACTTGAGGTGGTGGCTGCTACTCCAGAAATGCTGGGCCAAGCCCCGGCTATGCAAGACGTTTTTCGCGCTATCGGTCGCCTGAGTCAGAGCAACGTCACTGTTTTGATCACGGGTGAATCCGGCACGGGCAAGGAACTTGTCGCCCATGCGCTGCACAAGCATTCGCTCAGAGCGAAAGGTCCATTCGTGGCCATCAACACCGCAGCCATTCCTAAGGATCTGCTGGAATCTGAATTGTTTGGCCATGAGCGCGGCGCCTTCACCGGCGCACAAACCATGCGCCGGGGTCGCTTTGAGCAGGCCGATGGCGGCACGCTGTTTCTTGACGAAATCGGTGACATGCCATTTGACCTGCAAACCCGGCTTTTGCGCGTCTTGAGTGACGGGCATTTTTACAGAGTGGGTGGCCACAGCGCAGTCAAAACCAATGTACGTGTGATTGCAGCCACCCACCAAGATCTGGAGCAGCGCGTCAAAGAGGGTGGATTCCGTGAGGACTTGTTTCATCGCCTTAACGTCATCCGCCTGCGCTTGCCTGCTTTGCGTGAGCGTCGCGAGGACATCCCTATGCTGACGCGACATTTCCTGAATTTCAGCGCCCGCCAGCTGGGAGTTGAGCCCAAACGCATTGCCGATTCGGCGCTTAACTGGCTGAGTCAATTCCGATTTCCTGGCAACGTGCGCCAACTTGAGAACATCTGCCACTGGCTGACTGTGATGGCCCCGGCCCAGGTTATTGAGCCCAAAGATTTGCCCCCAGAAGTCGATGTGCACGGTGTCAAGGAAGCTTCAGTCGTAGCGGCCTTGACAGATCAGTCGCTAAGCCCTTCGCAGGACGGGCGCATGACACCGACGACTACCGGCAGTGTGGCGGTGGCTACATCACCTGACTCGTCTGCAAACTTGCTCAGCGAGGGCTGGGAAACCGCGTTACAGGTCGAGGCCATTGCCCTGCTGCGCAGCGGTCGAACGGATGTGTGGGACGTACTCACGCGGCGTTTTGAGTCTTGCCTTATTCAGACTGCGCTGGACAACACCAAAGGCCGTCGGATAGAGGCGGCTCATAAATTGGGTATCGGACGCAATACGATCACCCGAAAAATTCAAGAGCTAGGGTTGGAATAAGTCACGAAATCGGCGCTTATTGCGACGATTAGGTCGCTCTAAAAATGGTGCTTGGATTTATCATGACTGGGTAAATTCACGATACCCGATATGCCTGATTTCAGTCACCTTTTTATTGCGCCTCCCGACAGCAGCCTGATCTACACCGGGGTCTATGACGCCGTACTGGTCTCAATGTCATTGGTCGTGGCTGTTTTAGCGTCTTATGCGGCTCTGCTGGTGTCTCTCAAAATCACCCAGCATTTGACGCCGCAGGCACGTCGGTTATGGTTCATCGTCGGCAGCATGTGTCTGGGTTTGGGTATCTGGGCCATGCATTTCATTGGCATGCTGGCCTTTAGCTTGCCTTGTGCCACTGGGTTTGACTTGAGTCTCACGCTGCTCTCCGTGCTGCCCAGCATTTTGGCCAGTGCGCTGGCCTTGCGAATCATCAGTCGACCGACCATTTCTCCGCGTCAACTCGCTTTGGGTGGTTTATTGCTGGGTGGGGGTATTGGCACCATGCACTACGCCGGTATGGCCGGCATGCGGCTGGAGGGCTTGGTTCGGTACCATTTGGGCTGGGTACTTGTGTCACTGGTTGTGGCGGTGATGTTGGCCACACTGGCCATCTGGCTCAAATTTCGCTTGCAGGCCTTGGCCTCGCGCTGGCGGCAATGGAGCATGCCTTTGTCCGCCTTGACGCTGGGTCTGGCAGTCTC
>JANXSU010000066.1 GCA_025356545.1 Comamonadaceae bacterium
CGCAACATCTTTACCAAATTTGCAGCCATTTGTGCGCAACCGGTGCTTTCTGCATTCAAAAACAGAGTTGACCATCGTCGTTACAACGGTGCGGCTTTGTTGGGCTTGCGCGGTCTGGTGTTCAAGAGTCACGGTTCTGCCGATGAGCTGGCCTTTGAGGTTGCTCTGATCCGGGCGTATGATGCGGCTCGAAACAACTTGCTTGATCGAGTTCAGGCCCGCATTGCGCACGCTGCCCCCCTGTTGGCAGGTATCGCGCCCTAGTCTGAACCCAAGGTCAAGCACCCATATTAATGAGACGATATTCCCGCATCACTGGCACCGGCAGCTATTTGCCCCCCCGTCGTTTGACCAATGCCGATCTGGTGGCTGAGTTGGCGACCCAGGGGGTTGAATCTTCCGATGACTGGATTGTTGAGCGCACTGGCATCCGGGCTAGGCACTTTGCAGCCCCAGACGTCTGTAGCAGTGATTTGGCCTTGGAAGCCGCCCGCAAGGCGCTGGAGGCCGCGAACCTTAAGGCCCATGAAATTGACCTGATCATTGTTGCCACATCCACCCCGGACATGGTGTTCCCCTCTACCGCCTGCATTCTCCAAAACAAGCTGGGAGCCAATGGCTGCGCGGCATTTGACGTGCAAGCCGTGTGCAGCGGTTTCGTTTATGCGCTGACCGTGGCCGACGCCATGATTCAGACTGGCGCGGCCAGTAAAGCACTGGTGATCGGCGCTGAAGTCTTTTCCCGCATTCTTGATTTCAAAGACCGCACCACCTGTGTGCTGTTTGGCGACGGTGCCGGTGCTGTGGTGTTGCAGGCCTCCGATACGCCCGGTATTTTGGCCACCGACTTGCATGCGGATGGCAAGCACGTGGGCATTCTGTGCGTGCCGGGGCATGTGTCTGGTGGCGCGGTGTTAGGTGACCCCGTGCTGAAAATGGATGGTCAAGCGGTGTTCAAGCTGGCGGTGGGCGTGCTGGAAGACGCTGCCCGCGCCGTGTTGGCCAAGGCCGGTAAGACCGAGGCCGATATTGACTGGTTGATCCCGCACCAGGCCAACATCCGCATCATGCAAAGTACGGCCCGAAAGCTCAAGTTGTCCATGGACAAAGTGGTGGTCACGGTCGATCAGCATGGCAACACCTCTGCGGCCTCCATTCCATTGGCGCTGGACCATGCGGTGCGCGCGGGGCAGGTGAAAAAAGGAGAAACCCTCATGCTTGAAGGCGTGGGTGGCGGCTTTACCTGGGGCGCTGTGCTCCTGAATTTGTAGCTTGGTATGCACATCCTTATTGGGCTTGCGTCCAATTTGATTAAGAATCTCCGACGAAACGATGACTTCATTTGCTTTTATATTTCCAGGCCAGGGCTCGCAGTCTGTTGGCATGCTTGACGCTTGGGGCGATCATCCCGTCGTGCTTGAAACTCTGCGTGAAGCTTCAGACGCTTTGGGAGAAGACATCGCCCAACTCATCAAAGAAGGCCCTAAAGAAGCCCTGGCGCTGACCACCAACACCCAACCCGTCATGCTGGTGGCGGCCGTGGCAGCCTATCGCGCCTGGATGGCCGAGACCGGGCGAGTGCCTGCGGCCGTGGCCGGTCACTCTTTGGGTGAGTACACGGCTATGGTGGCCGCTGGGGTTCTGACGCTGGCACAGGCCGTGCCGCTGGTGCGGTTTCGTGCTCAGGCCATGCAAGAGGCGGTGCCTGTGGGCACAGGGGCCATGGCGGCCATTCTGGGCATGGATGCCGCCAAAGTCATAGCCAGCTGTGCCGAGGTGACAAAGTCCTTCGGTGCGGACTCACTTGAAGTGGTCGAAGCTGCAAATTTCAACGATCCGGCGCAAACCGTGATCTCAGGCAGTAAAGCGGCTGTCGAAAAAGCCTGTGAAATATTGAAGACCAATGGCGCCAAGCGGGCATTGCCTTTACCAGTGTCTGCGCCTTTCCATTCTAGCCTGATGCGGCCTGCCGCCGAGCGGCTGCGTGAGCGGCTGGAGTCGGTGGAATTTTCCGCACCGCAGTTGGTGCTGATCAACAACATTGACGTGACGGTCGAGGTGGATTCAGACCGCATCCGTGACGCGCTCTACCGTCAGGCTTTTGGCCCAGTGCGCTGGGTCGAGTGTGTGCAAGCGATCAAGGCGCACGGCATTGCGACTCTGGTGGAGTGTGGGCCGGGCAAGGTGCTGGCAGGCATGGTTAAGCGCATTGACCCCGAGTTGACCGGCATGGCCTTGTTTGACCCCGTCACGATGGTGGAAGTGAAAGGATTATTGGCATGAGTGAGATTAAATTTGAAGGCCAAGTCGCTCTGGTCACCGGGGCTTCGCGCGGCATTGGTGCATCCATTGCACATGAGTTGGCGCAGCGTGGTTTGAAGGTCATCGGCACGGCCACGACCGACGAGGGTGCTGCCAAGATCAGCGTCGCGCTCGCCGCTTTTTCCGGTTGTAGCGGTAAAAATCTGAACGTCAACGACGCTGCAGCTTGCGAGGCCGTCATCAATGACATCGTTAAAGAACATGGTGGTTTGCAAGTGCTGGTGAACAACGCCGGTATCACGCGTGACAACCTGGCCATGCGCATGAAAGACGACGAGTGGGACGCGGTGTTGGACACCAACCTCAAGGCCGTGTTTCGCATGAGCCGTGCCGTCATGCGCACCATGATGAAGCAGCGCTATGGCCGCATCATCAGCATCACATCGGTGGTGGGTGCCATGGGCAACGCCGGGCAAGCCAACTACGCGGCAGCCAAGGCCGGTGTGGCGGGTATGACACGGGCATTGGCCCGTGAACTCGGCTCACGCAACATCACGGTCAACTGCGTGGCCCCCGGCTTTATTGAAACCGATATGACCGCGCACTTGCCCGATGAGCAGCAAAAGGCCTTGCTCGGTCAGATCCCTTTGGGCCACCTCGGCAAACCCGCTGATATTGCCTACGCGGTGGCCTATCTGGCTTCGCCGCAGGCGGGTTATGTGACAGGGCAGGAGTTGCACGTCAACGGCGGCATGTATTTGTGACACTTTGAGGGACAGCCCGCAACTCACACACAGTGAGTCAGTGTTGTTTCCAACTGATTATCCAAGCCGATTAATCCGTGCGGCTAAAATCACGGATTCATTTACAACCCTCTGAGGGAACCATGAGCGATATTGAAGCACGCGTTAAAAAAATCATTGCCGAACAACTCGGTGTTGAAGAGTCCCAAGTTACCTCCGAAAAAGTCTTTGTGGCCGATCTGGGCGCTGATTCTTTGGACACAGTTGAACTGGTGATGGCACTGGAAGACGAGTTTGGTATTGAGATCCCGGACGAAGATGCCGAGAAGATCACAACGGTGCAAAACGCCATCGACTACGCCAATACTCACAAGAAAGCCTAAAAACAGATGGGTATGACAAGCGTGGAGGCCAAATTCGACGCCGGGCCGCCCCAAGGCGAGTTAGCCCCTTCGGGGTGCAGCCCAGTGCACGAAGCGACAAGCGTGGGGGTCATGTTATGACTCGGCGTCGTGTGGTCGTGACGGGTTTGGGCTGTATCAGCCCCGTGGGTAACACAGTGCTTGATGCATGGTCCAATCTGCTTGCTGGTAACTCCGGCATTGACCTCATCACCAAATTTGATGCCTCAGCCTTCGCCTGCAAAATTGCGGGTGAAGTCAAGGGTTTTGATCTGGAGTCCTACATAAGCGCCAAAGAAGCGCGTTCGATGGACACTTTCATCCATTACGGTATCGCTGCGGCTGCACAAGCCGTGGCAGATTCTGGTTTGGCCACTGGTGATGACCTGGATGATGACCTGGCCACGCGCATTGGCTGCGTCATTGGTTCTGGTATCGGTGGTCTGCCCCTGATCGAGAACACGCACGCTGAACTGGTGAACCGTGGCCCCCGCCGCATCACTCCGTTCTTTGTGCCTGCTTCCATCATCAACATGATTGCTGGTCATGTGTCAATGCGTTTTGGCTTCAAAGGCCCGAACATCGCCATCGTGACCGCTTGTACCACGGGTCTGCACTGTATCGGTGAAGCTGGTCGCATGATTGAATACGGCGATGCCGACGTCATGATTGCGGGCGGCTCTGAGGCCACAGTGTCGCCACTTGGTGTGGGTGGCTTTGCGGCTATGCGCGCCCTGTCAACCCGCAACGATGACCCTAAAACCGCTTCGCGCCCCTGGGACAAAGACCGTGATGGTTTTGTGCTGGGTGAGGGCGCGGGCGTGATGGTGCTGGAAGAGTACGAGCACGCCAAGGCGCGCGGTGCAAAAATCTACGCTGAGCTGGCAGGTTTTGGGATGAGTGCCGATGCCGGTCACATGACCGCACCCAATATGGACGGCCCACGCCGTGCCATGCTGGGTTCGCTGCGCAATGCGGGCGTTAACCCGGACGAAGTGCATTACCTCAATGCCCACGGTACCTCCACGCCGTTGGGGGATATCAACGAGACCAATGCTATCAAGGCCGCGCTCGGCGACCACGCCTACAAGACCTTGGTGAGCTCCACTAAATCCATGACCGGTCACCTGTTGGGTGGAGCGGGCGGGATTGAGAGCGTGTTCACCGTGTTGGCGGTGCACCACCAGAAAGTGCCACCCACCATCAATATCTTCAACCAAGACCCGGAGTGCGATCTGGACTACTGTGCGAATACAGCGCGGGACGTGAAGATCGATGTCGCGGTTAAGAATAATTTCGGCTTCGGCGGCACCAACGGAAGTCTGGTCTTCAAGCGCATTTGACGCGTTCGGATAGTCAGCTCTATGTTTAACGCCCCAGCGGTTACTTATCCGGTGGGGCGTTCGCACATCAAGATACTGATCACGTGGGCTCTTCTGTTGCTGGCTATGGGTGTGTTGGGTTTTTGGTGCTATCAAGTGGACCACTTGGGCTGGCCACAGGGGCTGGGCTTTGGGCTTTGGCTGATCACTACTTGGCTTTCAATTCATGACGTCTTGCACCCTCTCAGGGGCTGTTTGTGTTGGGATGGGCAGAACTGGTGTTGGAAGTCAGGCGGCCATTCTTGGGTTGTCGCAGTTCAGCCTCAACTGGACGGTCAAAACTTGGTGTTATTGGCTTTAAGCTTGCCAGATCATGGGCTGATCTGGCTTTGGTTGGAGCGGGAGATGGATGCGTTGAATTGGGATGCTTTGCGGCGTGCCTTGTGGAGCCAAGGCAAGCCCGGGGCGGTCATCGAAAGTCACCCTCCAGGTGGAGTGGCAGACCCGTCATGAAGCAGTCACAGGGTAATGACAGCGATCTCTTGCTGGTCGAGCGCACGCGGGCGGGTGACGCCCGTGCCTTCGAATTGTTGGTGATCAAGTACCAACGCCGAATTCAACGCCTGATTCGCCGCATGGTGCGCGATGTGGATCTGGTTGAAGACATTGCCCAGGAGACCTTCATTCGTGCCTACCGGGCGCTGCACCAGTACCGGGGTGAGGCGCAGTTCTATACTTGGCTCTACCGTATCGCTGTCAATACGGCCAAGAAATTCTTGCTCGAATTCAAACACGACCCCGTCGTGATGCAGGCCGCCCTCAGGTCCCAAGATGAAGAAGATGAAACTTCTCAGCGTTTAAGCGAACCAATCTCAGACGAAACACCGGAATCGGTGCTCGCCGCTAAAGAAATTGCGACGGTGATCAACACGGCTATGGCGGCGCTGCCGGATGACTTGCGCCAAGCCGTCACCTTGCGCGAAATTGAGGGCTTGAGCTATGAGGAAATTGCAAGCGTGATGGATTGCCCGATTGGCACAGTTCGATCTCGTATTTTTCGAGCTCGGGAAGCCATATCGACCAAGGTCAAGCCCTTGCTGGAACATCAATCTGGCAAGCGCTGGTAGATCGAACGAAAGTGATCAAGATGAGTGATGAAAATTTAAACCTCAATGAGCAAATCTCAGCACTGGCCGACGGTCAGTTAAGCGGCGAGGCCTTGGTGCAGGCTGTGAGGTCGCTGGTGCAGGATGAACAGGCTCGTGCCAACTGGCATGCCTATCACTTGGTGGGAGATGTCCTGCGTTCGCAGGAGTTGTCTTGGGGCTGCACAAAAGACAGCGCCTTCTTGTCCCGGTTTCGCAGTCGGCTGGAAGATGATGACCTACATTTTTCACCTGAGCCTGAGTGTGCTATAGATTCAATAGCTGTTTATGCAGGTAATGAAAGTGTCATAGGCATAAATGACCATGAAAAAGAAGCGGCTAACGACTCCGGCCTGCGCTGGAAGTGGGTGGCTGGATTGGCTTCGCTGGCTTTGGCAACGGTGCTGGGTTGGGGCTTTGTGGATGGTGTGAACGCCCCGGTTAGCCCCTCGCAACTGGCGCAAGCGCCATTACCAGTCGTGGTCGTGCAGGATGAATCCTCGCAGGCCATGATTCGCGATCCCCGGCTGGACCCGCTGCTCCAGGCGCATCAGCAGTTTGGTGGTGCGTCGGCCTTGCAAATGCCGTCTGGCTTTGTTCGTAACGCCACTTTTGAGCGCTCGACTCGGTAATGCCCATCATGGTCTTGAGTGTGCAAACCCGGTGCTTATTAGCAAGTGTTGCCGCATTGTTCATGGTGGCTATCATTGGCGCACAAACGCCTGCGCTCGGGCGAGACGTTACGCTGGTGCAAAAAGTACCGACGCAACGTAGCACCTCCGAGTGGCTGCTACGTATGCACGAGGCTTCGCGTCGCAAGGCGTATATCGGCACCCTGGTGGTCTCCTCTGGCAGTAGCATGGCCAGTTCACGCATTTGGCACGTATGCGATGGCGAGCAGCAAATGGAGCGGATCGAGTCACTGAGTGGTCCGCCACGTTCAACTTTTCGGCACAACTCAGAAGTCATTACCTTTTCACCGCAAAGTAAAGTCGCGGTGGTGGAAACACGTGATTCATTGGGCTTGTTCCCCGGCTTGCTCAATTCATCGGATACGGCCATTGATGAGTTTTATACCGCCCACTTTATCGGTGCAGAACGCGTGGCGGGCTTCGATACTGACGTAGTTCAGATTGAACCCAGGGACAAGCTGAGATTTGCCTACCAGGTCTGGAGTGAAAAAAAATCCGGCTTGGTGGTTCGCCTGCAAACACTCGATGCGCAAAAGCATGTGTTGGAACAAGTCGCCTTCTCGGAGCTACAGCTGGATGCACCTGTCAGCATGAGCAAGCTCACGCAAATGATGACCAAAACCGACGATTACCGTGTGGAGCGTCCCGCGATGATCAAGACCTCTGCTCAGGCTGAAGGATGGGTCCTGAAAACTCCCGTGCCCGGATTTAAATCCATGAGTTGTTATCGCCGCCCGGTTCAATCCGAGCAGGGCGCTGGGAGCTTTGCGGTTCAATGGGTTTTTTCCGATGGGCTGGCCACGGTGTCTTTGTTCATTGAAGGCTTTGTTCCTGGGCGCCATGGCACTGAAGGCTTGAGGGCGATGGGTGCGACCCACACGCTGTCAAAGCGCTTGCCTGATAAAACCGGAGTTTGGTGGGTGACGGTGGTGGGAGAGGTGCCTGAGCAGACGCTTTCAGCATTTGCCCAAGCCCTTGAACAGCGAAAATGAGACCCTACCTGAATGGCTGTAAAACTGATTGTTATTTCCAAGAAAGCATGATGATGTTCAAAATCGATTTCAAAACCCAATCTGTCCCCAAGTGCTTGGGTGCCATTCTCCTGCTCATGATGCTCAACCTCTTGACTGTGGGTTCGACTTGGGCCCAGTCAACGCGTGGTTTGCCTGATTTCACTGAGCTGGTCGAGCAGGTCGGCCCCTCTGTGGTCAACATCCGAACCTTGGAGAAAGTCATGGCACGTCCCGGTTCCGAAAGCGGAGCGGACGAAGACATGCTGGAGTTCTTTCGCCGCTTTGGCATCCCCCTTCCTAATGCACCGCGTCAGGGTCCGCGCCCCAACCGTCCTAGCCCACAGCCGCAGGAAGAAGAGGCTCAGCCGCGTGGGGTTGGCTCAGGCTTCATCTTGTCGGCTGATGGCTTCATCATGACTAATGCGCACGTGGTGGAAGGTGCGCAAGAGGTGCTGGTGACATTGACTGACAAGCGTGAGTTCAAGGCCCGCATTGTGGGGGCCGACAAGCGCACCGATGTGGCCGTCGTCAAAATTGAGGCGACTGGTTTGCCCGCAGTCAAGGTGGGTGATGTGAATCGGCTCAAAGTGGGCGAATGGGTCATGGCGATTGGCTCCCCCTTTGGCCTGGAAAATACCGTCACCGCAGGCATCGTCAGTGCCAAACAGCGTGACACGGGTGACTATTTGCCTCTCATCCAGACTGATGTCGCCATCAACCCAGGTAACTCGGGTGGCCCGCTCATCAATATGCGTGGTGAAGTGGTGGGCATTAACAGTCAGATCTATTCACGCTCGGGTGGCTTCATGGGCATCTCCTTTGCCATTCCGATGGATGAAGCGGTGCGGGTAAGTGAGCAACTGCGTGCCACGGGCCGTGTGACACGGGGCCGTATTGGGGTGCAGATTGAGCAGGTCTCTAAGGAGGTGGCTGAGTCGATTGGATTAGGCAAGCCGCAAGGCGCCATGGTCAGAGCGGTTGAGAATGGTTCGGCCGCCGAGAAAGCTGGTGTGGAGGCTGGCGACATCATCGTTAAATTCGAAGGTAAAGCGATTGAGAAGTCTGCTGACTTGCCGCGCCTGGTCGGACGCACCAAACCCGGCACCCGGAGCACCTTAACGGTGTTTCGGCGTGGTGTTAGCAAAGAGTTGAGCATCACCGTGGGTGAGTTTGAAGAAGAAAAAGTCGCCAGCAAAGAACGTGAATCCAAGCCACGCGTGGCCAATGCGGTTCAGGCCTTGGGCCTGACTGTGAGCGATATTCCAGAGACCTTGAAGAAGCAACTCAAAGTTAAAGGCGGGGTACGGGTGGATGCGGCTGTGGATGCTGCTGCACGGGCGGGATTACGTGAGGGCGATGTCATATTGGCTGTGGCCAATACTGAACTGCCGGGCGTGAAAGAGTTTGAGGTCATGATGACCAAGTTGGACAAGAGCAAGCCCGTAAATCTCTTATTCCGCCGAGGTGAATGGACGCAGTACGCTGTGATTCGCCCTTCGCCTTAAGTGGCTTGGAGTCGCTCCAAAGCCCTTGAATTTTGACGGGGTTTTAGGCGAGGGAGCACTTTTTACGGTTTTCGAAAAATATATTTTTCGAAATTGCCCTCAAAATTTAAGTCTTTGTTACGTATGCGTTCACTAACTTATTTGCTAGGAACTTATGAATTTAGTTAGAATGAACGTCTTTCTTACAAGATTACAGGCATATTTGAAAGCCATCTGTTCATAATACGGGATAGATAGGCGGGGTGCACAGGCCATGCACAGCTCACCCACAAGTTGTCCAGATAATCATCAATATTGTTGTTAATAAGCTGTGAATAAGTTTTATGTTGCGATGCTGCAACGACCTCTCATCGACGTATCCAAGGCTGCACGACACGGCCTTTTTGCCTACAATGAAGTCCCAGCTATCGCAGTTGCCAAAGATTGTTGGTTCAGGGCGCGTCTTAATCAGACGTGCCCTTTTTTCTTGGCCGCGTCTTTTTAATTCAACCACTTGAAGCTGTTCGTTGATGAATCACATCAGAAATTTCTCAATCATTGCGCACATTGATCACGGCAAATCCACGCTTGCTGATCGCTTGATTCAACGCTGCGGCGGACTCGAAGCGCGTGAGATGCAAGCCCAGGTTCTTGACTCGATGGACATCGAAAAAGAGCGTGGGATAACCATCAAGGCACAGACCGCTGCATTGCACTACAAGGCGCTTGATGGACAGGTCTATAACCTTAACTTGATTGACACACCGGGTCACGTGGACTTCTCTTACGAAGTGTCGCGTTCACTGTCTGCATGCGAAGGTGCGTTGCTCGTTGTCGATGCTTCACAAGGGGTGGAAGCGCAGACCGTGGCCAATTGCTATACCGCGTTGGAGTTGGGGGTTGAAGTGCTGCCCGTACTCAACAAGATGGATTTGCCCAATGCCGACCCCGACAACGCCAAGACTGAAATTGAAGACGTGATTGGCATTGATGCGACGCATGCCATTCCGTGTTCGGCCAAAACCGGCATGGGCATTGACGAGATTTTGGAAGCTATCGTCGCCAACGTTCCCGCCCCCAAAGGCAATCCGACCGCGCCGCTTCGCGCCATGATCATCGACAGCTGGTTTGACAGCTATGTGGGTGTGGTTATGTTGGTGCGCGTGGTCGATGGACAGCTGCTCAAGGGTGAGCGCATCAAGATGATGGCGTCCAACGCGGTGTACAACGCAGACAACATGGGCGTGTTCACACCCGCCAACCAGCCGCGCGACTTACTCAAGGCGGGCGAGGTGGGCTACATCATTGCCGGTATCCGTGAGCTGCAAGCCGCCAAGGTGGGTGACACCATCACGCTGGAGAAAAAGCTGCCCAATAACGCCGGCCCAGCGACCGAGGCCTTGCCCGGCTTCAAGGAAATCCAGCCCCAGGTGTTTGCGGGCCTGTACCCGACCGAGGCCAGTGAGTACGAATCGCTGCGCGACGCGCTGGAAAAACTCAAACTCAACGACGCCTCTTTGCACTACGAGCCCGAAGTCAGTCAAGCGCTTGGATTCGGTTTTCGTTGTGGCTTCCTCGGTTTGTTGCACATGGAAATCGTGCAGGAGCGGCTGGAGCGTGAGTTTGATCAAGACCTCATCACCACCGCCCCCAGCGTGGTGTACCAGGTGGTCAAGAACGATGGCGAAGTCATGATGGTGGAGAACCCCTCCAAGATGCCGGACGTGGGCAAGACCGCCGAGATCCGCGAACCCATCGTCACGGTGCACTTGTACATGCCGCAAGAGTATGTGGGTGCTGTCATGACGCTGGCCAACCAAAAGCGTGGTGTTCAAATGCACATGGCCTACCATGGCCGTCAGGTGATGTTGACCTACGAGATGCCGTTGGGCGAAATCGTGCTGGACTTTTTTGACAAACTCAAATCAGTCAGCCGGGGTTATGCCTCCATGGACTATGAGTTCAAAGAGTACCGTGCCTCGGACGTCGTCAAGGTGGACATCTTGCTTAACGGCGACAAGGTTGATGCCCTGTCCATCATCGTGCACCGCAGCCAGTCGCTGTACCGGGGGCGAGCGGTGGTGAGCAAGATGCGCGAAATCATCAGCCGCCAAATGTACGACGTGGCCATCCAGGCTGCCATCGGTGCCAACATCATTGCGCGGGAGAGCATCAAAGCGCTTCGCAAGAACGTGCTGGCAAAATGCTATGGCGGCGATATCAGTCGCAAGAAAAAACTCCTTGAAAAACAAAAAGCAGGCAAGAAACGCATGAAACAAATTGGTTCGGTCGAAGTGCCTCAAGAGGCATTCTTGGCCATTTTGCGGGTGGAAGATTGATGCAAGTCATTACCTCATTTGTACTGGCGGCGTTTGCCACCTACATCGGTGCCTGGTACTTTGGCGCTGTCGATGGCAACTTTGCCTTGCTTTTGTTCATGGCCACCGTCATCACCGGTGTTTACTGGTTGGCCGAGCGATTTTACTTTTTGCCTCAGCGTCAAGTGGCTGCGGCCAAGTTGGAGGCCGATGCCGCGCAACGTCGAAATGAGTTAAACAAACTGGGCATCAATCAGGTAGATGTCAATGTCACTGAAGCCAAGCAGCGTTTGCTCATGCAGCCCTGGTGGCTGGATTGGACTGCAGGCTTGTTCCCCGTGATCATCGTGGTGTTTGTGATGCGCTCATTTTTGTTTGAGCCTTTCAAAATCCCCTCGGGTTCCATGATTCCCACCTTGCTGGTGGGCGACCTCATTCTGGTCAACAAATTTACCTATGGTGTGCGCTTGCCGGTGATCAATCTCAAGATCACCGAAGGCAACAAGCCCCAGCGTGGTGACGTCATGGTGTTTCGCTATCCGCCAAAGCCCAGTTTGGACTACATCAAACGTGTGGTGGGTGTGCCGGGCGATGAAGTGGCTTACCTGAACAAGCGATTGACCATCAACGGCCAAGCCGTCAGCACGAATGTGGTGCCGGAGTTTTTTGACGAGACTGCCATGCGCTACTTCAAGCAGTTGGATGAAACGTTTGGTCAAAACAAGCACCATATTCTTAACGATGACGAACGCCCCGCCTTCGTTTCAGGCGCGGACGATTTTGTCAATCGCCAGAATTGCCGTTACAGCGTTGAAGGCGTGGTGTGCAAGGTGCCCGAAGGCCACTACTTCATGATGGGCGATAACCGCGATAATTCGTTGGATTCCCGCTACTGGGGGTTTGTACCCGACCAAAACATCGTGGGTAAAGCCTTTTTTGTCTGGATGAATTTTGGCAGCCTGAAGCGGATTGGTCCGTTCAATTGACTCCGTGTGTTTAATAAGGAGAAAACGATGAGACATCAATTCAAATCAAGCCAACTTGGCATGTCGTTTCTGGGTATGCTTTTCATCGCTGGAGTGCTGGCTGCGACCGGTGTGGTGCTCGCACAAGTGTTTCCCACACTGATTGAATACCAAGCCGTGAGCAAGGCCGTGAGCAAGTCTAAAGATGGTGGTTCCGTGGCTGAGGTACGAAGCTTATTTGACAAGGCTGCCCAGATCGATGACATCAAGTCTATTAGTGGCAATGATCTGGAGATCACCAAGGAAGGCGACAAAGTCGTGGTTCGCTTCACCTATGAGCGTGAAATCCACTTGGCAGGCCCAGCTTGGTTGACCCTGAAGTACGCTGGACGCTCCAAGTAAAGTGACTGAGCGATTGAATGAACGTGTGCCTGATGGCTTGACCGCGCTGCAAGCTCGCTTGCAGCATCAATTCTCTAACCCTGCTTTGCTTGGCCGTGCTGTCACGCACCGCAGCTTCTCTGCCGACCACAATGAACGCTTGGAGTTTCTGGGCGATGGGGTTCTCAACCTGGTGGTTGCTGATTTTTTATTTGCGCAATTGAGTGAGTTGCCTGAAGGTGACCTCTCACGCATTCGCGCCAACTTGGTTAAGCAAGACACCTTGCACAATTTATCTGTCGAAATCGGTTTGCCGGAAGTGATTCGACTTGGTGAGGGTGAAGTGCGCTCCGGCGGTCACAAGCGCCCCTCCATCTTGGCCGACGCGTTGGAAGCCGTGATTGGGGCGGTTTATCTGGATGCGGGTTATACGGCGGCCCAAGCCTTGGTGCAACGCCTATTCCAAGCGGTGGAAATCAATCCGCAAATGGACGCGATAGGCAAAGACGCCAAGACCGAATTGCAAGAATGGTTGCAAGGGCGCAAGATGAAGCTCCCGCTGTACCGCGTGGTCGGCACGACGGGTATGGCGCACAAACAAACGTTTGACGTGGAATGCGAGATCGTCGAACTCAATTTAACCGAGCGCGGTATCGGCAATTCGCGCCGCGCGGGGGAACAATCCGCCGCCACGGCCATGCTACAGACGCTCAAAGCCAAAGGCACCCTATGAATGAAACTAATTCCCCGATCACTCTGCCACCGGCTGACGTTGAGGCCCCAACAGAAGTGCTTTCTGCGGCTCTGGCGCATGGCGGAGTTAACCCCGATCACCCGAACCGACGCTGCGGCCTGATCGCCATTGTGGGCAAACCTAACGTGGGCAAATCCACGTTGATGAACGCGCTGGTGGGTCAAAAAATCAGCATCACCTCGCGCAAGGCGCAAACCACCCGCCACCGCATCACCGGTATGCACACCGTGGGTGAGGCGCAGTTTGTGTTTGTGGACACGCCGGGCTTTCAGACTCGACACAACACCGCGTTGAACCGCTCGCTCAACAAAACCGTGCTGGGCGCGGTGGCGGATGTGGACTTGGTGGTCTTTGTGGTGGAGGCGGGTATGTTCAACCAGGCCGACGCCAAGGTGCTCTCGCTCTTGAACAAAGACATCCCCACGCTGCTGTTGGCCAACAAGCTCGATCAGGTGAACCGCCGCGCCGACATCGCACCCTGGTTGCAAGAGATGCAGCAGCGTCACGGCTTTGCCGAATTCGTGCCCATGTCGGCCAAGAACGCCAAAGATGTCGAGCGTCTCTTGGTGATTTGCGAAAAATACCTGCCTCAGCAAGACTGGTGGTATGCCGCCGACGAGCTAACGGATAAGAACGAGAAATTTCTCGCCAGCGAAACCGTGCGCGAAAAACTGTTTCGACTGACAGGCGATGAGCTGCCATACACCTCGACGGTGGTGATCGACAAGTTCGAGGAAGAACCCGGGCGCGGCAAGCAAAAGCGACTGGTCAAGATTGCTGCCACCATCGTCGTGGAGCGAGACAGCCACAAGGCCATGGTCATCGGCGACAAGGGTGAGCGCATCAAGCGCATCGGCACCGAAACCCGCGTGGAACTCGAAAAACTCATGGACGCTAAAGTCTTCATCGAGATGTGGGTCAAGGTGCGCTCAGGCTGGGCCGATGATGAAGCGCGGGTGCGCAGTTTTGGCTACGAATAAACGGATCAGCGATGAGCCTGCTTATGTGCTGCATCGCTACGACTGGAGCGAGTCCAGCCTGATCTTGGAGGTCTTCACCCGCCACTACGGCCGCATCGCCCTAGTGGCCAAAGGGGCCAAGCGACCTCACTCCAGTTTCCGTCCCATCCTCTTGCCTTTGCAGCCGCTGCACCTGGCCTTTGGCGGCGACGCAGAAATTCGCACACTCAGGAGTGCTGAGTGGCAGGGTGGTCATGTGATGCCGAGTGGTGAGGCCCTGCTGTCGGGCACTTACCTCAATGAGCTGCTGTTGCTGTTGTTGGCGCGCGATGATCCTCACCCCGGTCTGTTTGACGTTTACGGGCGAGTCGTCCAAGTCTTGGCATCTGAGCACGGCGAGGTGCTGCAAACCGCGCTGCGCACGTTCGAGTTGTTGATCTTGCGCGAAATTGGCTTGCTGCCCGCGCTCGATACTCAAACCATGACCATGGCTCAACTGCAAGACGAGGCCCGCTACACCCTGGTGCCCGAAGGTGGCTTGCGCCTGAGTGGTGAGGCGGATCGGGCCAGTCTGTCAGGTGCGCAGTGGTTGAACTTACACCAGTCACTGACGGATAACGCCCCCTTCACCACCACGCTGCGCGCCTGTGCTGAGGTGATGGGTGAACTCAAACCCCAGCTACGCGGTCTGCTCCATTACCATTGCGGGGTGGGCACGCTGCGTACCCGGCAGATGATGATGGACATCCAAAATCTTTGAACTATGACCCCCATGCTTGTCACTACGTGTACTGCGCTGCCCCCCGAGGGGGTGCATTTTTTCTTGGGACGACCCGGCGAAAAAATATGAGTACATCTCTCTCCGTCAACCTCAACAAAGTCGCCCTCGTGCGCAATACGCGCCACCTGGGCATCCCTAGTGTCACGCGTGCGGCCACGCTGTGCTTGCAGGCGGGGGCGCACGGCATCACGGTGCACCCACGCCCGGACGAGCGCCACATCCGCGCCAACGATGTGCATGAGCTGGCCACGCTGCTTCAAATCTGGCCGGGACGCGAGTTCAACATCGAGGGCAACCCCTTTCAAAATTTGATGGACTTTGTGCGCAACCTGCGGCCCCAGCAAGCCACCTTTGTGCCCGACAGCGAAGGCCAGTTCACCAGCGACCACGGCTGGTCTTTCCCGCAAGACGCGGATCGTCTGCGCCCGTTGATTGATGAGTGCCATGCTCTGGGCGTGCGCGTGAGCTTATTCATGGATGCTGACCCGCAAGCCATGGCCGCAGCCAAAGCCGTGGGCGCTGACCGGGTCGAGCTCTACACCGAGCCCTACGCCGCAGCCTGGGGTGGTGGCCCCGAGCAGGCTGCGCAACTGGCCCGCTTTGCCGCCACCGCACAAGCCGCGCTGGATGTTGGCCTACAAGTCAACGCGGGCCATGACCTCAACCGCGACAACCTCGGACCCTTCCTCAATGAAGTGCCCGGTGTGAGCGAAGTCTCCATTGGCCACGCGCTGATTGCCGATGCGTTGGAGCTGGGCTACAGCGCCACGATCAAGGCGTACTTGAGTTGCATGAAAGAGGCCCAGATTTGATTTACGGCATTGGCACCGACATCTGCGACGTGCGCCGCATCCGCGCCAGTTTGGAGAGCCACGGCGAGCGCTTTGCACAAAAAATTCTCAGTGATGAAGAATTCGCCACCTGGCAAGCCCGCAGCGCGCGCTGGCCCGAGCGTGGCCTGCGCTACCTGGCCACCCGCTTCAGTGCCAAAGAAGCGTTCTCTAAAGCCATCGGCACGGGCATGCGCATGCCCATGAGCTGGCGCTTGTGCGAGATCGGCAAGCTGCCTGCGGGTTCGGCTAATGCGGGCAAGCCCGTCATCGTGCTGCACGGTGGTTTAAAGGTGTGGTTCGAGGCCCAAGGACTGAGCGCCCATGTGAGCGTGACGGATGAGTCCGACTATGCCGCAAGCTTCTGTGTGGTTGAAAAATTAGAGACAAATCGGGCTGCAGGCCAATAAAAACTAGCGTGCACAGCTCTTTAATTTGTAGCAACTGGATATTTAAAAAATGACACAACATGCCCCCCTCATCATCGACATCGCTGGCTTGAGCTTAAGCGCCGCTGACAAACGCCGCCTCAAACACCCGTTGGTGGGCGGCCTCATTTTGTTTGCCCGCAACTGGCAAGACCGCAGTCAACTCAGTGCCCTGTGTAGCGCCATCAAAAAAATTCGCAAAGACCTGCTGATCTGCGTGGACCACGAAGGCGGGCGCGTGCAGCGCTTCAAGACCGACGGCTTCACCCACCTGCCCCCCATGCGTGCTCTGGGCGAGCTGTGGCTACAGGATGGCAAGCAGCGGCCTGGCATGCGTGCCACCGACGCGGCCACGGCCTGTGGCTATGTGCTGGGTGCCGAGCTGCGCGCCTGCGGTGTGGACTTGAGCTTCACCCCCGTGCTGGATTTGGACTTTGGCGAGAGCAGCGTGATTGGCGATCGCTCCTTCCAACGTGACCCGCGCGTGGTCACGCTCTTGGCTAAAAGCCTGATGCACGGCCTGGCGCTCAGTGGCATGGCCAATTGCGGCAAACATTTTCCGGGTCATGGCTTTGTGAAGGCCGATTCGCATACCGACATTCCCGTGGACCGGCGCGGCCTGAATGCCATCTTGGCGGACGACGCCGCCCCCTACGGCTGGCTCAGTACCACCTTGTCCAGCGTCATGCCGGCCCATGTGATCTACCCCAGGGTCGATGCGCGGTCTGCGGGCTTTTCACCGAAGTGGCTGGGGGACATCTTGCGTGGCCGTCTGGGCTTTACCGGGGCGGTTTTCAGCGACGACCTCAGCATGGCCGGAGCGCGCCTGATTGATGGGCAAGCCGTCAGCTACACCCAGGCGGCGGTGGCGGCCTTGCAGGCGGGCTGCGACATGGTCTTGCTGTGCAACCAGTCCGTCGATGGTGGGCAGGCGGTGGACGAGTTGATCGCCGGTGTGACCGAGGTCCAACTCAAAGGCCAGTGGCAAGCGCTGGACGCCAGCGAGTCGCGCCGCCTGGCACTGCTGCCGCAGATGCCAGCGATGGCGTGGGATGATTTGATGGTGAGCCCCGCTTATATGCGGGCGCTGGATTTGGTGCCTTGAGGCTTGCTGTATTGATTCTTGATTCGGCACGCTCAGGGCTTGCGCTCCAATTGGTCATAGACCGATGTCGCCACCAGGGACAGCGCACTCTTAGGTGTGTTGGCTGAAATCGCATAGCCCCACTTGCCGTCCACCCAGTAAAACACGTTGACCTGGCCCTCTTGCGTGTAGCGAAAGGCGGTGTCCTGGTTGGCTTTGATCTCGGTGCTGACGTACAGCGTGAGTCGCTGACCATTCGCGTCCTGGTACATGAACTGCGCCACTGGCCCGTTGTCGCCGGGTAGCAAGCGTCCTCCCACCAGCTCATAGCCCAGGGCCCCTAGCTTGGGCGGGCGCATGGGGCTGCCCATGCGTTTGCTGAGCCAGGTGACGAGCTGGTCTTCATGTTCGGCAGAAATCTCCACCGGGCGCTTCACATCGACGCTGAACACCGCGTGCGCCACGGCGGCTTGGTGGGGCAGGGGCGTGAGACGCGCCAGGCGCTCATTTGCTGGGGACACGCCGTGCGCCAGCCAACCCGCCGCGCCGCTGACCACGGCCAGCAAGAAGCCCGCAGCAATGCGTTGCAATGACCAGCGCGGCAACACCTTTTTCGTGGAAAGAACAGGCTTCATGGCTCGTTGGCGCAAGGTCTTGGACAGGGGCTCGTCCAGCACGGGATTGAACAACTCGCGCAGGGCGTGTTGTTGCGCTTGATAGTCACGCAGGCGCGCGGCCTCTTGGGGGTAAGCGTTTAAATACGTCTCAATGTCGGCGCGCCGCGCCTCTGGCAATTGCCGGTCCAGGTAGGCGTGCAGATCGGCTTCAATGATGGCGGGTGTGCTCATTTAACCACCCGTAAATTAGCGGCTGTGGGCAGTGGCCCATCGAGCAACCGCCGCAGGCGTTCACGCCCGCGTGACAAACGCGACATCACGGTGCCGATGGGGATACCCAGGGTTTGGGACACTTCTTCGTAGCTCATTTCTTCCAGTGCAATCAGCAGTAGAACTTGGCGCTGCTCGTCGGGTAGGTGAGTCAGGGCGGACTGTAAATCCATGACGTCAAGACGGTCAGATTGGGTGGCGCGTGTGGGCAGTTCCAGGTCGCTATCGTCAAGCGCGCGCACGTTCAAACTGGGCCGTCTTACGTGATCAATATGCAGGTTGTGCATGATGCTGAACAGCCAGCCACGCAAGTCACTGCCGGGCTGCCATTGCCCTGCGCGCGACCAAGCACGCTCCAGCGTGTCTTGCACCAAGTCATCGGACGCCTCCCGGTCGCCCACCAGCGCCCGCGCATAGCGGCGCAGGCGAGGCAGAACGACGAAGATGGCGTGACTGTCCAACTCAGGCGGCTTCAGTTTTATTTAACGATGTGCCAGACGCCGTTAAAACCATCGCCGGTTTTGTCGCCGGGTTTCGCGTCTTTGGCCCAGAAGTACAGCGGTTTGCCTTTGAGCGCCCATTGTTTTTTACCATCATCACGCGTGACCATGCTGTAGTCGCCGCTGGCCGCTTGGCCTTCCATGGCCATGAGAGGAGGCCAATTGGTGGCGCAAGGGCCATTGCAAACGCTCTTGCCACTGCCCGCCGCGTCGCGGTCAAAGGTGTAGAGCGTCATGCCATTGGTGCCAGTCAGCATGCCGTCGGACATTTTGGCTGGGGCCATTTGGTCGCCCGTGGCGGCGCAGGCCACCAAGGTGGCGGTCACCAGCATTGAAAACGCAAACTTCTTGAGGTTCATGATGCACTCCGTTTGTTGAAAAATTAATCGATCCATCACCGTAAACGCCCAAAGTCACCGTTTTATTCCCAGCTTCCGCGTTATCGCCTCAAATAGTGCTTCGCTCAGCAATGCCATCACGGCGGCGGGCACGGCCCCGGCCAGTAGCAAGTCGCTGTCGTTCAAGGCCAGGCCCGTCACGATGCGTTCACCAAAACCACCGGCGCCAATAAAGGCTGCAATGGTGGCGGTGCCAATGGCAATCGAGGTGGCGGTGCGCACGCCGGCCAGAAGGGTGGGTAGGGCCAGCGGCAGATCAACATAACGCAGGCATTGCGCGTCCGTCATGCCCAGGGCCTTGGCCGCCATCCGCAGGCCGTTGGGTACCTGGGCCAAGCCGGTGCTGGTGTTGCGCATGATGGGGAGCAGGGCATAGAGCGTGAGCGCCAGCAGGGCGGGCAGGCTGCCAATGGCACCGAGCAGCGCAATCAAGGCCGCCAGCAAGGCCAGCGAGGGCACGGTTTGCATCAGGCCCGCCAGGCCCAGCACGGCGGCGCGCAGCCGTGGGTGCGGAAAGGTCCACACCGCCAGCGGAATCGCCAACAAGGCCGCGAAGCTCACCGACGCCAGTACCAGTGCCAGGTGTTGGCCGGTCAGACGCGCCAGATCAGGGCCGAACAGCTTGGCCCAAAAGCCACGGCGCTGGGGGTCGGGTGTTGGGGTTGGGTTGATCTGCGTGTGGGACGTCATGGTTTTTGTGCCTTGGTCGGCCAGGTGATCTCGCCCAATCACGTCAAATGCAACGCCTTGCAACTCGGCTCGTGCATTCATGGCAATCATGGCGCTCTCGTCCACGTGGCCTTCCAATTTTTGCAGCGCTGCCCAGGCGGCAGGAAAATGCGTGGGCAGATCCAGCCGGTACAGCAGCAAGGCGTCGTAGCGCGGGAAGTAGCTGCTGTCGTCCGTCAGCACGCGCAGGCCCAGGTGGGCAATCTTGGCGTCGGTGCTGTAGATGTCGATCACATCAATCTGCTGTGCCTTGATGGCGTCATAGGCCAGACCGTGGTCCAGGCCAATGGGTGTTTGCGCCAGGCCATAAGTCTTGGACAGTCCGGGCCAGCCATCGCTGCGACCCAAAAATTCGTTGGACAGGCCTAGCTTGAGCGCTGGGTGACGTGCCAAGTCGCTGAGCGCGCGCACGCCAAGTGTTTGTGCCTGTTTGTCGGTCATGGCCAGCGCATAGCCGTTGTTAAAACCTAAAGGCACACCCACGCCCAAGCCCAGCGGCAAGAGCGCGCGGCGCATCTCGTCCAGGTTCATGGGAAGGGTATTTTTGAGAATTTCCAGACGGATCGTGCCCGCGTACTCGGGGTACACGTCGATAGCGCCAGAGCGAAGCGCCTCGTAAACAATCGCGGTATTACCTAGTCCTTGCAGCACCACGGGCGCGTGTGCCAAGTGCGATGCCGCCTGCTGTGCGATCACCTGCGCCAGGATGTAGGACTCGGTAAAGCGCTTGGAGCCTATGCGCAGCGGCTCGGGCGATGCATCGACGGCCAACGCTGTCTTTGCGATAAGGATCAAACAAAACATCGCGAGTTGCAGCAGTCGGCGCAGGCTGCATGCAGTCGAATGTCGAGCAGGGTAGGGAGTCAACCCGACTATTGCACCTTCACGGCACCCAAGTTTGAAAGCAACGCAGGAATATCAGTTTGCACAACGCTCCACAACACGTCATCGTCAATGCCTGCGTAGCCGTGGATCAACTGGTTGAGGGGTGCCCTCAGACATGCACAGCCTCGCGCTCCACATAAGGGCGAAGTTCTTTCCGCAAGGCCTTTTGTGTCACTAAATCTACTGCGCAGCCAAGCACATCTTCCAGGTAGAACTGAACTCCATAGTACTGCGCCGATGTAGCCGGGCCATCAAAGTCAACCAGAACATCAATGTCACTGCCCGCGTGAGCTGCATCGCGCGCGGTAGAGCCGAACATGGCCAGATCAGCCACGCCGAAGCGGCTGACCAAGTGGGGCTTGTGTTCGGCAAGCAGTTGTAGGGCGGTCTTGCGATTCATGATTCCAGTATAGCGACGGGCGGCAAAGAGAAGTCAAGGAATGTTTGCCCCGACTAGCAAGGGAGATGCTGCCTACCCCACACCAGTTTTTCGCCTTCATCCAAATGCGTCAGGTACAGGCGCAAATCAAATTCAAACTGGTGGTAGTCGGGCTCCATGTAGGTGCAGAGTTTGTAGAAGGCTTTGTCGTGTGCCTTTTCTTTGATGTGGGCCAGCTCGTGCACGACGATCATCTTCAGAAACTCAGGTGGCGTGTCTTTGAACAGTGTCGCCACGCGGATTTCCCGCTTGGCTTTGAGCTTGTTGCCCTGCACGCGTGACACGGTGGTGTGCGTGCCCAGGGCGTGCGCAATGACGTGCAGCTTGCTGTCAAAACAGACCTTGCTTAAGGGATCGGCACTGCGCAGGTACTCGCTTTTGAGGGTTTGCACGTAGTCGAACAAGGCTGTGTCCGATTGAATGCTGTGGGTCGTTTTGTATTTCTTGAGCAGCAACTCACCCAGCCGCTGCGTTTGGACAAGCTGCTGCACCTGCGCCAGCGTGTCGCTGGGGTAGCCTTGGAGATAGCGCAGCGGAGTTTTTGCTATTGAATTCATAGCTGCTTAAGCACGTTTTACCTGCGTAAGCGGCATTTTTATATATTAAATTTCGCGACGAAGCGCCGGAAACAGGATGATGTCACGGATGCTCGGGCTGTCGGTCAGCAGCATCATCAGGCGGTCAATGCCGATGCCGCAACCACCCGCCGGGGGCATGCCGTACTCCAGGGCGCGCACGAAGTCGTGGTCAAAAAACATGGCTTCATCGTCGCCGCTGTCCTTGGCGTCGACCTGGGACTGAAAGCGTGCCACTTGCTCCTCGGCGTCGTTCAACTCCGAGAAACCGTTGCCGAACTCGCGACCGGTGATGTAGAGCTCAAAGCGCTCGGTCACGTCCGGGCGGGTGTCGCTGGCGCGTGCCAGGGGCGAGATCTCCACCGGGTGCTCGCAGATGAAGGTCGGCTGCCAGAGTTTTTCTTCCACGGTCTCTTCAAAATACAGCACTTGCAGGCCCGCCAGACTGCGGGTGGAGAGCTGCTTCTTGGCTTCCGTCAGGCCCAGCTTGCGCAGGGCGTTGGTGAGCCAGTCGCGGTCATCCACGTTGACACCGGCTTCGGTGTGCTTGAGGATGGCTTCACGGATGGTCAGTCGCTCAAAAGGCTGCGACAGATCGACCGGCTTGCTGCCGTAGCTCAACAGCGTGCTGCCTGCAGTTTGCAGCGCGGCATGGCGGATCAAACCTTCGGTGAAGGTCATCAAATCTTGATAGTCCCAGTAGGCCGCGTAGAACTCCATCATGGTGAACTCGGGGTTGTGGCGGACCGAAATACCTTCGTTTCGGAAGTTGCGATTGATCTCAAACACGCGCTCAAAGCCGCCTACCAGCAGACGCTTCAAGTACAGCTCAGGCGCAATGCGCAGGAACATCTCTTGGTCCAGCGCGTTGTGGTGCGTGGTGAAGGGCTTGGCATTGGCACCGCCAGGGATGGGGTGCAGCATCGGCGTTTCGACTTCCAGAAAGTCGTGCTTGACCATGAACTCGCGAATCGACGTGACCGCCTTGCTGCGCTGGATGAAGCGCTGGCGCGTGGTCTCGTCCGTCATCAAATCCACATAGCGCTGGCGGTACTTCACCTCTTGGTCGGCCATGCCGTGGAACTTGTCCGGCATGGGGCGCAGGCTCTTGGTCAGCAGGCGCACGCTGGTGGCGTGAATGGACAATTCGCCCGTCTTGGTCTTGAAAATGCGGCCCTCAGCAGCCACGATGTCGCCCAAGTCCCAGTGCTTGAACTGCTCGTACAGCACTTCACCCACTTCTTCGCCTTTGACGTAAATCTGGATGCGCCCGGTGCTGTCTTGCAGCGTACAGAAGCTGGCCTTGCCCATGACGCGCTTGAGCATCATGCGTCCCGCGACCTTGGCCGTGCTGCCTTGCTCTACCAAGCCCTCGGGTGTCTGCCCGGCGTGCGCCGCAAACAAGGCGGCTGCGCGGTCAGCCGGTTTGAAGTCATTGGGGAAGGCCACGCCCTGGCCTTCGGCTTGCTGCTGGCGGATGACCTTGAGTTTTTCACGCCGCTCGGCGATCAACTGGTTTTCGTCTTGGGTGGGGGCAGGGGTATTGAGGGGCTCAGACATGGGGGAGATGAGTGGAGGCGAAAGCTAGGTATTTTAATTCCATCCTCTAAAATGACCGCAACCAAAAAAGGGAGCCCCGCACCGTGCCTTTAAGCTGGAATGAAATCAACTTTGGCTTACGCCTGGTCTCTCTAAACACCATCTAATTTCAAGGGAGAACAACATGGCTCGACGGAACAAAACTGATGCAGCCGGGCCAAGTGGGGAGCGTGGTGATATCGACGCTCGGACACACGCTCGCAAGCATTGCACAGTACGTTGTGCCGTTCTTGTTTTTGCTGGGCGCGGGTATCTCGGCCTTCAAACGTCACAAGACGAATCAATTGCACGCCTCGGCAGCCAACAGGGCCGATGTCGTAGCGCAAATGACATGGCGCGAATTTGAGGTGTTGGTGGGTGAATATTTTCGTCGCAAGGGCTTTAACGTAGTGGACAACGGTGGTGGCGGACCCGATGGCGGAGTGGATGTTGTGTTGCAAAAGGGTTCAGACCGCTACCTTGTGCAGTGCAAACAGTGGCGAGCCCTTCGCGTAGGCGTACAACCGGTGCGAGAGTTATACGGCGTGATGGCGGCTCGCCGTGTGGCGGGGGGCTTTGTTGTGACGTCCGGTGGAGGCCATCAGCTTTGCCGAAGGCCGTGAAATTCAGCTCATCAATGGCAAGACCTTGCAGCGCGGAATTCAGGTCCAAGCACAACTCATCAAGTCGCCAGCAACGCCGGTATCGCCGGTCGAAGCGAAGCCGATCTGTCCGCTTTGCAGTGCCCCAATGTTGTTACGTACGGCCCGAAGTGGCCCCACACCGGGTGGGCAATTTTGGGGTTGTAGTCACTTCAGCCAGACCGTGTGCCGGGGAGCACGAGATATTTAATTAATGCGCATAATATGCGTATTAATGGTTTTGGAGGATATCCATCATGACTGCCGCAGTCTCACTCACTCGTAAACGTCCCGTTAACCTCACTCTAAGCGAAGGCTTGGTGGCACAGGCCAAGGCTTATACGGATAACCTATCCGCCACGATGGAGTCTTTGCTGGCGGGTTTTGTGGCCAGCCAGCAGCAGGCTCGTGTGGCCCTTCAACAGACCGCTGATGTCTGCGCCGCAGACTGGAATGCTGTGCATGCAAGCGTTGGCTCGTTTGCCGATGAGCACAGCACTTTGTGATGGCGCAGTTTGACGTTCATCGAAACAAGGGGCCACTGAAGGCGTCCATTCCTTTTGTCGTGCTGGTTCAGTCTGCGCTGTTTGACCGCTACCGTCGCCGCCTGGTGGTGCCGCTGGTGCTGCGCAGTGTGCTACCGGGCCAGATGGCGACAGTGGGCTCGCGCATGAATCCGCTGTTTCAAGTGGACGGCCTGGCTGTGGTGCTGCACCCGCTTGACATGGTGTCGGTGGCTTTGGATCAGTTGGGTGAGCCCGTGGGTTCTTTGGTCGAAAAGGGCCAGGCCATTGCCGATGCGCTTGACGAATTGCTCACCCGTTCTTGCGGTTAGCCATTGGGCTACCATCGTTGCTTCCTACTTCGCTCCTCAACCCCATGCTCTACCAAATCATTTCCTTATTGCTTGAAGTCATCGTCAGCGTAGTGGCCAGTGCCTGTTTGTTGCGGCTGTACATGCAGCAGCAGTCGATTGCGATGTCGGCGCGCTCGGGAAATCCGCTGGGGCGTTTTGTGTTTGCCTTGACAGACTGGCTGGTGCTGCCGCTGCGCCGCGTTTTGCCAGCCATGGGGCGCTGGGATACGTCCAGTTTGGTGGCGGCGTTTTTGTTGGAGTTGTCGCAGTTTTCGCTGCTTTGGCTGTTGATGGGGCAGGCCGGTAGCTATGGCTCGGTGCTGATCCTGGCCGCTTTTGGCTTGGTGCGGCTGGTGATTTCTGGTTTTACGGGGCTCGTCATCGTGTATGCCGTGTTGTCTTGGGTGCAGACGCGCTCGATGATGAGCGATGTGATCGAGCGGCTGGTGGCCCCCATTCTCAGCCCGGTGCGGCGTTTTGTGCCTTTGCTGGGCGGTGTGGACTTGTCGCCGCTGGTGCTGCTCGTGCTGCTGCAAATTGCGGCCATTGTGCTGGGGCATTTGCAGGCGGCGGCGCTGCTGTAGCCTTGCGCCAGCGCTGCACGGCTATTCAGCTTTGATGTGCGCGGCCTGAATCACCTGGGCCCATTTCTCCTGCTCGCTGCGCTGAAAGGCGGCGAGTTTCTCCGGACCACCGCCCACGGGGACGGCCCCCAGATCCGTCAGCCGTTTGGCGACCGCCGGTTTTTTGAGTGCAGCGTCCACCTCAGCGGACAGGCGCTTTACGATGTCGGGCGGCGTGCCTGCGGGGGCGTACAAGGCATACCAGGATGAGGCTTCAAAGTCTTTGAGGCCCAGGGCCTCGCTCATGGTGGGCATGTCTGGGTAGTCTGGTAGGCGCTGCGAGGTGGTGACGGCCAGCATCTTGAGCTTGCCGCTTTTCACAAACGGCGTGCTGGTGAGCAGGGTGTCAAACATGACATGCACCTGCCCCGCCACCACGTCCGCTATCGCCGGGCCAGAGCCCTTGTAGGGGATGTGGGTCATGAAGGTTCCGGTGCGGAACTTGAAGTACTCGGGCACCAGGTGCGACGAACCGCCGTTGCCGGCCGACGCAAAGTTGACCTGACCGGGGTGCGTCTTGAGGTAGCTGACGAATTCGGGGATGGTTTGTACCGGCAGGCGCTGCGGGTTGCTCACCACCACAATCGGCACGGTGACCACCAACGCGATGGGCGCGAAGTCTTTGTTGGCGTCGTAGGGGATTTTGTCGTGCAGCCGGGGGTTGATGGCCATGGTGCCGATGCTGGCCATCATCAGGGTGTAGCCATCCGCCGGTGATTTGGCGGCTTCTGTCACGCCGATGAAGCCGTGCGCACCGGCCTTGTTCTCCACCAGCACTGGGGTTTTGAGCGCCTCGCCCATGGCTTGACCGAGCACGCGCGCGGTGATGTCGGTGGGGCCACCGGCGGGGAAGGGCACGACGATGCGGATGGGTTTGCTGGGCCAGGCTTGCGCGCTGGCAGGGCCGCTCAGGCTCAGTAAAGCACCCAGCAGCAGCCATGCCACCAGGGAATGTTGGCAGCCGTTTTTTGACACTTCAGGCTGTAGCGCTTTGAGGATGTGCATAGAGCGCTTCTATTTCTATAGCGCTGTAGCCTAGGGAGGCTAGCAACTCCGCATTGTGTTCTCCCAGCTTGGGCGGGCTCAGGCGCACGCCGGGGCGCGCGCCATCCAGGGTGAAGGGCATGAGCACGGTTTTTGTCTCCCGACCATCGGGCAGGGTCATGGGGGCCAAGCCGCCGGTGGCCAGCAGGTGCGGGTCATCGAACAAATCTTGGGGTTGCGTGATGGGGGCAAACGGCAGGGCGTGTGCCTCAAAGATGGCGCTCAGCTGTGCGGCGCTGAAGGGGGCGAGGCGCTCGCGCAGCAGCGGCATCATCCAGTCGCGTGCGCGCACCCGGTCGTTGTTGCTGCTCAGACGCTCATCGGTTTTGAGGTCGGCAAAGCCAAAGGCATCACAGAAAAGCGCCCAGGCGGTGTCGCTGACCACGGCTAAAAAGATCTGTGCACCGTCTTTCACCTTGAACACGTCGTACACCGCCCAGGCCGAGATGCGCGCGGGCATGGGGGCGGCGGCTTGGCCGGTGACGGCAAATTGCATCATGTGCTGAGCCACCAGAAACACATTGTTCTCAAACAGCGCGCTTTGCACTTCTTGGCCTAGGCCGGTTTTTTCACGCTGTGCCAGCGCCGCCATGGCGCCAATGGCACCAAACATACCGCCCATGATGTCGTTGACGCTGGTGCCCGCGCGCAGCGGGTCGCCGGGGCGGCCCGTCATATAGGCCAGCCCACCCATCATTTGCACCACTTCGTCAAGCGCGGTGCGGTGTTCATAGGGGCCGGGTAAAAAGCCCTTGTGGCTGATGTAGATGAGGCGGGGGTTGAGTGCCTTGAGGCGGGCGTAATCGAGCCCCAGCTTTTGCATGGTGCCGGGCTTGAAGTTCTCGCTCACGATGTCAGCGGTGGCGATCAGGCGCAGCACAGCCTCAAGCCCTTCGGGGGTTTTTAAATCCAGTGCCAGGCTTTTTTTGTTGCGATTGAACAAGGGGAAA
>JANXSU010000072.1 GCA_025356545.1 Comamonadaceae bacterium
TCGGCGATGGCTTTGGCCAGCTCACCGAGGTAGAAGTCATCGCCCTTGCTGGCGGCAATGCGCGCCAAGGTGTTGGCTTGGCCGGGGCAAATGAAATGCTCACCCGGCAGCGGCGCACGGCCCTGGGGTGCAAAGGCCTCGCGGTAACCGGGTTGCGGTGACAGCTCAGCCACCTGCGCCTGCCACTGGCGGTGCACGGTGGGCGAGACCATATAGCCTTCACGCGCATAGCGCAGCGCAGGTGCCATCAGCTCGGCAAAGGGGATGGTACCAAAGCGGTCTGACAAGGCTCGCCAAGCCGACACCGTGCCCGGCACTGTGACTGAGTCCCAGCCGCGCTGCGGCATGGCGGTGTATTTCGAGAAATACTCGGGCGTCCATTTGCGCGGTGCCCGCCCCGACGCGTTCAGACCGTGCATTTGTTTGCCGTCCCACAGAATGGCAAAGGCATCGCCGCCAATGCCGTTCATGCAGGGCTCTACCACGGTGAGCGTCATCGCCATGGCCAGCGCCGCGTCCACCGCATTGCCGCCGCGCGCCAGCATCAGCAAGCCCGCGGCAGAGGCGAGCGGTTGCGAAGTGCTGACCACATTGGCTGCGAGCAGCGGCATGCGCTGGGAGGTGTAGGGAAAATCCCAGAAGGCGGAGGTGCTGGATGTCATGACTTTAGTTCTTGGGTTTTAAAAAGGAGGCGGAAATCAAGGTTGAGATCAGTCAATTCATTCGAGCTTAACCTTGGCCGCCTCTACGGCCTTGGCCCAGGTGCGCAACTCCTGCGCCATCTGCTGGCCAAACTCATCTGCCGGGAGGTACTTTAGCTCCACGCCTTGCTCTTGCATGCGCTGCTTCAACTCGGGCGCGGCCAGCACGCTTTGAAGGGCTTTGCCCAGCGTGGCGATCACCGCAGGCGGCGTGCCTTTGGGGGCGGCAAAGCCAAACACGTTGTCCGCCTTGAAACCTTTGACGCCAC
The DNA here is from genome assembly GCA_025356545.1 of Comamonadaceae bacterium. GTDB lineage: Bacteria > Pseudomonadota > Gammaproteobacteria > Burkholderiales > Burkholderiaceae_C > CANCDA01. The sequence continues at coordinate 971 of JANXSU010000072.1, forward strand.
CTTCCTCTACGGTCGGCACATCCGGCAGTAGACCGATGCGCTTGCTAGAGGCCACCGCAAGCACCCGCAGCCGACCGGCTTTGACCTGCGGCATCGAGGCCGGAATGCTGTCAAACATGATGCTGGCCGTGCCCGCGATCAAATCAGGAATGGCCTGCGAGCTGCCCTTGTAGGGCACATGGACCACATCCACCCCTGCGGCTAACTTGAACAGCTCGGCCTCCAGGTGTGACAAGGTGCCCAGGCCCTGCGACGCGTAGTTGTACTTGCCAGGGCTGGCTTTGAGGTAGCTAATCAATTGGCTGACGTTTTGCACCGGCAGCGCGGTGGGCACCACCAGCATGTGCGGCACGCTGGCGATACCGGCCACCGGCACGAAGTCCCGAATCAGGTGCGCCGACGGATTCGAAGCAGCCGCCGCGATGGAGACATTGGTGACGGCGGCCATATAGAGGGTGTAACCGTCTGGCGCAGCCTTAGCGGCCAAGTTCAAGCCAATATTGCCAAATGCTCCAGGTCGATTTTCGACAACAACTGGCTGGCCCAGCGCCTCTGACAGCTTTTGCCCAATGGCACGCGCCAAGATGTCCGAAGCCCCGGCGGGTGGGAAGGAAATGATGACCTGAATCGGCCGATCCGGGTAGGCGGCATGGGTCGAACTTACACAGAACAGCGCTGAGCAGGCCAGCACGAACGTCCCCACCAGCCGTGCACCAGGGGCTGGGAATCTGCATCTTGCCAAGTCTAAAAATTTCATGCGTCGCTCCAATTAGATGATGAATGTTGGGTGATTCGCCGGTCTGTACGTGCCGGTCTCTACGTTGACGCAACATTCATGCCCAGCCCCGTTAATATAGACCCATGTTCAGTTACCGCCACGCCTTCCATGCGGGCAACCATGCCGATGTGCTCAAACACACGGTCCTGATTGCCATTCTTAAACACCTCATCGACAAAGACTCGGTGATGACCCTGCTCGACACCCACGCCGGTGCCGGTTTGTACCGACTGGATGGCGACTACGCCGACACCAGTGGTGAGGCCGCTGACGGCATCCTGCGGCTCACGGGCTTGCTGTCACCCACCAAGCTACCCAAAGATTTGGCAGACAAGCTGGGGCCCAACGGCCTCGCCCCGGCCCTGAAAAATTACCTGGAGATGGTGGCCAGCTTCAACACAGCGGGCAGCCACAAGATTTACCCCGGCTCGCCCTTCATCATCCAGCATCTGATGGCCGGACGCGACCGGGACAAGCTCAAGCTGTTTGAGCTACACCCGACCGACGCCAAAACCCTGAGCGCCAACGTCGCGCAGCTGGAGGCTGGTCGCCAGGTCGCCGTGCTGCGCGAAGACGGCTTTGAGGGCATCAAAAAATTCTTGCCCCCACCCACCCCACGGGCCCTGCTGTTTTGCGACCCCAGCTATGAGCTGAAAGACGACTACGACCGCGTGCCCGCCATGGTGGCCGATGCTGTCAAACGCTTTGCCGTCGGCACCTATGTGGTCTGGTACCCCATCATCCCGCGCCCGCAAGCGCACGACTTGCCGCGCAAGCTCAAAACCTTGGCCACCAAGGCGGGTAAAGGCTGGCTCAACGCCACGCTCACCGTCAAGTCCAGCAAGCTACTCACCGACGCTGAAGGACAAACCCAGCGCCCTGGCCTGCCGGCCAGCGGCATGTTTGTCATCAACCCGCCGCACACCCTCAAGGCCGCACTGCAACTGGCCCTGCCCCAGATGGCAAAACTGCTGGCACAAGACCGCAATGCGGCTTTTACAGTGGATGCGGGTGGCTGAAGCAGCGTCAAATAGCTACTTATTTGATAGCTGCTTATGCCTATATTTAAAGGGTCTCAGCCCGATTTAACCATTAAAACTCTTTCAGGAAACGCACCATGATTCTTGTTACTGGCGGCGCAGGCTATATCGGCAGCCACACCTGCGTAGAGCTGCTCAACGCGGGCCATGAAGTCACCGTCTTCGACAACTTTTGCAACAGCAACCCCGAAGTGTTGAAGCGCATCCAACGCATTACCGGCAAAAGCGTGGCGTTGATTCAAGGCGACATCCGCGACCGCGCGGCCCTGACCCAAGCCCTGCAAACCAGCGGTGCCAAGGCCGTGATCCACTTCGCTGGTCTCAAGGCCGTCGGCGAGTCGGTGGAAAAACCGCTGAGCTACTATGACAACAACGTCGCAGGCACGCTCAACTTGCTGCAAGCCATGAACGAGTGCGGCGTCAAAACGCTGATCTTCAGCTCCTCCGCCACCGTCTATGGCACGCCCGAGCAACTGCCCATTCCTGAGGCCCACCCTTTAAGTGCCACCAGCCCCTACGGCCAAACCAAACTGACGTGCGAGCACATGTTGTGTGATCTGTACGCCAGTGACCCGAGTTGGCGGTTGGGCATCCTGCGTTATTTCAACCCGGTCGGCGCACACGCCAGTGGCCTGATCGGTGAAGACCCGCAAGACATCCCCAACAACCTCATGCCCTTTGTGGCCCAGGTTGCCGTGGGGCGGCGCGAGAAACTCAACGTCTGGGGCGACGACTACCCCACGCCCGATGGCACCGGTGTGCGTGACTACATCCACGTGGTGGATCTGGCGCTGGGCCACCTCAAAGTGCTGGCGTATTTGCAAGCCACGCCCGATTGCCTCACGGTCAATCTGGGCACGGGCAGCGGCTACAGTGTGCTCGACATGGTGGCCGCCTTTGCCCAAGCCAGTGGCCGACCCGTGCCCTACCACGTGGCCCCGCGCCGCCCCGGTGATGTGGCCGCCTGCTACGCCGACCCTGCCAAAGCCCTCCAACTTTTAGGCTGGCGCGCCGAGCGCGATTTGCAAACCATGTGCCAGGACAGTTGGCGCTGGCAGAGCCAGAATCCGAGAGGGTATTTACCGTAGTCTGAGCATGGGGGCTACAAGCGCCGCAGAGCAGGGCCGCCCCAAGCAAGGCACGGCCCCCTCGGGGGGCAGGGAGCCACACGCAGTGGGCGGCCGTGAGGGCTATATCCCCAGCCGCTTGCAAATCTCCAGCGTCGGCCCGCTCTGGTTCATGCTGTAGAAATGCAGGCCCGGCGCACCACCTGCGCGCAGTTGCTCACACAAAGCCGTCACCACATCCAGGCCAAAGGCTTTGATGGAGGCGCTGTCGTCACCAAAACTTTGCAGACGCAGGCGAATCCAGCGAGGGATTTCTGCGCCGCAGGCGTCTGAGAAGCGCATCAACTGCATGGAGCTGATGATGGGCATGATGCCCGGCACCACCGGCAGGGTGATGCCCAAAGCGTCAGCTTCTTCGACAAACCGGAAGTAGGCGTCGGCGTTGTAAAAATACTGGGTGATGGCGGCGTTGGCACCGGCCTCTGCCTTGGCGGCGTAAGCCTTTAAGTCGCTCGCCGGGGAGCGGGCTTGCGGGTGAGCCTCCGGGTAAACGGCCACTTCGATGTGAAAATCATCGCCGGTCTCGGCCCGGATAAACGCCACCAGATCACTCGCGTACTGAAAGGCGCCGCCCATACCGTAACCACTGGGCAGATCGCCACGCAAGGCCACCAATCGCTTGATGCCCATGGCTTTAAGAATGGCGAGTTGCGCGCGCACAGTTTCTTGTGTCGCACCAATGCAAGACAGGTGAGACGCTGCGGGCATGCCCTCAGCCTGGATATCGCGCACCGTGGAGAAGGTGCCCTCTTGGGTCGATCCACCCGCGCCGAAAGTAACCGAGCAGAACTCGGGCTTCAAGGCATAGAGCTGCTGGCGCACGAGGCGCAGCTTCTCCATGCCTTCGGGTGTTTTGGGGGGGAAGAATTCAATGCTAAGGGGGAATGTGGTCATGCTTTTATCGCGTGAATAAAAAACTCTCGGTTGCCGTCGCCGCCTTCAATGGCGGAGTCAAACCAGTCGCGCACCGTCAGCCCCAGAGCTTCGCAGGCATCGCGCAGCCGCTGCTCGATAAAAGGGTAGTGCGATGCGTCCCGCACAATGCCGCCCTTGCCCACTTGACCGGGTTGCAACTCAAACTGCGGCTTGACCAGCACGAGCAGGTGGCCACCTGCTTTTAGCAGGGGCACAACCGCAGGCAGCACCAGAGTTTGCGAGATGAAGGACAGGTCGCCCACCAGCACGTCAAAACTCGGCAGGTCTGGCGCATCCTCGTGATCCATGTCTTCAAAATCGGCATTGGGGTCGCTGGCGAGCAAGTCAGCCTCGGCAAAGGCAGCGGCAATCGCATCCGCATCCCGTGCGTTGACCGTCTCCAGGCACAGTACGCGCTCATCAGCACGCAAGGCTGGGTGCAACTGCCCCTGCCCTACATCAATACCCACCACGCGGGTCGCACCGTGTTTCAACAGGCAATCGGTGAAGCCGCCAGTGGACTGGCCCACGTCTAAACACGTCAGCCCCTGCACCGACAGAGAAGTGTGTTTGAGCGCGGCTTCGAGCTTCAAACCACCGCGTGACACGTAGCGCGCCTCGGAGTCGTCGAGCAGGCGAATTTGTGCATCGTCCGGCACTTCATCGCCGTTTTTCATGACCCGCTTCCACACGTCGGCATAGAGCCACTCCACCCCACCCGCAATCAGGCGCTGAGCCTGAGAGCGGGTGCTGGCAAGCTGGCGTTGGACCAGCAGTTGATCAATGCGCATTAATAACGATACGTGTTGGCTTTGTACGGGCCTGACTTGCTCACACCGATGTAAGCGGCTTGCTCGTCGCTCAACTCGGAGAGCATGGCACCGACCTTCTTCAGATGCAGGCGCGCCACTTTTTCGTCCAGATGCTTGGGCAAAACGTAAACCTTGCCGACTTCGTATTCAGCTTGTTTGGTGAACAGCTCGATCTGCGCGATGGTCTGGTTGGCGAAGCTTGACGACATCACAAAGCTGGGGTGGCCGGTGCCGCAACCCAGGTTCACCAAGCGACCTTTGGCCAGCAGGATGATGCGCTTGCCGTCGGGGAAGATGACGTGATCGACCTGCGGCTTGATCTCTTCCCACTGGCATTTCTCCAGCGAGGCGACGTCGATTTCATTGTCGAAATGACCGATGTTGCAGACGATGGCTTGGTCTTTCATGGCGGCCATGTGCTCATAGGTAATGACGTTTTTATTGCCGGTGGCGGAGACAAAAATGTCGCACTTGTCGGCGGCGTAATCCATGGTCACGACTTTGTAGCCTTCCATTGCGGCCTGCAGTGCGTTGATGGGGTCGATTTCGGTAACCCACACCTGGGCGCTGAGTGCGCGCAGTGCCTGGGCCGAGCCCTTGCCCACGTCGCCGTAACCGGCCACGCAAGCGACCTTGCCGGCAATCATCACGTCGGTGGCGCGCTTGATGGCGTCCACCAGCGACTCGCGGCAGCCGTAGAGATTGTCAAACTTGGACTTGGTGACGGAATCGTTCACGTTGATGGCGCGCAGGGCCAGGTTGCCCTTGGCTGACATCTCGTTCAACCGCAGGACGCCGGTGGTGGTTTCTTCGGTCACGCCGATGATATTTTTCAGGCGGCGGCTGTACCAGGTTGGGTCTTGTGCGAGCTTGGCCTTGATGGCGTTGAACAGGCAGATTTCTTCTTCGCTACCGGGCTTGGAGATCAGGCTGGCGTCTTTCTCGGCCTTGGTGCCCAGGTGCATCAGCAACGTGGCGTCGCCGCCGTCGTCCAAGATCATGTTCGGGCCTTCTTCAGGTGTGCCCTTGGCACCCTTAAATTCGAAGATGCTGTGGGTGTAGTCCCAGTAGTCAGCCAGCGTTTCGCCTTTGATGGCAAACACCGGCGTGCCCGCAGCAACAATGGCAGCAGCGGCGTGGTCTTGCGTCGAGAAGATATTGCACGACGCCCAGCGCACGTCAGCGCCCAGGGCTTGCAGGGTCTCAATCAGCACGCCGGTCTGGATCGTCATGTGCAACGAGCCGGTGATGCGCGCGCCTTTCAGGGGCTGGGCTTTGGCGAACTCTTCGCGGATCGCCATCAGACCGGGCATTTCGGTTTCGGCGATTTTCAGCTCTTTGCGGCCCCAGGCGGCCAGCGACAGGTCGGCGATCACGTAATCGGGGGTGGGTTTCAAAACAGCACTCATGACGGGCTCCAAATCAAAGTTTGAGGTCCACTGGCGGCTATGGGGGAGAAGCCTCACCGCACAGTACCAGTGGGTGAGCGCGGTTGGGAAGTGCAAAGCGACAAAGTCAGCCTTGTGATCCGAGCCTCACGCACCCTTTGCGGGTGACGCTGCAACGCTCCTCGGAATGCCGCGATTATACGGAAAGCCTCGGAATCGCGTAGGTACCCACCACATGCGCCACCATCTCGGGGCTGCCTTCGGAGTACAAACTCACCTCGCCCACGGCCAGCGTCTTGCCCACTTTGATCAGCTTGCACACGCCCACAATGCTTTTGTCGGCGGCGGGTTTTCTGAGGAAGTTGATGTTCAAGCTGGTCGTGACCGTCAGCGGCACGATGCCAATTTCACCCAATATGGCCACGTACAGCGCCACATCGGCCACCGTCATCAGCACCGGGCCCGACACCGTGCCGCCGGGCCGCAACTCATCCACGCCAATGAGGTGACGAATGGTGGAGGCGGCATGGCCCACTTCGTCCACAATGCACTTGCTTTGAGGGAAAGAGGCGGCGAGGAACTCAGCTATTTCTGATTTAGTGGGCATGGTGTGAATGGAAGTGTGAAGGCGATGCAGGATTGTCCAACAGAACCCTTCACCAGACTTTCACTGGCGTCTCCGGCCCCTGATAGCCCCGAGCTCAAGGATAAAATTAGCCTAAAGCCCTTTAAATACAAGCGTTATCAGCTCATATTTTTATAGCAAGTATTTTTCAAATCCATCGGAGATGTCATGAACCGTTTTGTTTTCACCCTCGCTGCAACACTGTGTTGTCTGTCCGCGCAAGCGCAAAACTGGCCGACCAAGCCCGTGCGCTTGATCGTCTCCCTACCCGCAGGCAGCGCCACCGACATCGTGGCCCGCGCCCTGTCTGAGCGCCTGAGCGCGCAACTCGGTCAACCCTTCGTCGTGGAAAATCGGCCCGGGGCCAGTGGCTCGATTGCCATGAACCTGGTGGCTAAGGCCGAGCCCGATGGCTACACCCTGCTGGCGCATTCGTCCTCAGGCACGGTGGTGCCCTCCACCATCCCGAATCTGCCGTTTGACGTGCTCAAAGACTTGTCGGGTGTCACCATGCTGGCCAACATCCCGAACGCGCTGGCGGTGGCCCCTGGCAAGGGTTTTAACTCGGTCAAAGACTTGGTGGCTTTCGCCAAAGCCAACCCCGGCAAGATCAACTACGCCACCGTCGGCTCGGGCAGCGCCACGCACCTGAACGCTGAGCGCTTTCGCCTGAGCGCAGGCATCACCGGCCTGCAAGTGCCCTACAAAGGTACCTCAGAGGCGCTCACCGACCTGATGGCCGGGCGTGTGGATTTCTGCTTTTGCCCAGTGAGCAATGTGCTGCCGCTGGCCAAAGACGGGCGCTTGGCGATGCTGGCCGTCGGCTCCAGCAAGCGCGCCTCGGGCGCACCCGACACCCCCACCACCGAAGAAGCCGGTGTGCCCAAATCGGCCTACAACTTCTACGTGGGCCTGTCTGTGCCGTCCAAGATGCCGCGTGACATCGTGATGAAGCTGCACGCTGAAACCGTGAAAGCCTTGAGCTCCCCCGAGATGAAAGAGCGCTACGCCAAGATGGGCATTGATGCACTCATCTTCACGCCCGACCAGTTTGACGTCTACCTGCGTGAGGAAGTAGCGGCCAACGCGGTGCTGGTGAAGGCGGCGGGGATTACCGCGCAATAGTCAGTTCATGAAGCCTTGTGACATCGTCATCATCGGCCACGGTGCTGCGGGCCTGTGCGCGGCGGTGTCGGCGGCAGAGGCTGCTTTAAAACGCGGACTCAAGGTACACATCACCGTCATCGAGCGAGCGCCCGAAGCCGAACACGGGGGCAACAGCCGTTGGACGCCGTCCTACATCCGTATGCCCTCGGTCGCGGGCGTTGCCGAGGGCTTTGTCGAAGACATCGTGCGTGAATCCGACGGGCGAGCTGACTTTAATTATTTCCAGCGCCTGGCAGACAACGCCGGGACATCAGCCGCTTGGTTGCAACAGCACGGCGTGGCCTTCCACACCCCGGTGTACTACCTGGCCGCAGGGCCAGCGCGCATCCAGCCCGTAGGCGGTGGAGCAGCCGTTATTGCCGCCCTGCTGGCCAGCGCCAAACGCCTGGGCGTGTTCTTCCATTACGGCCATGCGGCAGAAGCGTTGCAGTTGGATGAGGCAGGCGCAGTCAGCGGCCTTGTCCTTGACGATGGCAGCAAAATCAAGGCCAACTGCATCATCCTCGCCAGCGGCGGCTTCGCGGGCAACCCCGACATGCTGGGCGAGCACTTTGGCCCCGCCGCGCGCAGCATGAAGCCCATCTCCCCCGGCACGCGCGCCAACACCGGCGCGGGCATCCGCATGGCGCTCGCCGTGGGCGCGCAACCCGCCGGGGATTGGCACGGCATGCACGCCGAACCCATCGACGCACGCAGCAGCGGCCCAGCCCCGGTGGTGCTGGTCTACCCCTACGGCATCGTGGTTGATCAAAACGGCGAGCGGTTTTTTGACGAAGGCGCAGGCTTGGTGCATGAAACTTGGGAACACTTTGCGCGCCACATCCACATGGCCCTGCCCGGCCACCAAGCCTACGCCATTTTGGACAGCGGCTTGCAGGACATCCCGAACTACGAGCGCGCCATCCGCTCCGAAGTCGCCCCCATCCGCGCCAACTCGGTGGCGGAGCTGGCCGCGCTGCTCGGCATTCCCGCCGACCGCCTGCAAACCACGGTGGACGCCTACAACGCAGCCGCCACGGGCGACACCTCAGCGTTCGACGCCACCCACACCGACGGCATCCAAACCGCCCCCGGCTACACGCCGCCCAAGTCCAACTGGGCACGCCCCTTGACGCAGCCGCCCTATCTGGCCTGGCCGCTGATCGGCGCCGTGGCCTACACCTTTGGCGGCATCGCCACCAATCCGAACGCGCAAGTGCTGGGCGCCCATGGCCCGATCCCCGGCCTCTACGCCGCTGGGGAGATCACCGGGCATTTCTACGGCACAGCACCGAACGCGGTAGCCATGCTGCGCGCCATCGTGTTTGGGCGGGTGGCGGGGAGCCAGGCAGTTTTAGACTGCTAGTGTTTGGCAGGGCTGGATTGTGTTTGTTTGTTTTGGCAATCTTTGCCAAGCAACGCTAAAATCTGGCCATGACCACCGTCACCATGAACATCTCACTGACCGAAGACCTCAAAGTCTTCGTGGACGAACGCGTCAAGGCGCGCAGCTACAGCTCAACCAGCGAGTACATGCGTGATCTGGTGCGGCGCGATGAGGAGCGGGCCCAAGAGGAGCGTTTCAAAGCCCTGGTTGAGGAGGGTCTGGCCTCTGGCCCGGCAGGCGATTGGGACGACTTGCGTGAAGCCTTCTTGACCGAGTCGGGCGTAACTGCATCCGGGCAACGCGCTGCATGAAACGGCTGGTTATGCAACGTCGCGCTTTGCGCGACTTGACTGATGCGCGCGCGTACTACCAGCGCGAAACCCCCCACATGGTGGCTGAATTTGCCAGCACGATTGACGCAGAACTTCTTCACCTGAGGCAGCACCCGCGCACCGGTTCACCCCGTTATGGCTTTTTGCTCAGGATGCCGGGCTTGCGCAGTTGGCCCGTCAAGCGCTTCCCCTATGTCATTCTCTTTCTTGACCAGGGCGACCACATTGCAGTGCTGCGTGTGCTGCACCAAGCCCAAGATATCCCCGCACACCTTGAACTTTGATTTGGATACCTCCCGTGACCTACGCCCCCGAAACCCAACGCCGCCGCACCTTTGCCATCATCTCGCACCCCGACGCGGGTAAAACCACGCTGACCGAGAAGCTCTTGCTGTTCTCGGGTGCCATCCAAATCGCGGGCTCGGTCAAGGCGCGCAAGGCCACACGCCACGCCACCAGTGACTGGATGGAGATCGAGAAGCAGCGCGGCATCTCAGTCGCCAGCTCGGTCATGCAGATGCAGTACCGCGACCACGTTATCAACCTGCTGGACACGCCCGGCCACAAAGACTTCTCTGAGGACACCTACCGCGTGCTGACCGCCGTGGACTCGGCACTGATGGTGATCGACGCGGCCAACGGCGTGGAGGCACAAACACGCCGCCTGATCGAGGTCTGCCGCCAGCGCGACACGCCCATCATCACCTTCGTCAACAAGATGGACCGCGAAGTGCGCGACCCACTGGACATCCTGGACGAGGTCGAGCGTGAACTCGGCATGCCCTGCGTGCCCATGACCTGGCCGGTGGGCCAGGGCAAAACTTTCGGCGGCATCATCAATCTGCGCACCCAGGCCATGACCGTGTTTGAGCCCGGCAGCGACCGTGGCCCCAAAGACTTCACGTCCATCCCGCTTGCCGAGCAAGCCACCCTGCTCAAGCGCTTTGGTCACGCATTCGAGACCGCCATGGAGAGCATGGAGCTGGCCACCGGGGCCTCTCCCGCCTTTGACCGCGAGGCCTTTCTGGCGGGCAAGCAAACCCCCGTGTTCTTCGGCTCCGGCGTCAACAACTTCGGCGTGATGGAGGTGCTGGACGCGCTGGTCGATCTGGCACCGTCACCGCAATCGCGCACCAGCTCGCTGGTGGTCAACAAACAGCCGGTGGTGAAAGAAGTGCAGCCCGAAGACGACGCCTTCTCCGGCGTGGTGTTCAAGGTGCAGGCCAATATGGACGCCAACCACCGCGACCGCATCGCCTTTGTGCGCGTATGCTCGGGCCGCTACGCGCCGGGCATGAAGCTCAAAGTACAGCGCAGCGCCAAAGAGCTGCGCCCCACCAGCGTGGTCACCTTCATGAGCCAGCGCCGCGAAGCGGTGGAAGAGGCCTACGCGGGCGACATCGTGGGCTTTACCACCCACGGCGGCGTGCAACTGGGCGACACCATCACCGACGGTTCAGTCGCCTTGCAGTTCACCGGCTTGCCCTTCTTCGCGCCCGAGATGTTCATGACCGTGGTGCTGAAGAACCCGCTGCGCACCAAGCAATTGCAGCAGGGCTTGGCCCAGTTGGGCGAAGAGGGCGCGATCCAGGTCTTTCGCCCCGAGACCGGCGGCAACATGCTGCTGGGCGCCATTGGTCAGTTGCAGTTTGAGGTGGTGCAACACCGCCTCAAAGGCGAGTACGACGCTGACATTCGCCTGGAGGGCAGCCAGTACACCAGCGCCCGCTGGATCACCGCCGACACACCACAAGAGCTGACCACGTTTGTGAATGCCTACCCCCTGCGCATGGCGCTGGACGCGGCCAACACCCTGGCCTACCTGTGCACCTCACCGTATGACGTGCGGCTGGCGCAAGAGCGCTTCCCAAAAATCCACTTCCACCCGCTGCGCGAGCATGCGGGGCTGGCGCTGCAAAACGCGGGTTAAACCCCCAGGCTTTGCAACTCCACCACGCCCTTGGGCGTATTCAGCGTCACCGTGATATTGGCCGGGCCGGTCTCCAGCGTCACGTCGGTCAGGCCCATCGCCTCGTAAGCCGCCTGCAACTTGTCGGCTGACGGGTGCGTGACGGCCATGCGCTGCAAGCTCACACCCGAACGCGGCAAGCTGTTCCTCGGGTGCAGGCGCAGCGGCTCGGCGTCCGTCGGTTTGCCCCATTGAATCAAGCTGGGCAATGCACCATCAAACATGCGTTGCCCATCCTCCCGCACCGTGATCTGCCATTGCAGCACGCCACGCCGTGAATGGCGACTGGCTTGCATCGCAGGCCCGCGCTCAATGCCCTGCGCCTTCAACGCGATACGTGCGGCCTGAATCTCGTCCGTACTCACGACAAAATGCACCAACTGCGGCGCCTTGGCCACAGCGGCCTGCAAGGCCGCATCGTCCATGTCAAACCAGCGTTGGGTTGTCGCAGAAGCGGTGCGTTTCGCGCCGGGGTTGATGGCGATGATTTCCAGATACGCCAGCGGATGGGTTGGCGTGGCAATTTTCAGCAGCCGGTTGTGCGTACCATACAGCGCATGCTCCCCGCCCGGCCCCGGCGTGACGCCCAGCGTGGCCTCGCACCACTGCACGCCCTGCTCCAAGGTTTTGGCCACGACGACCAGGTGATCTATTTGTGTTTTCATAAGGGTATCTAGTATCTAAATAGGTGCGCCAAAAATCCGCGCAAACTCTGTGTGTTTGGCCTTGCGCCAAGTCTCTGTCATATCGCTGTTGCGCTCCAGCGCAGCGTAGATTTCGCGTACCAGCTCGTTATTCACGATCTTGGCTGTCTTTAGTTTGGCCAGCAGCTCGAAACCATGCCAAACCTTCAAGCCTGCTTCTGCGGCCAAAGTGTGCATTCCCAAATCATCGGTCACCACGATGGCGCCCTTCACCTGCCCGTATGCCAGCAACCAGCAATCCGTGGCACCCGGTGGTGAACGGCCGGTTGTATATTTGGCAACGTCAAGATGAACCGTACCCAGCAGCACGTCTTGCACCAGCTTCAAGTCCTGCTTTTCCGCTGCACTGAGCCGGACTTGCTTAGCCATTCGCTCTTGCGCAAATTCGAGCTCATCAAACCACGGGTTCAAAAACCGCAAACGTGTACTGCGGTGCACCTCGTCCTCCACGGCCTTGAGAATGACCAGTACATAAGGCACCTGTCCGAACTCTCGCCCTACAGCCGGGCGTATGCGCTTTGCCAGCCGGAGATAGGTGTTGGTGTCCAGCAGGACCTGGGTTGTCACCGGGTCAATTCCTTATGCAGTGCGGTCGCATCCTGCATAGGTATGTCCATCACTTGTTGGATGTATCCAGGACCAGTTTTCTGCTCGATCACCATGCGACGCAAAGCTTGAAAGAACGGACTCTTGAACTGTTTTTCGGCCGCTGCCACATAGACAGATGGCTCAGGCGGTAATGGTGCGAACAGGAGCTCACTCACTAATTTGCCGCGCTGTGCATTGCGAATGGCATGCACTTCGTTGGCTTCGTGCTTTAAGGGCGATAGGCCATTGGCTTTAGCAAAACGGTTGATTTCACTGAAAACACTGAACAACGAAATGCCATGCTCAGCAGCAAATTCTTGCAACACCTTTGATTCATGGGTCTTGTTGCCTCCCGACACCTTTTCATACACCGTGCGGGCCAACTCGATAGGAAACAACAACGCGCCGGCAAATGCATCGGCAAAGTCCTCCCCCTCTTCTTTACCCGCCAGATCAGGGGTGAACACATGCGCCAACTCATGCGCTATCCAGAATTTGAAATCCTCAAGATACGTGTCCAAGTTCAACAAAATGAAGGTCACACGCTCTTGTGGCAACAGGATATGCAGGGCATTTTTATGGTTTTGCTGGCTGCCCCACATTACTGGCACAACCACGGCGCCGTTCTCCACAAACTCGCCCAACAGGTGCTCGTAATGCAGCACTGCGCCCTGCGCCAATCCCAGCGTTGCACGCACTTGCGCAGCGACAGCCTGCAAGGCGACGTAATCGGTATTGGGGTTGGGCACCTGACGGCGCAGTTGCGGCAGGGTCGGCAGGAATGGAACCAGCCCTTTGAGCAAGGCTCCCATCGCCATGGCTTTGGTGACATGCGCATCGGTCGTCTTGGCCCCCGCCTTTTTGCGAAAGGCCACCACGGGCTGGGCGGCTTGGGGCAACTGCACCAAATCGGCAAACCCCAGCTTCAGCGTGGTTGCCAGCTTGAGCAGTTTGTCAGGGCGGGGGAAGTCCGTGCCCTTCATCCAGTTGGTCACAGCCTGGGCCGTTACGCCCAACTGAGCGGCCAGCTCTTTCTGAGTCCAGCCCCGTGCTTGAATGGCCGTTTTGACGTTGTCACTGTGAATAACTTTTTGCATAACCAGTGGATTATCGGTGCAAATCATTGGAAATCAAGTTTAATCAAGCTAGATTAAGAGTTATTCAATAGCTATACGACCTATTCGCTGCATCGAAGCCAATTGACGTGAAAAGTCTACTTTAGGGCACTTCTATAAATCAGCGATGAAGCTGACGAATTGCTGCTGAATCGTCCAAGTTCCATTTTTTTGGTTTTGGCCCGGTTTCTTCGGGTTTTGGGGCGATCTTTAGGCGCAACTGAGCTCTTTTCCGTGCCTTTTCGT
>JANXSU010000114.1 GCA_025356545.1 Comamonadaceae bacterium
TGGCAAAGTCCTCTGAACTGCTGGCCCCTGGCGTGATCGACAAGCCACTGATGCGCTGCCTGACCTCAGGCAGATTGACAACACGAGCCACTTCGTCTTGCAGGCGCTTGATCACCGCAGCCGGTGTGCCCGCCGGGGCCATCAAGCCGCTCCAGAACACAACGTTGAGATCGACTCCGAGTTCGCTCAGGGTCGGCGTATTGGGCAGCTCTTTCAGCCGCTCTGCCGAAGTCACGGCCAACGCCTTCACGCGCCCACCCTGCAAGGCGGGCGAGGCCGCACCGGCATCGACCAGCGTCATCGTCACGTCGCCACTGATCAGCGCCGTAATCGAGTCATTGCTGCCTTTGTAGGGGATGTGCATGAAGCGCGCGCCGGTCTTGCTGTTGAACAATTCGGTGATGAGCTGGAACGAGGCCGAGCTGGCCCCGTAATTGGCTTTTTCCGGGTTCTGTTTGGAGTAAGCCACCAATTCCGCCACTGTTTTGGCAGGGTGATTGGTGTTGACCAGCAGCACTAAAGGAAAGGTGCCCACCAGGGAAATGGGGACCAAGTCTTGCGGCGCGTAAGGGAGTTTGGGATACAGCGCATGGTTGAAGACGCCGGGGCCGCTGGCGCTCATCAACACCGTGTAACCATCAGGCCGAGCCTTGGCGACAAAAGCAGCCCCCACGATGGAGGCCACCCCAGGACGGTTTTCCACCACCACGGGCTGGCCCAAGCCCAGCGCCATCTTCTCGGCCAGGATGCGGGCTAACACGTCGCTGCTGCCCCCAGCGGCAAAACCCACCACGAGCGTGATCGGCTTGGTCGGGTAGGTCTGTGCGGTGGCGGTGATGGGCATCAGCGCCGCGCCCAGGCTTAACAGCGTGACGGCGAGCTTGACGAGGAACGGCATCCGGTTTCTCCTTATTTCCACAAAGTTATTAGTTTGGCTTGATGTTGTTGTCCTCAGCCACTTTCTTCCACAAGGGAATTTCGGTCGCAATCAACTTGGCAAATTCTTCGGACGTGCTGGTCAGCGGAATCACCGACATCCCGGCCAAGCGCTTTTGCACCTCGGGCAGGGCCATGACGCGGCTGACCTCTTCGTTCAAGCGCTTGACGATGGGCGCGGGTGTGCCTGCGGGGGCCAAGAGGCCATACCAGAGCGACACCTTCATGTCCACGCCCAGCTCCATCAAAGTCGGAATGGTGGGGTGATCTTTCAAGCGCTCGCCCGACGTGACGGCCAGGGCCTTGACCCGCCCGCCCTGCAAAAAGGTGGTGGCCGGGCCCACGTCAGCCATCACCATGGTGACGTCACCGGCGATCACGGCCGAGATGCCCTCGGTGGTGCTTTTGTAGGGGATGTGGGTAAAGCGCGCACCGGTCTTGCTCTTGAACAGCTCGTTCATCAACTGGAAGGAAGACGACGGTGCGGCGTAATTGGCCTTGTCCGGGTTTTGCTTGGAATAGGCCACCAGCTCAGCCACGCTTTTGGCCGGGTTGCTGGCGTTAACCAGGATCATCAAAGGCGCATCGCCAAACAGGGCAATCGGCGCGAAATCATTCGGGCCGTAGGGCAGCTTGGCATTGAGCACATGGTTGAACACCATGGGGCCGGGCACGCCCATGATGAGGGTGTAACCATCGGGCTTGGCCTTGGCCACAAAAGACGCGCCAATGATGGAGGCCACGCCCGGCTTGTTTTCCACCACCACCGGCTGACCCAGTCCGGCGGGCAGCTTGTCCGCCAGGATGCGCGCCATTTGATCGACGCCACCGCCAGCGGAATAACCCACCACAATGGAGATGGGTTTGCTGGGATAGTCTTGCGCGCTGGCGCTGGGCGTGAGTAGCGCGGTGCTGATACCGAGCAAGCTGGTGGCGAGAACGCGAAAACTAGGTGTGGTACGCATGGGGCTCCTTATTGCAATCCAATCTGCACATTCAACACAGCGGCTTGACCCGCGTCCACAGCGGCTAGGCAACGCGCAATCGCGGCTCTCACTTGTGCCGGGTCGCTCACGCGTTCGCCGTAAGCACCGAAGGCTTGGCCGACCTGCTCGAAATGGCGTTGCTCGCCTTGCAAGCGCGCCTGAAATTCATCGGCTGCTTTAGCTTCGCCGTCGGGGTAGACGCGCAGCACCGCCTCTTTCACGGCCTGCCAGCCACCGTTGTCCAGCACCACCGTGAAGATGGGCAACCCGTAGCTCTGCGCCGTGGCATAGACCGAACTGGGCGTGGAGAAATGAAAGCCGCCATCGCCCACGATCTGAACCACTCGCACATCAGGGCAAGCCAGCTTGGCCCCCAGCGCCATGCCACCGCTGTAGCCCAGGCCACCCCCGGCGCAGCCCATCAGCGTGAGCGGCAGGGTGCGCGGGATTTGATTCAGCACGGCAAAGGTGTTGCGTATCGCCTCGTTCACCACGATGTCTTGCGGGGCAATGGCCGCACCGATTGCTGCACACAAATACGCAGGAGAGATCGCTCCAATTTGACCTGGGTTTTCTGCCGTCTTGGCGACCGTTGCTGCACGTGCTTGATTCGCAGTTGCCCAGCCCTGAATGCGCTGCGCCACTTTAGCGTGAAAGCCCTCATCGGCCTGTGCGCGTACCAGCGCCGCGACTTGACGCAGCACCGCAGCGCAATCGGCCTGCACCCGCATATCAGTGGCAAAACCCCACATGGGAAAGTCTTTTTTGATCGTGTCCACGTCGATGTGGGTCCAGCGTGTGGCGGGGTTGTCTTGCGCGAACTTCGGCAGCCACGGCACGTCCACGTCCAACAGCAGGCCCAAGTCCGCACCAGCCAGCGCCGGGCCGACATCAAAGCCCGCAAAGCAAGGTGAGCTGCGCGAGATATTGAGGTAGCTGGGGCTGAACTCATAGACACGCAAGCCGCACAACAGAGCCAGGTCTTCGAGTGCGGCCACCGCCTCGGCCTTGCGGCCCAGATAAGACGTGACAGCAATCGGTTGTTCGGCGCTCACCAACTGGTCGGCAATCGCCTGCGCACGCGCCGCGTCAATGCCCCCGGCCAGCACCGCGCCATAGCGCTCAGCGCTGAAAGCCCGCACTTTTGAATCGTCCACCTCCTCGGCCAACACCTCGCGCGGCAGAGTCAGGTACACCGGGCCGGGTGGGTCGCTTTGCATGACCGCGTGGCCGCGCCGCAGCACCTCTTTGGCAATCACACCGCTTGGCAGCGAGTAGTCCCACTTCACGTAGGGACGCACCAGGCTGGCGATGTCAAACGGGTCTTGCACAAAGTGCACATAGTTGTCGCGCGAACCGGGCAGCTCACCCCGCAGCGTGAACGGCGACTTGCCCGCCATCAACATCACCGGCAGGCGCGTGCGAAACATGTTGTGCATGCCCATGGCCGCGTTGGCCGTGCCTGCATCCACATGCACCATCACGGCCTGGCCGCGCCCGGTCATGAAGGCGTAGCCCGCCGCCATGTGGATGGCCACGTTCTCGTGCGGGCACAACAGCACCGTGGGGTGCGGACGGCCTTCCTTGTCCCAGCGCGCCAGCTCTTCAATGATGGAGACGTGGTCGGTGCCGAAATTGGAGAAGACATACTCCAACCCCAACTCGGTGAGGCCAGCCAGCACATGGTGAGCGCTGCTGTGGCTTGTAGAGCTGTTCATATTTCAAATGCCGTTCGGGCTGAGCGTGTCGAAGCCCTCTTGCCCATCGACAGGCTCAGGGCGAACGGAGGATGGTTTGTCATACATTCGTCTCAAAATAAAAGTGCTTGGTCTGCAAGAAGTCGTTCAGCCCCTCGGCCCCGTGCAGGCGACCATAGCCGCTGTCCCTGAAGCCACCGGTTTCAGCCTCGGCAAACAAGCGGTTGTGGCTGTTGGACCAGACCGTGCCGCTGCGCAACTGGGCGGCGATGCGGCGAATCTTCTTCGCGTCCGTGCTCCAAACACTGGCCGCCAGACCAAAGCGCGTGGCGTTGGCGCGCATCACGACGTCGTCTTCTTTGTGGAAGCGCTCGATCACCAGCAGTGGGCCGAACAGCTCTTTCTGGATGAAGTCCGACGCCAGGTCTTGCACCTCGACCAAGCTGGGGGAAATGAAGGCCCCGCGCGCCAGCGCACCACCGCCCACGCGCCCGCGCAGCAGAACTTTTTGCGTGGATTCAGCCGTGTCCATCAGCCCGTCGATGCGGTCGCGGTTACGCATGTCAATCAAGCAACCCATCTGCGAAGCCGGGTCATTGCCGGGGCCGACCTTGACGGCCTGCAAAGCCTGCGTCAGCCGCATCGCAAAATTGTCGTAGGCCGCGTCTTCCACCAGCACACGCGTAACGGCGGTGCACTGCTGGCCCGCCATCACCATGCCACCGGCCACCACACCGGCGATGGTTTTGTCCATGTCGGCGTCGCCAAACACAATCGCGGGCGCTTTGCCACCCAGCTCCAGCGACAGGCGCTTCAAGGTGGGGGCCGTGCTGTGCGCAATCAGTTTGCCCACGGCGGATGAACCGGTGAAGCTAACCACATCCACATCAGGCGACTCGCACAAAAAGCGCGAGACCTCGTTGCCGGTCTCGATGACCGAGTTGATGACACCGGCGGGCACGCGGGCATCACCGCTAATGCATTCCAACACCATGTTGTTGACCAGCGCCGTCTGGTGCGCGGGCTTGATGACCACGGTGCAGCCTGCGGCCAGTGCGGGCGCGAGCGAACGCACCAACAGCGTGACCGGCGCGTTCCACGGCAAGATGATGGCGCACACACCGGCGGCCTCACGGTCCAGCGACGAATAGCAACCCGGCTCCACCTCCAGCACACGGCCAAACAGATTGCGCGCCAGACCGGCGTAGTAACGCAGCTCGGAAATGCCAGCGCCAATCTCGCCCAGCGCCTCGCGCCGCAGCTTGCCATTGAGCGTGACCAGCCAATCGGCGATCTCTTCTTTGCGGGCTTCAAGGCGGGTCGCAAAGTCTAGTAAAACTTCGGCGCGCACGCGTGGGCTGCGCTTCCAGTTCGTTGCCTCAAAGGCATTCAGCGCGGCCGCCACGGCGGCTTGCGCTTCTACCGCGCCGCCGTCGGCAAAGTGGGCTGCGACCTCGCCCGTGGCCGGGTTGATGGCCTCGCCGATGCGGGCGTTACCGTTGATGGCGTCCAGCCACTGGCCGTTGATGAGTTGTTGGGCGGTTTGCATGTCGAAGAATCCGTGAATAAACGTGGATAAGCGTGTGTAGAGACGCGTGAAGTACGTGGTTTTGTGCTTTTTCAAAGCGCCCCGAATGCTAGCGCCCGAACAGCGCCGCCCTCGCTAGGGAATTCCCTGCCTCTTGGATTGCGGCTCAGGCGGTACCTTAAGCCGCTGCGCGCTGCAGCCTGTCCCGGACGCCTTCCCACTCAGGGGTATCAGGCGGGGTCTCAACCCAGATGAGCTTCACGCCCTGCTCATCAAACTCACGCAGCACGGCGAAGAGTTGCTGCGCGGTGGTGGTGGCGTCATCGGGCATGCGACGGCGCAGCACTTGGGGTGAGGGCGTACGAAGCACAGCGCGGGCGTAGGTGGCGATGGTCGGGCCGGGGGTCTCACTCCCACACCCATTCGCGGGCAGGCTATTGCCCAGCAGATCGAGTGAGGCTTGCAGGCCTTGCGCGTCCATCAAACGCACCTTGGCCTTGGGTGCGTAGTGCGATTCCAGCATGCCAGAGGCCCGGGGAGCAGGCGCATCAACCACAAGCAGCTCTTCTTTTGATAGCAACCTGATGCCACACATCTCTTGCACCTGATCGCGGCTGATGCTGCCCGGGCGCAGCAGCACGGGCACGCCACGGGTGCAGTCAATCAGGGTGGACTCGATGCCAACCTCGCACGCACCACCGTCCAGGATCAACAACTCCGCGCCGAACTCGCCCTGCACGTGCTTGGCCGTGGTGGGGCTGACGCGACCAAACTGGTTGGCGCTGGGTGCGGCCACGCCCTGCACGCCCAAGTCTCGCGCGGCCCGCAGCAAC
>JANXSU010000117.1 GCA_025356545.1 Comamonadaceae bacterium
GTTCTTGCTGGTACCAAAGGGTGCTGACACCAACTCGTGCGCCCAGCCGCCCATGCCCTTGATCTTAATGTTGTAGAACAAGCAGATGAACAAGACCGACACCGACAAACCCATGGTCACCGAGAGGTCGGCGGTAGGCACCACGCGCAAGTAAGCATGATGTGGATCATGACCCGCAGCACCGTAAATCCAACCCCAAATCGTGGGCAACAGATCGAGCGGCAGCAAGTCCATGGCGTTGAGCAGGAAGATCCATACAAACACGGTCAATGCCAAAGGGGCGACCAGCTTGCGGCTGCTGGCGTTGTGCACGATAGACTTGGCTTGGCCGTCCACCATTTCAATCAAAATCTCGACAGCCGCCTGGAAACGACCAGGCGCACCGGATGTGGCTGTGCGCGCTGCGCGCCACAACAAAAAGCAACCCAGCAAACCTAGAGTGATCGAGAAAAACAGAGAATCAAGATTGAAGACAGTGAAGTCAACGATCTCGGTCTGAGGCTTGTTTTGCCAATGCGTCAGGTGGTGAACAATGTAGTCACTGGCTGACGGCGCATTTGCTTCTACGGACATATTTTTCTTTCTAACACTTATCTATGTTTGGGTTTGGCGCGCATCAAGAGCGCCAGCCAATACACCTTCAAGGTCACAACCAGGCCCGCCATCAAGGCCAGCCAACTCAAATTCTCAAACAGTTGAGGTGCCGCGGCCAGCATGACCACACTCACCCCAATCTTCACCGCTTCCCACAAAAAGAAGCCAAAACTTGCCGTCGCCGGATTGATCGAGGAAAACCGGCTCATCAAACCCCGCGCAAACAACGCAGAAGGAATGACCACCACCAACGCCCCGTACAGAGCCGACCCACCCACAACCACCTCACCCGTCACCGCCCAAGCCAATAAGGCCACCATCACACCCACCCCACATTGCAGCGATACGATTCGCCAAGGTGACACAGCAGGCTCAATTTCGCGCAGGGCTTGAACCTGCTCAGCTGTGAGTGGCGGGTAGTCAGATTGGGCTGATTTCGCAGCATCTTCCGACTCATAACTGTTCTCATGGGCCATCAGGATTGATCTCTCAATTTACACACCCACGACAAACAACAACCACAGCAAAGCCTTCGATTATACGTAGAAACCCGCGCATGGCAGCCCCTTTGTTGCAAGAAATCACAAAGTGGGGCTTGAGAAGTGCCGTTAGCTGCTGAATCCGCCCTGCTGGCGGCCCCGTAGGCTATTCTGGTAAAGAACAACCTGTACACCTGCGGAGCAAAGGCAGCTTGCAGTAGCCCCGTTATGCAAACTTACGAACTACCCCTCAACTCGCGGCGTAAGATTTTCCCCACCGGGGTTTTGGGCAAGTCGGCACGGAACTCGACGACTTTGGGTCGCTTGTAGCCGGTGAGGTTCTCTCGGCAATACGCCCGCACCTGCTCTTCGGTCAAGTCAGGGCGTTTGCGCACAATGACCAGCTTCACGGCCTCACCCGAATCCGCATCGGGCGTGCCCACACAAGCACACTCTAAGACGCCATCGAGTTGGGACACGACTTCCTCAATCTCGGTGGGGTAAACGTTGAAGCCGCTCACCAAGATCATGTCTTTCTTGCGGTCCACAATTTTCACGAAGCCGCGTTCATCCATCACTCCGATGTCACCGGTTCTGAAAAAACCGTCCGCCGTCATCACCTTGGCGGTCTCATCTGGCCGTTGCCAATAGCCATCCATCACTTGCGGTCCTTTGATGGCAATCTCGCCACTCTGACCCAACGGAACCTGCACACCATCGTCGTCCAGACAGCGAACCCAAGTACTGGAGACAGGAACACCAATCGTGCCGGTGTAGTTGGCGTTGGTCACCGGGTTGGCTGTGGCCAGCGGACTGGTCTCGGACAGGCCGTAGGCCTCGGTAATGGGATTGCCGGTTTTTTCCAACCACAGTTTGGCCACCGCCCCTTGCACGGCCATGCCGCCACCGATTGAAATTTTGAGGTTCTTCCAATTGACGGTATTGAAATCCGGGTGATTCGCCAGTGCGTTGAACAGGGTATTGACTGCCGGAAAACAATGAAACTCATGCTGCGTGAGTTCTTTGAGTACCGATGGGAAATCCCGCGGATTGGGGATCAGCACCGTCTTGCCCCCCAGGCGCATGAACACCATGGTCATCGTGAACGCGAAGATGTGGTACATCGGCAAGGCGCAGATGGTGGTGGGCTGCACACCGGGTGCCACGGTCTTGAGTGTCGGGGTCAGCCAGCATTCGGACTGCAATACATTGCTGACCAGATTGCGATGCAACAGCACCGCCCCTTTAGAGACACCGGTGGTGCCGCCGGTGTACTGCAAAACCGCGATGTCACCGGGTTTGATGTCCGGTGCTTTAAATCTGCCACGCTCGCCCTGCGCCAGGGCACTGTTGAAACTCACCGCGCCAGGCAGACTGAACGTTGGAACCAATTTTTTGAGTTTGCGCACCACCAAGTTGACAACAGCGCCTTTGAGTAAACCCAATTGGTCGCCCATGGCGCACAGCACCACGTGCTGGATGGGGGTGGCCGCGATGCAATGCTCCAGTGTGACGGCGAAGTTTTCCAAAATCACGATAGCACGTGCACCCGAGTCTTTGAGCTGGTGCTCCAGCTCGCGCGGCGTGTACAGCGGGTTCACATTCACCACCACATAACCCGCGCGCAGAATAGCCGCCACCGCCACCGGGTACTGTGGCACGTTGGGCATCATGATCGCCACCCGGTCACCTCGAGCCAAGCCCAAACCTTGCAGATAAGCCGCGAAAACCCGGCTTTGCGCGTCGATCTGCGCGTAGCTGAATGCCTTGCCCATGAAGCTGAAGGCCTCACGCTGCGGATATTTTTGAAAGCTCTCCTCGATCAAGGCCACCAGCGAGGTATAGGTCGACGCATCAATGTCTGCCGGAACACCCTCCGGGTAAGCGCTTAACCAGGGCCGGTCTTGTGTGGCAGAAAGCATGTGAGCGCCTCCAGTATCGGTGGGTCAAAGAGAAAAATGTCCGCTGATTTACTCGATCGCCTTACCCATGTCCTCAACCACCTTCTTGGCGTCGCCAAACACCATCATGGTCTTGTCCATGTAGAACAACTCGTTGTCAAGACCCGCATAGCCTGCCGCCATGGAGCGCTTGTTGACGATGATGGTTTTAGCCTTGTAGGCTTCCAAAATCGGCATGCCGTAAATGGCGCTGCCTTTGGTCACCGCGGCCGGGTTGACCACGTCGTTGGCCCCCAGGATGATGGCCACGTCCACCTGCCCAAACTCGCCGTTGATGTCTTCCATCTCAAACACCTGGTCGTAGGGCACCTCGGCCTCGGCCAGCAGCACGTTCATGTGGCCCGGCATGCGCCCGGCCACCGGATGAATCGCGTACTTGACCTTGATGCCCTTGTGCGTGAGCTTCTCGGCCAGCTCTTTGACCGCATGTTGAGCGCGCGCCACGGCCAGGCCGTAGCCCGGCACGATCACCACCGTCTCGGCATTGCCCAGAATGAAAGCGGCGTCGTCCGCGCTGCCGCTCTTGACCGTGCGCTGCACGGCGCCACCGGCAGCCGCCGTGACCGCTTCGCCGCCAAAACCACCCAAAATCACATTGAAGAAGGAGCGGTTCATGGCCTTGCACATGATGTAGCTCAGGATCGCGCCCGAGCTACCCACCAGCGAGCCAGCGATGATCAACATCGAGTTGTTCAGCGAGAAACCAATGCCCGCCGCTGCCCAGCCCGAGTAGCTGTTGAGCATGGACACCACTACCGGCATGTCGGCCCCACCAATCGGGATGATGATGAGCACACCCATCACAAACGACAGTGCCAGCATGGCCAGGAACGCGGCCCAGCTGCCTGTGAACATGAACACCAGACCCAAGGCAACCGTCGTCAACCCCAGAATCAGGTTGAGCTTGTGTTGGCCGGCAAACTGCACCGGCGCGCCCTGGAACAGGCGGAACTTGTAGGTGCCGCTAAGTTTGCCAAAGGCAATGACTGAGCCGCTGAACGTGATGGCACCGATGGCCGCGCCCAAGAACAACTCCAGCCGGTTACCCGCAGGAATGTCTTGCCCTTTGGCCACAATGCCAAAGGCCCAGGGCTCCACCACGGCGGCCACGGCGATGAATACCGCTGCCAAGCCGATCATGCTGTGGAAGAAGGCCACCAACTCGGGCATCTTGGTCATTTCCACCGTCTTGGCCCGGTAAGCGCCGTAGCCGCCGCCCACCACCAGACCGAGCAGCACCCAGGCCATACCAGCCGCTTTGCCGCCAGACAGCTCGACAATCAGCGCCGCCGTGGTCAGCGCCGCAATGGCCATGCCGATCATGCCGAACAAGTTGCCGCGAATCGACGTGGTGGGGTGACTCAAACCCTTGAGCGCCTGGATGAAACAGACACTCGCGATGAGGTACATCAGCGTGACAAGGTTCATGCTCATTTCGCTGCTCCTTGGTCAGCCGCCGCCGGGGCTTTCTTTTCTTTCTTGCGGAACATCTCCAGCATGCGGCGTGTCACCAAAAACCCGCCAAAGATATTCACCGCGGCCAGCGCCACGGCCAGCACGCCCATGGTCTTGCCCAGGGTCGTCTCGGTCATGGCCGCGGCCAGCATGGCGCCCACAATGACAATGGCCGAGATGGCGTTGGTCACCGCCATCAGCGGCGTGTGCAAGGCGGGGGTGACGGTCCACACCACGTGGTAACCCACGTAGATGGCCAGCACAAAGATGATCATGTTGATCAGGGTGGGGGAAACAGCTTCCATATTTTCTCCAGTTTTCCTAGTCAGTTGAAGACAGAGCAAATTTGCTTTGCGAATCTTGGTCTGTCCCGCAAGTTCATTGTTTTCGCTTGACGTCGCCGCCCTGGGTCATCAAGCAAGCGGCCACGATGTCGTCTTCCATATCGACATGCAGCGCACCTTCTTTGTTGATGATGAGCTTGAGGAAGTCCAGCACGTTGCGCGCATACAGGGCAGAAGCGTCTGCGGCCACCAGTGCGGCCAAGTTGGTCTCGCCAATCAGCGTCACGCCGTGCTTGACCACCGTCTTGTCAGCCTCTGACAAAGGGCAGTTACCGCCCCCATTCGGCCCTTTGCCCGCCGCGATGTCCACAATCACCGAGCCCGGTTTCATGGACTTGACCATGTCTTCGGTGATCAGCGTCGGTGCGGCGCGGCCAGGGATGAGAGCGGTGGAAATCACGATGTCAGCCTGCGCCACGCGCTTGGCCACTTCAACGGCTTGGCGGGCCAGCCAGCTCGGCGGCATGGGTTTGGCGTAGCCGCCCACACCCACGGCCGCTTCTTTTTCTTCGTCGGTGTCATAAGACACTTCGATGAATTTGCCACCCAAAGATTCGATTTGCTCCTTCACGCTAGGTCGCACATCCGACGCCTCGATCACCGCGCCCAGGCGCTTGGCGGTGGCAATGGCCTGCAAACCCGCTACCCCTACGCCCAGAATCACCACGCGCGCGGCCTTCACCGTGCCCGCGGCCGTCATCAGCATGGGAAAGAAGCGCTGGTACTTGTCCGCAGCCATCATCACGGCCTTGTAGCCTGCAATATTGGCTTGGCTGGACAGCACGTCCATGCTCTGCGCCCGTGTGGTGCGGGGCGCAGCCTCTAGCGCAAAGCCCGTCAATTGCGCGCCAGCCAAGCGTTGCAGGCCACTCGCATCAAAGGGGTTGAGCATGCCCACCAGCGTGGTGCCCGACTTCATCTGGGCGGCCTCGGCATCCGACGGACTGCGTACTTTGAGCACCAGAGGGCAACTCAGCGCGCCAGCGGCATCGGTGATTTCAGCACCCGCAGCGAGGTAAGCCTCGTCGGTGACGCTGGCCGCCACGCCCGCGCCCGACTGGACGCGCAAAGTGTGGCCCAGAGCCTTGAGTTTTTTCACCGTCTCAGGTGTTGCGGCCACTCGGGTTTCGCCCGCTGTGGTTTCCGCAGGTACGCCAATGTGCATGGGGCGTCTCCTTTATTTATAAGTCAAGTTGGAAAGAAGTCGGTTGCGCCGGAAATAAATCCCGCCAGCCAGCTTGCATGAGTTTACGCGAGCTCAAGCTGACGCCGAATCAGGGCAAACCATCACGCTTATTCAGCACCAAGCTGCGTATCATCATGCCATGAATATGAGATGGAAACCCAGCGTCACCGTCGCCGCCATCATTGAGCGCGATGGCAAATTCCTCTTGGTCGAAGAAATGACCACAGACGGGCTCATGCTCAACAACCCAGCGGGTCACCTCGACCCTGGCGAATCGCCGCTGGAGGGGTGCGCACGTGAAGCGCTGGAAGAGACTACATATCTGTTTCGCCCCACCCAACTGGTAGGCGTTTACCTCTCGCGCCTGCAACGCCCCATGCCTGACAGCACCGAAATAGAAGACATCACCTACCTGCGATTTGCATTTTGCGGCCAGCTGGGCGAAGTGCAAGCTGGCTGTCAACTCGACACCGGCATTGTGCGCACCCTGTGGCTCAGCCCCGAGGAAATTCGTTCCAGCACCGCACGGCATCGCAGCCCCTTGCTGCTGCGATGCATGGAAGACTATTTGCGCGGCCAGCGCTTCCCGGCGCAACTGGTGTTCACCGACCCCTCGGTTCAATTGCTACAAAATTAATAGCTGTTTACGCATGTATTCAATGCGCTGCGCCATATTCACCCATAAGAGTTACTTTCCCGTCACATACCCCATGGTTTGTGGCAACCACAGCACGATTTGCGGGAACAGCGTCATCAGCAGCAAGGCGACAATCAGCAGGGCGGTGAAGGGCAGGCCTTCGCGCACCATGTCTTTGAGCGGGATGCCGGTGAGCGCGTTGGTGACGAACAGCAGCATGCCAAAAGGCGGCGTTACCAAGCCGATCATCATGTTGACGACCACCACCACGCCAAAGTGCACCAGGTCGATGCCGAGCAGCCGTGCCGCCGGAATCAGCATGGGCACAAACACCAGCAGCATGACCGACACATCCAAAAAACAGCCCAGCACAAGAAACAGCGCGTTGACCAGCAGCAAAAATCCGAGCGGGCTCAAGTTCAAGCTGGCGACCCACTGGGCCAGCAGTGCGGGAACGCCCTCGGCGGCGAAGGCATAGTTAAGCAGGTAGGCGGCGGCGATGATCATGGTGATGACCGCACTGGAGCGCAGCGACTCCAGTGTCACCGCAAACAGCGCCTTGAGGCTGAAGGCGCGGTACACCACGCCCGCCAAAATCAGCGCGTGCAGAGCGGCCACAGCCGCCGCTTCGGTGGGCGTGAACGCACCGGTGTAGATACCGGTGAGCAGCACCACCGGCAGCGTCAGCGGCAAGATGCCGCGCAGCACAATGCCGGGCACTTCGCGCAGTGGGATCGGGTCATCCTTGGGCATGTTGCGTTTCGTCGCGATGAGGTGCACACCGAGCATGAGCATCAGCGCCATCAGCAAGCCCGGCACGACACCGCCCAGGAACAGTGCGCCGACCGAGGTGCCCGAGACCAGCGCGTAAATCACCATCGGGATGGAGGGCGGAATGATGGGCCCAATGGTGGCGCTGGCCACCACCACCGCACCGGCAAAGCCCGGCGTGTACTCGGGTTTTTTAAGCATTTGCTTGATGGTGACCAGCCCCGGCCCAGCGGCGTCGGCAATGGCGCTGCCGCTCATGCCCGAGAAGATCACACTCACCAGAATGTCCACCTGCGCCAGCCCACCGCGCATGCGGCCCACCAGCAGGCGTGAGAACTCGAACAGACGCTCGCTGATGGTGCCCGCGTTCATCAGGTTGGCGGCAAACACAAACAAAGGCACGGCCAGCAACACATAGCTGTTGTACAGACCATTGAGCACCTGCTCGGCGGCCAAGCCCATGTCCTGCCCCTTGACCGCCAGGTAGGCGATGCCCCCGGCCAGCATGGCAAAGGCGATGGGCGCGCGCAAGAGCATGGCGACCACCATGACGAGAAAGAGGGTGAGAAGAGCAACACTCATAATTCACGCTCCCAATGCCGACCCAGCAGCCGAACAACCCGCCAGACATAGCGCAGCACCAGCGCGATCAGCAGCAAACCAAACGGCAAAAAGACCCAGTGAAACGGCAGGCCCATGACGGCGGTGGCTTCGCGGCGCATGAACCAGATGTAGTCCAAGCTGCCGGGCAGTGCCCAGGCGGCCAGCCCCCCCACCAGCAGGGCAGCTGCCAGCGCCATGCGGCGGCGCGTGGGTGCAAACGCCTTTTGGTAGAGCAGGTCAAAAGCCACATGCTCTTTGTCCCGACACACCACCGCTGCACCCCACAGCACGGCCCATAGGTAGAGGATGGTGGCGGCCTCATCAGTCCAGGCCAGCGGCTGGTTAAAAACGAAGCGGGCGGTGATCTGGATCACGAACACCAGAAAGAGCAGAGCGAACAGCAGGACGCCAAAGGCATCGGCTGTGCGGCGTAGGAGTGGGAGCAAAGAGGTGTCCTTTACTTTCGTCAGCGCGTGGCGTTGATGCGCTCTAACAAGCCACTCGGCCAGACCTTGGCGTAGTCCGATTGCAAGTAAGCGGTCTGCACGCTCTTGCGAAAGGCGTCCACGTCCGGCGTGGTGATGCTCAGGCCCTGGGCTTTGAGAAAAGCAATCAGCTCGGTCTCGTCTTTGATGCGTTGGGCGTTGTTGTACTGGGCGGCGGTCTGGGCGGCGGTTTGCAGTTTGGTTTTTTGCTCGGCGTTTAAAGCGTTCCACAGCGTGTTGGGCACGCAGATAAAGAGGCTGTCCACCAAGTGGCTGGTGAGGGATATCTGCTTGGTAACCTCATAAAACTTGGCGCTGCGCACCGTGGGCAGGGGATTGTCCTGCGCGTCGATGGTGCCGGTTTTCAGACCCAGATAGACCTCGCCAAAGGCCAACGGCGTGGCCGTGGCCCCCAGTGTTTCACCCAAGAACAACCATTCTTTGCTGCCAGGCATGCGCAGCTTCACACCTTTGAGGTCCGCTGGTGTGCGCACAGGGCGTGCCTCGCGCAGATTAAGCTGGCGCGTGCCCAGGTACAGCGGCGAGAGCATGGTCAAGTCCATTTTCTCGCTCACCCGCTTGAATAACTCGACACCTATGGGGCCGTTGAACACCTTCATCAAATGGGCCGGGTCGCGGATCACATAGCCCGCCGTGAAGATGGAAAATTCGGGCACGATTTTGGCAATGTCAAAAGCCGAAATGCTGGCCATCTCCAGATTGCCGCGCGCCATGGCCACGGGCTCGGCGCCCTGCTTGAACAGGCTGGCGTTGAGGTTGATCTGAACGTCAAACTGGCCAGGTGCGGCTTTATCGAGCTTGTCTTTGAGCACTGTCCACATGCGCGCGTGCCAGTCGTCCGCCACGGCCGGGGTGGAGATGCGCAGCAGCTGTTTGCTTTGGGCCAGGGCGTGCGGGGTATGGATGCTCAGGGCCAGGGCTGTGCCCAGCAGGGTGCGACGCGAAAAGTAGGGGTTTGCTTGAGTGCTCATGGGCGCTAATATAAGGGACTTGTCTCGATTGGATCACCATGAATGCCCGCATCCACCCCACCGTTTTGAACGCTGCCCAGCTGCAAAACGAAATCGACCACGCCTGGGACGTGAATCTGGTCCAACAGCTCACAGACTACATCCGCATCCCGGCCAAGTCGCCGATGTTCGACCCGCAGTGGGTCGCGCACGGCCACATTGACGCCGTGGTGCGCAACGCGGCGGACTGGGTGCAGGCGCAAAAGATCGAAGGCCTGACGCTGGAGGTGATCCGGCTGGAAGGCCGCACGCCGGTGTTGTTTTTTGAGGTGCCTGCTTCCAGTGGTTCCAGCAAGGATGGCGAGGCGACGACGAAGGTCTCCAGCCAAACCGTGCTCATGTACGGCCACCTGGACAAGCAGCCCGAGTTCACGGGCTGGCGCTCGGACCTGGGCCCGTGGACGCCCAAGTACGAGAACGGCAAACTCTATGGCCGGGGCGGGGCAGACGACGGCTATGCGGTGTACGCCAGCATCACCGCCATTGCCGCGCTCAAACGTCAAAAGATCGCGCATCCGCGCATCGTCGGCCTGATCGAAACCTGCGAAGAAAGCGGCTCTTACGACCTGCTGCCCTATGTGGATGCCCTGCGCACGCCGGGCCATGATCGCCTGGGCGATGTCGGCCTGGTGATTTGTCTGGACTCGGGCGCGGGCAATTACGACCAGTTGTGGCTCACCACCAGTCTGCGCGGCATGGCAGGCGGCGTGCTCAAGGTTGAGGTGCTGACCGAGGGGGTGCACTCGGGCGATGCAAGCGGCCTGGTGCCGTCGAGTTTTCGCATCCTGCGCCATCTGTTGGACCGTCTGGAAGACAGTGCCACCGGTCACCTGCTGCCGCAAAGCTTCCACTGCGAAGTGCCACCGGAGCGACTGGCCCAGGCGCGCGCCACGGCGGCAATTTTGGGTGACGAGTTGTACAAGCGCTTCCCCTGGGCGCACTATGACTGCGAGGGCTCGGCACGCTTCACCCTGCCCACCACCACCGACCCGCTGCAAGCCCTGCTCAAACGCACCTGGATGCCCACCCTGAGCGTGACCGGGGCGCAAGGCCTGCCCGATTTTCAGAACGCGGGTAATGTGCTGCGCCCCTACACCGCCTTCAAGTTGTCGCTGCGCCTGCCGCCCTTGGTGGATGCGGGCCAGGCGGTGCAGCAACTCAAAACATTACTGGAAGACAACGCGCCCTACCAGGCCCGAGTGACGTTCGAGAGCGGCGGCAGCGCCACCGGCTGGAATGCGCCCGAGACCGCACCGTGGTTTGAGCGCGCCCTCAACAACGCCTCACGCGCGCACTTTGGCGCAGACTGTGGCTACATCGGCCAGGGCGGCACCATTCCGCTCATGGCGATGTTGTCCAAGGGTTTTCCGAAAGCGCAGATGATGGTGTGTGGCGTGCTCGGGCCGCAAAGTAATGCGCACGGGCCGAATGAGTTTTTGCACGTGCCTTACGCCAAGAAACTCACGGCCACCGTAGCGCAGGTGATTGCGCAAATGCCTTGAGTGTTCGCCTTAAACACGCCCCCTGAAATAGTCCTCAAACCCTTTGGCGTCCATGGGCGAGCCCAGGTGGTAACCTTGAACCGCATCACAATGCAAGGCCCGAAGTCGCTCCAGCGCCGTTGAATTTTCAACCCCTTCGGCCACGGTTTTCAGCCTCAGGCTGTGGGCCATTTGAATGATGGCGCGCACGATGGCATCATCGTCCGAATCTTGCGTCAGGTCGCGCACAAAGGACTGGTCAATCTTGAGCTTGTCCACGTCAAAACGCTTGAGGTAGGACAGGCTGGAGTAGCCGGTGCCGAAGTCGTCGATTGACAACTTCACACCCATGCGCTTGATCTGCTGCACATCGCGCAAAACTTTTTCAGTGTCGTGCAGCAAGATGGTCTCGGTCATCTCCAGTTCAAGACAACGAGGGTCAAAGTCCGTGGCTTTCAAGGCCTGGGTGACCACGTGCACCACATCCCCGCGTTTGAACTGCACCGGTGACAGGTTGACGGCGATCACCAGTGCAGGCAGACCGGCCTGCCGCCAGGCCACACCCTGACGGCAGGCCTCGTGCAGCACCCACTCGCCGATGGGCACGATCAGGCCACTGTCTTCAGCCAACGCAATAAAACGGGCCGGGGGCAGCAGGCCTTGCTCAGGGTGGTGCCAACGAACCAGGGCCTCCACCCCGACCACTCGCCCTGTGGCCAGTTCGATCTGCGGCTGGTAGTGCAGCACAAGCTCCTGGCGCTCAACGGCTTTGCGCAAGCCGTTCCTAAGATAGAGGTGGTCTGCAGCCTGTAGGTTCATCTGCTCATCAAAGAAACGGTAACTATTGCGTCCGGCCTCTTTGGCTTGGTACATGGCGGTGTCGGCCTTTTGGAGCAAGGTCTCAAAGTCTTTGCCATCGTCAGGGTAAATGGCAATGCCGATGGACGCGCTGGTCGAAAGCTCATGCCCGTCCAGCTTGAACACAGCAGACACTTTCGCCAGCAGGTTGTTCACGACGGGCGTGATTTCATCGGCGTGGTGCTGGTTGGACAGCACCATCAAGAACTCGTCCCCACCTTGGCGGCAGATGGTGTCGGTTTCACGCAGGCCATCGGTCAACCGGGTGGCGACCTCCTTCAAAAAGAGATCGCCAATGGCGTGCCCGAGCGAGTCATTGACGGTTTTGAAATTGTCCAGATCCAAAAACAGCAAGACCACCTGGGTGTGCGCGCGGTCGGCGAAAGCCATGGCCTGTGAAAACCGGTCTTCCAAGAGCAATCGATTGGGCAGACCGGTCAGCAGATCATGGTAGGCCATGAATTCAATTTGTTGCTCCGCCGCTTTGCGCTCGGTGATGTCGCTGACCATGGCCAGGTAACCGCTGATGTGACCCGCTGCATCTTTCAAGGGCGTCAAGGTGGTGCTGATCTGTTTTAAGCGGCCATCGCGGTGCAGGCGTTGCAGCTCCAGATCCAGAATGTGCTCGCCCATCATGACGCGCTGGCGCAAGGCGTCAGACTCGTTTTTCCTATCCGCAGGCAGGGTTTGCAGGGGTTTGCCCATGGCTTCTTCGGCCGTCCAGCCATAAAATTTTTCAGCCGCCGGGTTCCAGGACGTGACGCGGCCCTGGGCGTCCCGCGTGAAGATGGCTGAAGGTGAGCTGGCAATGATGGCCTGGCTGAACTGCTTTTCTGAGGCCAAGGTTTGGTTGCTCTCTTGCAGGGCCTGTACGGCGGCAGCCTGACGCTGCCAGGCGCGGTAGATGAACACCGACATCAACAGCGTGACCATGATAAAAACAGCAAACAATGCGCTGATTTTGAGGGCTTCACTGTACCAAGGGGCCAAGTAATCGGTAGCGGCCAAACCGATAGAGACATTAAAGGGCGTGTTCGCAATTTTGCGGTAAGCGCCGATGCGTTCCAGGTCGTCAAAGGTGGAACGATTGGTGTAGATGCCCTCAGTCAGCCCTTGCGCCATGAAAGCCACGATTTGGGGCGCCCGAATCTTTTGACCGAGCAGGTCCGCATCGCCCGGGCGCGCCGGCACTCGGGCCACCAACCTGAAATCATCATCAAAAAGAACGAAGGTGCCGTGCGGCCCGATTTGAAGTGTCGGAAGCTGGGCCGTGAAGTAGGTGACAGGCACGGTGGCCAGCACAACACCCGCAAAAGCGCCATCGGCATGCCGAACAGCTCGGGCCAGGACAAGGGCGGGGTTGCCACCGACCCGGGTCACATTGGGCTTTGTGATCAGCAGGCCCAGCGTCGGCTCGTCTCTCAGACGCTGGAAGTGCGGTCGATCCGCAACGTTCACCCGGGTGTTGTCCAGGACGCCGGTGCCGTGCGTCAGCCAACCTTGCACATTCGCCACCCGGATGCCCTCCAAGGCGGAATGCTGCTGTCGCTGCGTTTCAATGAAGTCGTTCAGAGCCGCCACGGAGGCGCGCCCTTCCTTTTCTTGCCGCTGAAATTCACTTGCAATATTGAGCAAAGTCACGTCGATCAGGCGCACCGAGGCACCAACGTCAGCTTGCACAAACTGCGCCAAATTCTGGCTATTGATCGCCGCACTATGTTCGTATTGGAGTCGGCTTTGGTAGAGCGAAAACGCCACCAAGCCACCCACCAAAAAATAGAGCAAAATTTGGATAAAGGCCAAGCGCAGCAAAAGGCTTTGCCTGACAAATGAACCGGTATTTTGAAAAAATTTCACCATCTTCAGGTCTCTTTTCAATGACTTCAATGCGCGCGACACTTAAGTTTTGTCTTTGCGCGTCAAAATTCCAAGCCTCATTTTAAGAGTCACGCCCCTATGCCATCCGCGAAACACCCGATAGCCCCTTGGTGATCGTCAAGAAAATCGAAATCGCGACGAAATCAACCCTTTCCACCTTTGTCGCCCTGGACGGCGACAAGCTCGTATTTCAGGACTGGCCCTTGTCAGACGATCAACCGCTGCGTGGTGTGGTCTTGCTGGTGCATGGCCTGGGCGAACACGCCCGGCGCTACGACGCACTGGCCCAGCGGCTCAACGCCTTGGGCTTTGCCGTGCGCGGCTATGACCAGTATGGGCACGGCGAATCCGGCGGTGTGCGTGGCGGCCTGCCCTGCGACACCCGTCTGCTGGACGACCTGGCGGCTGTGCTGGAGAGCACGCGGGCGCGTCTGCACCCGAACACACCGCTGATTTTGCTGGGGCATAGCCTAGGCGGCTTACTGGCCGCACGCCTGGTGGCGTCAAACCCCGGCAAAGTTCAGGGCCTGGTGTTGTCGTCCCCCGCTTTTGACTTGGTTCTGACTGCTTTTCAAAAAATCTTGCTGAACGTGCTGTCACGCACGGCACCAGATTTGCGTGTGGGCAATGGCTTGCGCCCCGCGCTGATCTCGCACGACCCGGCGGTGGTGCCCGCTTACCGGGCTGACCCGTTGATCCATCGTTGCATATCGGCCCGCTTGGTGCGCTTCATGCTTGACGCCGCTCGGGCCACGCTGGCGCAGGCTCCAAACTGGAAAGTGCCCACCTTGCTGCTGTATGCGGGGGACGACAAGATCGTCAATCCGGCAGGCAGCCGGTTATTTGCGGCTGCCGCGCCCAAGTCCCTGGTGCTTGCCCATGGGTTTGACGGGCTGTACCACGAGATCTTTAACGAGCAGGATGCCGAGCCCGTGTTCAAGTGCTTACGACAATGGCTCGAGGCTTTAATCCCAACCACACCAGCGCCACACCAATCAGGGCCACGGGCAAGGCCGAACCCAGACTGAGCAGCCACCAGCCTTGGGTGGTGACCAGCGCGCCCGAGGCAAACGAGGTGAAAGCCATCACCGCAAACACACTGAAGTTGATGGCCGCTTGGGCGCGGTCTTTTTCCTCGGGGCGGTAGACCTGCATGGCCAGCGTGGTGCTGGCGGTGAACAAAAAGTTCCATCCCACACCCAGCAAAAACAGCGCGGCCAAGAACTGCTGCAAGTCCACGCCCGACAAGGCAATAGCGATACAGCCCGCGTTCAGCGCCACCCCCACCCCCATGATGGGCACCGTACCAAAGCGCTTGATCAAATGGCCGGTGAAAAATCCCGGCGCAAACATGCCAATCACATGCCACTGCAACACCAGCGCGGCGTCGTCAAACGGGTAGCCGCAGACCTGCATGGCCAATGGCGTGGCCGCCATCAAGAGGTTCATCACGCCGTAGCCGAGGGACGCGCCGATGGTGGCGACCAAAAAAATCGGCTGCGTCATGATTTGCCACAGCGGGCGACCCGCGTCATGACCTGGCAGTTTGACGGGCACGGGCGGAAAGCGCACAAAGGCCATGAGCACCATGGCCAGCAGCGCCACACCGGCCAGTGAGAGATAGGCCCCGGCAAAGGGCGTGGACAAGAGGTTTTTGGTTTGTTTGGCCAGGTTGGGGCCAATGATGGCGCCAATCAGGCCACCCGCCAGCACCAGCGACACGGCTTTCTCGCGCAGGGCCGGGGCCACCAGCTCGGCAGCGGCAAAACGGTAGAGTTGGCCGTTGGCGCTGTAGTAACCCGCCAACAGGGTGGCGCTGACCAGCAGCCAGAAGTTGTGGGTTTGCGCCGCGTACGCGCACAGCAGGGCCGACAGACAGGCCACCACCAACCCGATCTGAAAAGACACCCGCCGCCCCCAGCGCGATTGGGTGCGCGCCACGATGCCCGTGCTCAAAGCACCACCAACCACATAGCCCATCACCGGCAGCGTCGCCATCCAACCCAGCGGGGCCAGGCTCAAGCCCACCAGGCCGTTGATGGCGATGAAGATCAGGTTGTTGGTGAGAAACAGACCCTGGCAGACGGCCAGCAGCAGGAGCGGGGGATTCATTGGGATCCAGTTAAAAATGCCAGCGCGGCGAGCGGGGCGGTCTCGGCGCGCAGCACGCGTGGGCCGAGAGTGACGGGGGTAAAGCCTGAGCTTAAGGCCAAAGCTTCTTCGGTGGGGCTCAAGCCGCCTTCGGGGCCGCTGAGGAAAGTGTAGATGGGCATGGTGACTTTTAAGGAGCAATCATCATCTCCGTTCGCCCTGAGCCTGTCGAAGGGCCC
>JANXSU010000121.1 GCA_025356545.1 Comamonadaceae bacterium
CAGTTGGCCAAGATGGTGAACCAGATTTGCGTGGCTGGTGTCATTCAAGGTCTGGCTGAAGGCATTGCCTTTGGTCAACAGGCCGGGCTGGACATGAACCAAGTGCTGGATGTGATCAGCAAGGGCGCGGCCCAAAGCTGGCAAATGGAGAACCGTGGCAAGACCATGGTGGCCGACCAGTTCGATTTTGGTTTTGCCGTGGACTGGATGCGCAAAGACTTGGGGCTGTTGCTGGACGAAGCCCGCCGCAACGGGGCTCGCTTGCCAGTTACGGCCCTTCTGGATCAGTTCTACACCGATGTACAGCAGATGGGTGGTCAACGCTGGGACACGTCGAGCTTGATCAAGCGATTGAAGTAAACACCGCTCATCAAGAGCGATGGATATTGCTTACTGCTTCACTTCGTTAGCCGCTGGTTTGGGCAGTAAGCTTTGCAGTTCGGCTTCACTGATGATCTCCAGCACACGCACGACTTTCTGCACGCCATTCGTTCCCCGCACAACTTCGGTGGCGAGTTCGGCTTCACGCTGAGTGACACGGCCCATGAGGTAAGTGGTGCCACGCTCGGTCACAACCTTGAATGCGCTGGCATACAACTCTTTTTCATCCACCAATCCGGCTTTAACCCGGCCTGTGGTCAATGTGTCCGAGGTGCGCTGCGTCAAAGTGGTATTGCCCAACACAGCCAACGCATTGACGATGACGCGCACATTGGCCACCTGAGAGACGACCTGCTCGACCAATTGTTTGTCTTGTGCGCTGGGCACTTCACCCGTCAACAGCACCTGGCGGTTGTAGCTGGTGATGTTGATATGACCCCGATCCCCGAGGTTGTCGCGCACGCGACTGCTGGCGCGCAACTCAATGCCTTCATCTTCGAGTTGTGTGCCCGCTGTGCGGCGATCCACCGCCACCAGGCCGCCCATCATGGCGCCCCCCAGTACCACGGGGAAGCAGGCGCTCAAAGACGCCACGCAAGCCGTGGCCAGCAGCAGCTTGAAGCTCAACTGTTGAAGCGATGATTTCATGTCGGTGTTTCCTGTTCGCCCATCAGTTGGGCATCTACGCCGTCGCAAATGCAGTGCAGTGTCAGCAAGTGCACCTCCTGGATGCGCGCCGTGCGCTCGTGTGGCACGCAGACGTGCACATCGGTGTCGCGCAAGGCATGGTTCATCTTGCCACCGCCCCGCCCGGTGAGGGCCACGACGGTCATCTCGCGCTCATGCGCGGCGTCAATGGCGGCCAACACATTGGCCGAATTGCCACTGGTCGTGATGGCCAGCAACACATCCCCCGGTTGCCCGAGTGCACGCACCTGGCGTGAAAAGATAACGCTGAAATCGTAGTCGTTGGCAATGGCGGTGATGATGGACGAGTCGGTCGTCAGGGCAATGGCCCCCAGCTCGGGGCGTTCGCGCTCAAAACGGCCCACAAACTCCGCCGCAAAGTGCTGCGCATCCGCCGCCGAACCCCCATTGCCACATGCCAGCACCTTGCCCCCGCTGGTGACGCAAGTCAGAATGGCCTGCACCGCCGCAGCGATAGGTTTGGCAAGAATCTGCGCCGCCTGGTACTTCAGGTCAGCGCTGTCGATAAAGTGTTGTTGAATGCGTTGCTCTAGCATGGTGGAATGATAACCGGGTAGTTTGGCAATGTAGCCATCGAGTGATAGAGGTTTGAAATCACGGAGACAGCTCTGAAATTTCAATCAAATTCAAGTCGGGGTCGCGTACATATACCGATCTGATCTTTTGTGTGGCACCCGTTCGCATGACGGGGCCTTCCAGAATCGGCCAGCGGGCCGCTTGAAGTTGGGCGATCGCGTCATCCAGGGGCACTGACGCGATGAAGCACAAGTCCAGCGCGCCAGGCACGGGCACATGGGCCTTGGGCTCAAATTCTTTGCCGCGCACATGCAGGTTGATTTTTTGATGGCCGAACTTGAAGGCCTTGCGCGTCACGGGCGGTGCGCCGCCCACAAAGCTCTCCAGTTCCATGCCCATGACGCGGGTGTAAAAATCAATACACGCGTCTTCGTTGAAGGTGGTCAGGACCAAATGATCGAGGTGGTCAATCATGGGCAAGCTCCTTTGCGGTTCTCACCGGAGTTCATTCACGCCAACGGGCGCGGGATGCAAGTCGGTGATGCGTCCTGCCTTGGCCACTTGGCCCGGTACGTCATGACCCACAACGTGAGGCAAGTCACGCGCTACGTTCAGCAGCTGGTTTAAGTCGATACCGGTGTCGTAGCCCATGGCGTCAAGCATGTGAATGGCGTCTTCACTGCAAATATTACCGCTGGCACCGGGGGCATAAGGGCAGCCGCCCAAACCACCCAACGAGCCGTCCAGCCGTGTGATGCCACCCTGCACAGCCGCCAGCACATTGGCCAAGCCCATGCCGCGTGTGTTGTGAAAGTGAAGCGTGAGTTGCGTGTGGGGCAGTTGCTTTTGCAGGGCCTCCACCATGCGGGAGACCTGCGTGGGGTGCGCCATGCCGGTGGTGTCGCAAATGGTCAGGCCGCGCACACCGAGGTCAGCAAAGCGCTGCGCAAACTGCTGCACGACCGCTTGTGGCACATCGCCTTCCATCGGGCAACCAAAGCAGGTGGACAGTGACACGTTGATGGGTGTTCGGCCATCCACATGGCGCACTACATCGGCCAGCGCCGCAAAGCTATGCTCGCGCGTCATGCGCAGGTTGGCGAGGTTGTGGGCTTCGGAGGTGGACATGACCAGGTTGAGTTCATCCGCACGCGACTCCAGCGCGCGCTCGGCACCACGCAGGTTGGGCACGAGCACGGTGTACTCCACGCCCGGTACGCGGGTGATGCGCCCCATTATTTCTTCGGCGTCGCGCAGCATGGGAATAGCTTTGGGTGAGGTGAACGACGTCGCTTCAATTTTGGCGTAACCGCATTGGCTCAAGGCATTGATGAGCGCAATTTTGTCATCGCTTGGGATGAAGCTAGGCTCAATTTGAAATCCGTCACGGGTGACTACTTCGTTGAAATAAATTCGCGTCATTCTTTAAACCTTCAATTTTGAGCACAACAATTTTAGATTTTCATGCCCGCCAAGTTTGGGGTGCGCTTAACTAGAGTCGTCAGTGCGTTTTTATTATCGACGTAGACCCAGCTTCTCAACCTGTACCAAGGCAGCTTCATACTCCTTGCGCAGCGTTTCCTTGAAGTCCTTCGGGCCTAGGTAAGCGACTTCGGCACCGGACACCTCGGTTTCCTTCAAAAACAAAGCATCAGTAGTTAGTCCAAGGATGGCACTATTCCATTGGGCGACGATCCCTGCGGGCAAATCGGCGGGGCCTGCGATGCCGTTCCATCCAATCAAGGCGAAATTGTCTGAGCCAGCCTGCTTTGATGTGGGCGTATCTGGCAGCTGCCTGACACGCTCAGGGGTGCTGACGGCCAAGGCTTTGAGCTGCTTGCTTTGCAACAGTGGGCCCATTTCTGCCAAGTACTGTGCCGCAAAGTCTGTCTTGCCCGTAATCACAGCATCAAGCAGCGGCGCGCCACCTTGCATAGTTACGCGGCCGAGCTGACGCGGATCAATACCGCTGGCGCCAAACAGCAGCGATATGGCGATGCTGCCCACCCCACCTGGGCCTGAGGTACCGTACTTATAGGCGGCAGGGTCTTTGCGAACATCGTCCAACATCTGTTGCAACGTGTTCCAGCGCGAATCCCCTTTCACAACAAATACCAGCGGACTCAGACTTGTTCTAGCCACCAGCGTGGGCTCGTCCCATTTGTAAGGCAACTTGCTGTCGATTGCGGGGTTCTGCGTGGCTTGGCCCGTCGCGTTCATCATCATCGTGTAGCCATCCTTGGGCGCGGCGAGCACTTCCAGCGTGCCCGTGGTGCCGCCCTCGCCCAGCCGATTGACCACAGTGACAGGCTGGCCCCAGAGGCGGCTGAGGTGTTTGGCCAAAATGCGGGCGTTGATGTCAGTGACGCCGCCCGTCGGGAAGGGCACGATGAGCTTGATTTCTTTCTGCGGGTAATGCTGTAGGTCCTGCTGAGGGTCAGGGGCGGCGGACGCGCTGACTTCAGCCTTGATTCCGGCCGCTTGGATGACGGCGGCCCATTTGTCGATTTCGCCGAAGACCCGTGTCGCAAATTCGCTTGGGCTGCCCGCCAGCGGTTCACCGCCGCCATCCATCAACAGCGAACGCACTGGGGGGTCGGCCAGGGCGGCATTGACTTCCCGATTCAGCCGCT
Source organism: Comamonadaceae bacterium (assembly GCA_025356545.1). Classification (GTDB taxonomy): domain Bacteria; phylum Pseudomonadota; class Gammaproteobacteria; order Burkholderiales; family Burkholderiaceae_C; genus CANCDA01. The sequence goes on from JANXSU010000121.1 coordinate 4,239, forward strand.
CCACGATCGCCTGCGGCGTCCCCTTGGGCACCCCGATGCCGGTCACCGCGCTGGCCTCAAAACCCGGCAAAGTGGCGGCGATGGTGGGTACGCCGGGCAGTGCCGTGGACGCATGCGCCGTGGTGACGCCCAGCGCGCGCAACTGGCCAGTGCGCACGGGTGCTATCGCCGCAGACAGGGGCTCAAACATCACCTGCGTCTTCCCGCCGCTGATGATGTCCGCCAAGGCGGGGCCGCCGCCGCCGAAGTGGACGATGGGCAGTTCAAGTCCGGCCGTGCGATTGAACAGCAGGCCGGTGACATGGGGTGCGCTGCCGTTGCCGGTAGAGGCCATGGTGAGTGGTGCGCCGCGTTGGGTATGGTCAATGAACTCGGCCACGCTGCGGGCAGGTACTGACGGGTGCACCACCATCACCAGCGCCTCGCGTGTGATACCGGCCACAGGCACTATGTCACGCCGGAAATTGAAGGGCAGTTTGGGAAACAGGGAGGCGTTGATGGCGTTGGCCGGCCCGATCAACAACAGCGTATAGCCATCGGGCGCGGCGCTCGCCACCGCCGCGCTGGCCGGGTTGCCAGACCCCCCGGCTTGATTGACTACCACCACGGGCTGGCCAAGGCGCTGCGTCAGAGCCTTGGCCATGTGCCTGCCCAGAATGTCGTTCGGGCCACCGGGTGCAAAGCCGACCACCAGGGTCAGCGGGCGGTTAGGGTAATCGTTTTGCGCGCTGGCGACACATGCGATACCCGCCAGCATGGCGTTTGCCGCTACAGTGCACAGGCGGGACGCCAGTTTTCGCCCTATTGAATTCATGTCTTCATGCTCCAGAGAGAACCACCATGCCTGCTACTGAGATCAAAGTCACATCGGGCGGGACCTTTGCCGGTAAAGAGTTGCTCATTCCAACGGGTGAGCAAGGCAGCATCATGCCTCATGTGCAGGATTGGGTGACTGGCAAACTCAAGTCCAAGACCGCTGTCAAAGATGTCAGCGCCTCGGTGCTCGTCAAAGGCATCAAACAATGGGCGGTTTACGAGGAAAAAGTAGGCTCCAAGCGGATCAGAACCATCTTCAAAATTACCTAGTTGCCATGGATGAGTCGGCGGTTTCTCCACCACATGGATTAAATTTCAACGGCCCGCAACCGCACTAGACAATGGCGCTGCGAAAGTCAAATTTTTTGACAATAAAGGTAAGTCATGAAATCGATTTTTGGACTGATAGGACTGTTGTTTGTACTGGCAATCGTGAGCCTTCTGATGAAGACGCAGTTCAAATCAACAATTTCGGCAGTCACCCCGGCTGCCTCATCAACAGGCATAGCCATCACCCCAACACCAGGGGCGACACCAGCGCAGCCAAGCCAGCAGATTCAGAAGCAGGTGAAAGACATGGTCAACGCCGCCCTACAGACACCACGTGCCGTGGAGGGGGAGAAGGTGAATACTGAAGGAAAATGAAAAGCAGTTTCACGAAATGAATGCGTGAATGCGGATGTATCGAGAAGCCAAATTGGTGCGCTGGCGGGGATCACAAATCAAGCTGTAACCCGCATGAATAATAGGTTCTAACAGACTGGATTTGCAGACTACCGCCAAAAGTTCCGCACTTTTTCAAAGTGTCGCCCCTTGTGGGGATTTTGACACGCCTTGATTCTAGGCGAAGCACCCCGAATCACCCCAAACAGAACCAACCCATGCCCTTTAGCGTAAACTGCAACCTATCATTTTGATAGGAACCGGTTTGGCAAACCCGTCCAACCACCAGCTTGAACGGCACATCCGGCAATCATCGGCAGACAGTGCCGACGTGGCATTTGTCAAACACGCGCTGGATCAGATGCGCGCACGGCATGTGAACCAAGCCATGGCAATGGAAGTGCTGCGCATGGGGCGTATGCACAGGCCGCCGGAGCCAGACATCCGCTTCGCGGGCTTGAAATGCCGCATGGAGCATTTTGTGTCGGGCATGAACGTGGCGGTGGTGGTAGCAGTGGAATACCCGGAACCTGGCCTCACGGTGGTGACCGTCATTGATATAACGAAAGGCTAACTATGTACCACTACACCGACGGCGGGCTGCGCAATGTGTGGCTGGCCAATGGCTTTGAGATCAAGAAAACGCCGTTTGGCGATGCCGTGACGTTCAACGACAGCGACGGTCTCACCCAAGCCATCTGCCAAGCATTGGCAGGAAAAATCGGAATCATCACCGGCGTAGAGCTGCGCTATATCCGCAGCGCAGGCATGGGCCTGTCGCAGCCTGCGCTTGGCAAGCTGATGGGCATCGATGGCCAATCCATTGCCCGCTGGGAGAAATCTGGCAAGGTGCCACGTTGGGCCGACAAGCTGGTGCGACTACTTTATGCCGGTCACGCCCAAGGCAATGAACCCATTTGCCGCGTGATAGAACGCATCAAGACAGTAGAGCGCATCGTCAAACAGCGCATCGTGGTGCAAGAGGATCGCGGGCACTGGACGCCCAGCGTGCAGGAAAGCGCTGACACCACTGCTGCCTGACTGGTTGACATGAACTAGTAAGCCAGCGTATGCCGTGCGCGAGCAGCTACCAAACTTGTAGCAACAATCTGGTGGGCCGGGTTAAATCACGTCCTTGTACGACTGCTCAATCAGCCCCACTACATATTCCAGTTCGCTGTCGGACTTGAGATACACGCGCCGGTCCATGGCCCAGTTGTAGCCATCAGGAATCTTGTCAACCATGCCTTTGGGATCGACAAAATCAATAGGCCGCAAGTGGATCTTGAGCTGATTCTTGCCGATATGAACTTCCGCGAAGTTGTTACCCATGCGGTATCCAACGTAGTACGCCGTCGGGTTCTCGGTAATTGAATCGTCTATGGCCACTATGCGCTCACGCAGCTCCGCAAACAGTGCCTTGATGTCGGGCGACGCTTTAGCCAGCAAGTTGTCCAGTGGGTTGGCGGTGTCTGTGACCTGCAAGGATTTTGTGTCGCCAGTCGCAACCGCTATAGGCGCATGGGTGGCAGCCACCGTTTCAGGCACGTTGACCGGCTCTAAAGCGAAAATCCCGTCTTCGTAGTAGCGGTACTTCATCAGTTCTATGCGCAGCGGCACCACCTCGGCCGTGTCAATGTCAAACTTGCTGTAGTTTTCTGCCACGCAAATGACACGGGGGTTGTGCCAGTCGAGCTTGATCTTGTCGGCCTTGTCTTTGCCAAGTTTGTCGATCATCAGCTTCTCGAAGAAGCCTGGCTTCTGTGATTTCAGCCACTTCAAATACGACAGTGATTGGTTGATGACGTTGTCATTCTTGTTGCGCTTGTACTCAATGATGACCGGCGAACCGTTGGTGTCCACGGCCAGCGTGTCGATGCGGCCACCAAACGTGGTGGTGTACTCGGTGGCCAGGAACAGCAAGTCCAGCACCTCGATCAAATTGGCCTCGACCAGCGCCTGCAGGTTCTTTTCTTTGTCCAAGGGCAGGCTGTTCAGCTTCTTGAGCTTTGTGCCGGAGATTTTAAAGATAGGCATGTTGGGTGCGGCTCGTTTCTTACTCTGTGTTGCCCTTTGGCACCTTCCCCCGCGCACGCGATTTGGGCTTGCCGGACTGTGCAGGCGCGGTATCGCCAAGCAAATCTGGTGTAGCAGGTGCCGCAAGGTAGTTGGCCTTGCTCACCACTTTCTTACCCGTTTTGGCCTCCAGCGCTTTGCGGGCGTTGCCGGCAATCTTCCCACCCTCTTTCGCAGACGTGCGGTTTTCATCAAAACCCAGCGCATCGCTGCGCCGGGCAATCTCGGTGGTGCTGGCTTCGCCCAGCATGGTGAAGATCAGCTCCAGATCGGTCATGTGGTCGCGCAGGTTGTTGCCGGTTTTCACCACGTCCAGGCCCTTGAGCTGGCTGTGCTCGGTGGGCGTGACGCCAAAGGTGGCGCGGGCGATTTCTGCGGTGAGGATCGAATACTCCTTGCCCTCAGCCACGCCCCGCGCTTTCCACTCATCGGTCAGCTCCCCGCGCACGGAGATGGAACGCAGCCGCTTCTCAATCCACGCCTGCGGGTAACCCTTGGCCTGGTACAGCGCGCGGGCACGGGCACTGGCCAGCTCGGGGTTTTCGATCTCTTTCACCCGCTCGTAACCCGCCTGTGCCAGCCAGCGCTTGAAAGGCTCGGCCTTGGGCGAGGGGATGGACTGGATGATGCGGAACAGGCCTTCGGTATTGGCGCAGTCAGTCTCGCGCTGTTTACCGTCTGGGGCTTGCAGTTTCAACCCGTGACAAAACGTCACGGGTTGGCCGCCCTCGGCATTGAGGCGCTGTTTCAGTTTGCGCCAGTAGGCACCGGCATCCGGGCTGGCTGTCAGGATGGCGCAAACATCCACTACGGAAAACCACCATTCCTCGTTGTGCCAAACGCGGCGGATGCTGGGTTCCTGAAAAACGGCGATGTGGTTTGCGGGCTCTGTGGCCGTTTTGGTTTTCTTGTTCATGGTGCTCCCCTGTCGCAATTACTATGGTTTTGATAGTTGCTTACGCACATTCCACGAGGGCTAGCAGCCTATTTCATGCCTCACCTGTGCTATCAGGTCATCGTTGTTCATTGCGTCTACTTTTGGTTGAAAAAACCACCGTAAAGATGGATTTTCTGGTTCTTCGTCCTGCCCACCGGGCCAAATCCCTGGCGGCGACAGCAATCAGGCGGTCGTTTCTACCAAATTTCTACCAAATCTTTGGTGGATTTTGGTAGAAATCAGTGGATTTGAGTGGATTACCCAAAAGCAAATCCATCTAATTTCTTTTTAAAATCAACCATTTAGGTGGTGCGGCTGGCGGGGATCGAACCCACTTTCGTGGTTTAAACCCTTCGCAACCCGCGCCAACATTGGAATTCGCAAAATCCAGCAGGTTAAAAAATGCCAAAAAGTGGATGACCTAAGTGGATGACATCCATCGAGGTCATTATGACCCTGTAATTATGGCCTGACGCTGCTGACGCTGCTGACACCATTTGGCAGCGCGCCCGCATTGTGCTAACCTTTATCCCATGAGTGCAGTGCTCTCCCCCATCGTTTCCGAGTTCGAGACCGAAGAACAGGAAGCCAGCTACGACCAGTGGTTTCGTGCCAAGGTTGAAGAAGCCTTGCGCAGCGAAAAGCCACGCCTGCCACACGATGCAGCCATGGCTAAGGTTCAAGCCATGCTCGAAGAGCGCCGAAAAGCCCGTGCAAACCATTCGGTGGTCTGACGAAGCGACCACCGACTTGTTGGAAATCATCGATTACATAGAGCAGCGTAACGCAGCGGCGGCGCAAAGCCTTCACGCTGCCATTGTCCAATCTGCCGAAAACCTTCCGCTTATGCCCTATCTGTTCCGGCTTGGTCGCGTGGCTGGCACGCGTGAACACGTCGTGCATCCCAATTACATCGTGGTGTATCAGGTGGGCGACGATGTGATCGACATTTTGCGCGTGCTGCACTCCCGCCAGCAATATCCGTAATTTGCTGGGTGTTGGTTGTGGAACTTTGCTGGCGTAGGCTTGTCGCTGGATAGGTGCTGACGCTGGCGACCGTGCTGATATCCTTGCCTGAGAACTCAAAAAGCCGAAGAAGGCGACCCACAGGAAGGAAAACATGCCACTAAGCTGGAACGAAATCCGTGCACGCGCCACCACCTTCGCCGCTGAATGGAAAGGCACCGAAAGCGAAGATGCCGACGCCAAGCCCTTTTGGGATGCGTTCTTTGAAGTGTTCGGGGTATCCCGCCGCAAGGTTGCCAGCTTCGAGAAGCGAGTGCACAAATTGGGCACCGCACAGGGCAAGATTGATCTGCTGTGGAAGGGCACACTGCTCATTGAGCACAAGTCGCTCGGGCGGGACTTGAACAAAGCCTACAAGCAGGCCATTGACTACTTCCCCGGCCTCAAACCGGAGGAACTGCCACGCTACATCCTTGTATGCGACTTCGAGAACTTCGAGTTGCACGACCTCGAACCCGATGAGGGCGCCAAGGCTGTCCACAAGTTCAAGCTGTCGCAGCTACCGCAGAACATCCACCGCTTTGCCTTCATCGCCGGATACCGGACGCAGCATATACGCGAATCCGATCCGATCAACCAAGAGGCGGTTGTCGCGGTCGGCCAGCTTCATGACGCATTGAAGCGGGACAACTACACGGGCGAGAAGCTGGAAGTGTTCTTGGTGCGGCTGCTGTTTTGTCTGTTTGCGGACGACACCGGCATCTTCCAGCCCAAGGACAGTTTCCACGACCTGATCGAATTCCATACCCACGAGGATGGCTCGGACGTGGGCGCGGTGCTGGAAGAAATGTTCGGCACCCTAAACGAGAAGCCAGAAAACCGCCAAGGCAAGCTTGCCGAACACTTCGCGCAGTTCCCCTATGTCAACGGCAAGCTGTTCGAGGCCCACTACCGGCCACCGCAGTTTGATGCGACCATGCGCAAGCAGCTCTTGACGCTGTGCGGCATGAACTGGGGCGCCATCTCCCCGGCCATCTTTGGCGCCATGTTCCAGACGGTGATCGAGTTGGAAGCCGCAGACCGGCGCCGCGAGCTGGGCGCGCATTACACAAGTGAGGCCAACATCCTCAAACTGCTGGGGCCGCTGTGCCTTGACGAGCTGCATGCGGAGTTCGAGAAGATCAAGGGCAACAAGGACAAGCTGTTCGAGTTCCACAAAAAGCTGCAAACACTGACGTTCCTGGACCCGGCTTGCGGTTGCGGTAATTTCTTGGTCATTGCCTACCGCGAGTTGCGCAAGCTCGAATTGGAAGTCCTGCGAGCCGCCGCCAAGTTCGGCCAGCGTGTCGGCAGTGTGTTCGGCTTCTTGCAGGTGGACGTTGACCAGTTCTATGGCATCGAAATCGAGGAGTTCCCGGCGCAGATTGCACAGGTCGCGATGTGGCTCACCGATCACCAGATGAACGTATTGGCTGGCGTGGAGTTTGGCGAGATCATTACCCGCATTCCGCTGGTCAAGAGCGCCAACATCCGCAAGGCCAACGCCTTGGAGATTGATTGGGCCGAGTTCGTGCCACCGCGCCAACTCAACTACATCATGGGCAACCCGCCATTCATTGGCGCATCGAACCAGTCGCGAGAGCAAAAGGCCTCACTTGAATCAGTAACGCACGGCATCGCGGGTGCTGGCGTGCTCGACTTTGTGGCGGGCTGGTTTGTCAAAGCGGGCCAATACATCAGCACCACGTCGGACGGATTTGGCGGTATCGCAGCCAAAGCCAACAAAGGCCGCAAGAATTTCAAAGACGTTAAGTTCGGGCAGGGCTTGGGTGACCTGTTTGCCGATGCCGATGCTACCGAGATAAAACAGCGCCGCGCCATCCGGTGCGGCTTTGTGTCCACCAACAGCATCACCCAAGGGGAGCAGGTGGGCGTGCTGTGGTCGTGGATGATGGCGCAGGGCATCAGCATCCGGTTTGCCCATCGCACCTTCCAATGGAGCAATGACGCACCGGGCAAGGCAGCGGTGCATTGCGTCATCGTCGGCTTTGGCATGGAGGATGTGAAGGCGCCTCGACTGTTTGAATACGCCGATATCAAGGGTGCCGCCCATGAGGTCATCGCCAAGAATATCAATCCTTACCTTGTTGATGCACCGACTGTGCTTCTTTCCACCCGACGCCAGCCGATATGCAATGTGTCGGCAATGAACAAGGGGAGCCAACCGACTGATGGCGGCAATTTGTTGCTCAATGGGAACCAGAAGGACGAATTGCTTGCAAAGGAACCGCAGGCGGCTCCATGGGTAAAGCGATTTATTGGAGCAGATGAGTTTCTGAATGACATTGGACGATGGTGCCTTTGGCTCAAAGACTGTCCGCCAAAAACTTTGCGTTCGCTGCCTATGGTGTTGGCTCGTGTCGAAGGGGTGCGAAAAATGCGCCTTGCCAGCTCTAAGGCTCAGACTAAGACATGGGCAGATCGTCCGGGCCTGTTTACTGAAAATAGGCAACCAGAGACCAATTACCTTTTGTTTCCACGCCATTCTTCCGAGACTAGGTCATTCGTTCCGATTGGCTTTTTAGGTGCTGACACAATTGTTGGCGATAGCTGCCTTTGTGTTCCCAAGGCCACGACCTACGAGTTCGGCATTCTCAGCTCCACCATGCACAACGCATGGGTTCGCTATACCTGCGGGCGCCTCAAAAGCGACTTTCGCTATTCAGCGGGCATCGTCTACAACAATTACCCATGGCCGCAAGACCTGACTGACAAGCAGCGAGAGGCAGTGAGCTTGGCCGCTCAGGGTGT
>JANXSU010000126.1 GCA_025356545.1 Comamonadaceae bacterium
GAAATGGTCATGCCCGGCGACAACGTCAGCATCACCGTCAAGTTGATCAACCCCATCGCCATGGAAGAAGGCCTACGCTTCGCCATCCGTGAAGGTGGTCGTACTGTCGGTGCTGGTGTGGTTGCCAAGATCATTGCTTAAGGAATCATCATGGCTACCAAGCAAAAAATTCGCATCCGCCTGAAGGCGTTTGACTACAAACTGATCGACCAGTCCGCCGCTGAAATCGTGGATACGGCAAAGCGCACCGGCGCTATCGTCAAGGGCCCCGTGCCCCTGCCGACACGCATGAAGCGTTTTGACATTCTGCGTTCACCCCACGTCAACAAGACGAGCCGTGACCAGCTTGAAATTCGTACGCACCAGCGTTTGATGGACATCGTTGACCCGACCGACAAAACGGTTGATGCACTGATGAAGCTCGACCTGCCTGCGGGCGTGGACGTGGAAATCAAGTTGCAATAAGCATCCATTTGAGGGCTTGGGTGTCAATCAAAGCCTTCATTTGCAAAAAGAGTGTGTTGGATACTTGCCAGAAATAGCGAGTACGATATATACTCCAAGGCTCTACTCAGTTTGCTTGTCAGGCCGTGTAGAGTTTTATTAACAGTCCCTCACGTTAAACGCATTAACCAATTGAAGTTGATGCGGTGAGGGTTACGGAGAAAAACATGAGTCTTAGCAACTCCCTAGGGTTGCTGGGTCGCAAGGTGGGCATGATGCGTCTGTTCACTGATGATGGGGAAGCTATTCCTGTCACAGTGGTTGATGTGTCTAACAACCGTGTGACTCAGGTTAAAACCCAAGAGAATGATGGCTACGTCGCCTTGCAGGTAACGTTCGGTTCGCGCAAATCTTCGCGCGTCACCAAGCCAGAAGCTGGTCACCTTGCCAAGGCAGGGGTCGAGGCCGGTGAAATTATTCAAGAATTCCGCTTGACGCCTGATGTTGCTGCTCAATACAAAGCCGGTGCTAACGTGCCTGTGAGCGCTGTGTTTGCAGTGGGTCAAAAAGTGGATGTCCAGGGTACTTCGATTGGTAAAGGTTTTGCTGGCACCATCAAGCGTCACCACATGAGTTCGCAGCGTGCATCGCACGGTAACAGCCGTTCGCACAATGTGCCCGGCTCTATCGGTATGGCGCAAGATCCGGGTCGCGTGTTTCCGGGTAAGCGGATGACGGGTCACCTGGGTGATGACACCCGCACCACACAAAACCTCGATGTGATTCGCATTGATGAAGCACGCCAACTTCTGTTGATCCGGGGCGCTGTCCCGGGTTCTGCAGGCGGTTTCGTGACGGTCCGCCCGGCTGTCAAAATCAAAGCTAAAAGCGCGAAAGGAGCGAACTGATGCAGCTCGAACTCCTCAATGACCAGGGTCAATCTGCCGCGAAATATGACGCGCCAGAAACCGTGTTTGGTCGCGAGTACAACGAAGATCTGGTTCACCAGGTGGTTGTGGCTTTCCAGGCAAACGCCCGTCAAGGCACACGCGCCCAGAAAGATCGTGAACAAGTTCATCACTCAACCAAGAAGCCATTCAAGCAAAAGGGTACGGGTCGTGCGCGTGCGGGTATGACGTCTTCGCCTTTGTGGCGTGGCGGTGGTCGGATTTTCCCGAACATGCCAGATGAAAACTTTACCCAGAAGATCAACAAGAAGATGTACCGAGCTGGTATGGCTTCGATTTTCTCTCAGCTCGCTCGCGAAGGCCGTTTGGCTGTCGTTGACTCGCTGACGGTTGAGTCACCCAAGACAAAATCTTTGGCCGCCAAACTGAAGGCCATGAATTTGGCCTCTGTGATGGTTATTGCCGATGAGATTGACGAAAACCTCTACCTCGCTTCCCGTAATTTGGTGAATGTGTTGGTGGTTGAGCCCCGTTACGCCGATCCGGTGTCTCTGGTCCACTATCGCAAGGTGCTGGTCACCAAGGCGGCCATGGATAAACTCAAGGAGATGTTCGCATGAGCGCCCGTATGAACAATACGTCGAAAGTCAAGTACGACGAAGGTCGCTTGATGCAGGTTCTGGTTGCTCCCATCGTGTCTGAAAAGGCAACGATGGTGGCTGAAAAATCCAATGCTGTGACATTCAAGGTGCTGCAAGACGCGACCAAGCCTGAAATCAAAGCTGCTGTGCAGTTGATGTTCAAGGTGGAAGTTCAAGGCGTTTCAGTGGTAAACACCAAAGGCAAGGCCAAGCGCTTTGGCAAATCAAATGGTCGCCGCGATAACGTGCGCAAGGCCTATGTGATGCTCAAGCCTGGTCAAGAGCTGAACCTGTCTGGGGAGGCTGCGTAATCATGGCTGTCATTAAGATGAAACCAACTTCACCAGGCCGTCGTGGCGTGGTGAAAATTTCGCGTGATCACCTGCACAAGGGTGAGCCTTTTGCGGCGCTGCTGGAGCCACAATTTCAGAAAGCTGGCCGTAACAACAACGGTCACATCACGACGCGTCACAAAGGTGGTGGTCACAAGCATCACTACCGCGTGGTTGACTTTGTGCGTAACAAAGATGCGATTCCGGCCAAGGTCGAGCGCATTGAGTACGACCCTAACCGTTCAGCCCATTTGGCCCTGATCTGCTACGCCGATGGCGAACGCAGCTACATCATTGCGCCGCGTGGTCTTGAGGTGGGTGCAACCATTCTGAATGGCGCTGAGGCTCCAATCCGTGTGGGTAATACCTTGCCGATCCGCAACATCCCCGTGGGCTCCATCATTCACTGCATTGAGTTGCAAGTGGGTAAAGGTGCGCAAGTGGTTCGTTCGGCTGGTACCTCAGCTACGTTGCTGGCACGCGAGGGTGTTTACGCCCAGGTGCGTATGCGTTCGGGTGAAGTGCGCAAGATCAATATCGAGTGCCGCGCCACCATTGGCCAGGTTGCCAATGAAGAGCACAGCCTTCGTCAACTTGGCAAGGCCGGTGTGAAGCGCTGGATGGGTATTCGCCCGACCGTTCGCGGTGTGGTGATGAATCCGGTTGACCACCCACACGGTGGCGGTGAAGGTAAGACCGGTGAAGGTCGCCATCCCGTTGACCCATGGGGCAATTTGACCAAGGGCTACCGTACCCGTAACAACAAGCGCACGCAGGTCATGATCGTGTCGCGTCGCAAGAAGTAAGGGGAACGTTAAATGACTCGCTCTCTCAAAAAAGGTCCATTCGTTGACCATCACCTGGTGGTCAAGACTGAAAAGGCCGTTGCCACCAAAGACAAAAAACCGATCAAAACCTGGTCGCGTCGCTCTATGGTTCTGCCCGATTTCATCGGTCTCACCATTGCTGTGCACAACGGTAAGCAGCACGTGCCGGTCTATATCACTGACCAAATGGTTGGCCACAAGTTGGGTGAGTTCGCTCTCACACGAACTTTCAAAGGCCACCCTGCGGACAAAAAAGTCCAGAAGAAATAAGGATTGACCATGGAAACACGTGCAACCCTTCGTGGCGTTCGTTTGTCGGTTGACAAGGGCCGTCTGGTCGCGGATTTGATTCGCGGCAAGAAGGTCGATCAAGCCTTGAACATTTTGCAGTTCACTCAGAAAAAAGCTGCGGTGATCATCAAGAAGGTTCTGGAGTCGGCCATTGCCAACGCTGAACACAATGACGGTGCAGATATCGATGAATTGAAGGTGAAAACCATTTTCGTTGAACAAGGTGCATCGCTCAGGCGCTTTACGGCCCGCGCTAAAGGCCGCGGCAACCAAATCAGAAAACCCACGTGCCATGTGTACGTGACGGTTGGTAACTGAAAGAGGCCAGGAAACTATGGGACAAAAAATCAACCCAACCGGCTTTCGCCTTGCGATCAGCCGTAACTGGTCCTCACGTTGGTACGCCAGTAATCGTGACTTCGCTGGCATGCTGGCCGAAGACATCAAGGTGCGTGAGTACCTCAAAGCCAAGCTGAAAAATGCTTCCGTGTCGCGCGTTCTGATCGAGCGTCCCGCTAAAAATGCCCGCATCACCATCTTCTCGGCACGTCCGGGCGTGGTGATCGGCAAAAAAGGCGAAGACATCGAGAACCTCAAGCGTGAACTCGGCAAGATGCTGAATGTGCCGGTCGCTGTCAACATCGAAGAAGTGCGCAAGCCAGAAATCGATGCCAAATTGATCGCTGACAGCATCACGCAGCAGCTTGAGAAGCGGATCATGTTCCGCCGTGCTATGAAGCGTGCCATGCAAAACGCCATGCGTCTGGGTGCCCTGGGCATCAAGATCATGTCGTCTGGCCGCCTGAACGGTATCGAGATCGCCCGCTGCGAGTGGTACCGTGAAGGTCGCGTGCCACTTCACACTCTGCGTGCGGACATTGACTACGGAACTTCAGAAGCCAAGACCACCTACGGTGTGATCGGCGTGAAGGTCTGGGTCTACAAAGGCGATACGCTGGGTCGTAATGACCTGCCCGCCGTCGTAGAGCCGCGTGCAGAAGAAGAGCGTCGCCCTCGTGGCCCGCGTCGTGATGACCGTGGCGGTGCCCGCCCAGGTGCTGATCGTCCCGCAGCCCGTGGTGCTCGTCGTCCTGAGGGTGGCAATGCCGCCCCCGCTGATGGCAGCGACAAACCCGCCGAGGCCACTGGTGCCGACGCTACCAAAACCACCGTTAAGCGCGTCCGCAAGGTAGCCGCGCCAGCTGCAGCAGCTGACGGTGTCAAAGGAGAATAAAGATGCTGCAACCTGCTCGTAGAAAATACCGCAAGGAACAAAAAGGCCGTAACACCGGCGTTGCCACTCGTGGCAGCTCGGTCGCCTTTGGTGACTTCGGCCTGAAATGTACCGATCGTGGCCGCCTTACCGCGCGTCAAATCGAATCGGCACGTCGTGCGATTTCGCGTCACGTCAAACGTGGTGGTCGTATTTGGATCCGCGTCTTCCCTGACAAACCAATTTCACAGAAACCTGCTGAAGTTCGTATGGGTAACGGCAAGGGTAATCCTGAGTACTACGTGGCTGAAATTCAGCCCGGCAAAATCGTGTTTGAAATTGTTGGCGTCCCAGAAGAACTCGCTCGCGAAGCCTTCCGTTTGGCCGCTGCCAAGTTGCCTCTGCGTACCACGTTTGTGGCCCGCATGATTGGCCAGTAATCAGGAGAAGATGAAATGAACACTACTGAACTGCGCCAAAAAGATGTTGCCGGTGTGCAAGCCGAAGTGAAAGCTTTGCAAAAAGCCCACTTTGGTCTGCGCATGCAAAAAGCCACGCAACAACTCAACAACACCGCTACGCTGCGCTCAACGCGCCGTGATATTGCTCGCGCCAAGACCATTCTTGTCGAGAAGCAAAGCGCTGACAAAACCGCCAAATAAGGAGCTCTGAATGACGGAAGCTAAAACATCCCTCAAGCGCACCTTGATTGGCAAGGTCGTTAGCGACAAACGGGCCAAAACGGTCACGGTGTTGATTGAGCGTCGTGTGAAACACGAACTCTACGGAAAAATCGTCGGCAAATCCAGCAAGTACCACGCCCATGATGAAAAGGGTGAGTACAAGCTGGGTGATGTCATCGAAATTACCGAAAGCCGCCCCATCTCCAAAACCAAGAACTGGGTTGCGACCCGTCTGGTTGAGAAGGCTGCTGCTGCCTAAGCTGTTATCAGTCTAACCAGCAAGGTTTCTCAAAACGGCTCACAATGTGGGCCGTTTTTCATTAGAAAATAATTTTTAACCAAGGATAGAAAATGATCAAAGTTGGTGACAAGCTGCCCGCAGGCACGTTGATGGAATACTCTGAAGTTGAGGGCGAGGGCTGCAGCATTGGCCCCAATGCTGTAGATGTTGCAAAAGCAACCAGCGGCAAGACGATCGCCCTGTTTGCCTTACCCGGTGCTTTCACTCCTACCTGTTCGGCCAAGCATGTGCCTGGGTACATTGCGAAGTTTGACGAACTCAAAGCGGCGGGTGTGGATGAGATCTGGTGTGTCAGCGTGAATGACGCCTTTGTTATGGGCGCTTGGGCGCGCGACCAGAACACTGCAGGTAAAGTTCGCATGCTGGGCGATGGCAGTGCCGATTTCACGAAAGCGACCGGCTTGACCCTGGACTTGACTGCACGCGGCATGGGCTTGCGCAGCAACCGTTATTCGATGCTCATCAAAAATGGTACTGTGGTCGCACTGAACAATGAAGGCCCTGGCAAGTTTGAAGTCAGTGACGCAGCAACACTGTTGTCCCAAGCGACGACAGCTACTCTGTAATCCCTCAAGCATTCTAATGCGCAGGGCTGCTGTCGAAAGACCGCAGCCCTGTTGTGTTTGAATTGGTGCTTATTAGCTCGTTAATCCTCAATCGCATTTTGTAATGGAGGTGTCTTATGGCGCTCAAATTAATCTCGCGCTACCGACTTGTATTGGCATTGAGCATCAGCCTGTTCGGCGTAGGCTGCCAAACAGTACAGACCACTCAGCCAGGTGTAGTTGGCATCACGCGCACCCAAAACATGATGGTGAGCGATCAGCAAATCAGTACCGCGTCAGCCCAGGCATACAGCAAACTGGTGAAAGAGGCAGGTGCCAAAAGCCAACTGAATCGTGATGCCATCATGAACGCACGCGTACAAGAAATTACCCGCAGACTGATCGCGCAAACCCGGATCTTTCGAGAAGACGCCAGTCGCTGGCACTGGGAAGTCAATGTTCTCCAAAGTGATCAAGTGAATGCCTTTTGCATGGCCGGTGGCAAGATCGGGATTTATTCCGGAATCATCAACAAGCTACAGTTAACAGACAGTGAACTGGCTGCTGTGATGGGGCATGAAATCTCCCATGCCTTGCGTGAGCATGTACGTGAACAGGTATCACTCCAGTACGCCACACAATTACCGGGTATTTTGCTGTCGGCTGTCACTGGCATTCAGGCTTTGGGACAGCTCGGCGACATGGTCAGCAATGTGACCCTCGGCCTGCCGCGTAGTCGTCAAGCTGAAACTGAGGCGGATGAGATGGGCGTTGAATTGGCTGCTAGAGCTGGATATGATCCACGCGCCGCGATCAGTTTGTGGCAAAAAATGAACCGCCAGGGTGGGGGGCGGCAACCTGAATTCCTAAGCACCCACCCTTCACCTGAATCTCGGGAACAGGATTTAGCGATTACCAGTGAAAAGGTTATGAGTCTTTACAAGGCCACCAGTTCTCGCTAGGTGAAACACATTGAGATGCCCATTTTTAAGGGGCAAACCGGAGTATCCAAACAACCACGCCAATACAGATGATGCCAATGACGGCTGCACGCAAGCGACTTCCCGTGTTGTCAGTACTTGAAATCATCGGCTGGCTCACCTCCTTGTCACCGATAAGCATGGGGCGTATGAGATTTTCACGCTTGTGAAGCAAATAAACCAGAATAGCGATGACATGAACGGCCACCAAAACGATCAAAATAAATTGGCCAATGGCTGCGTGATAAGTGGTTGCTTGAGTAACAAGTGCGCTAGAAACCATCGAAGTGAATGGACCGCTAGCTGCGATCTCGTCATCACTGAATAAACCCGTTCCGACTTGAAGGAGTAAGAACAATAGCATGGCGACAACCGAGAGCGATCCTAGTGGGTTATGACCAACCAATAAGGCGGGGTCGGCATTGCCTCGCAAATAGCGTATGAGCTTTGAGGGAGAGAAATGAAAAACAGAAAAACGGGACCAATGACCTCCTACGATTCCCCATATTAGGCGAAACAGGAGCAAAACCAGAACATAGTAGCCCAGTAGGAAATGAAATTTCATGGCATCACCACCGATCTTGCTGGTGACAAACAAGGCGACAACACCAATGGCTAATAACCAGTGAAAAATACGTGTTGGTAAATCCCATACCCTGATCGTGTGTTTCACCTAGAGCTCCTGTTTAAATTTAGAAAAATAGAAAAAGCTAGGTGATTTCCCTAGCCTCAAAAAATAAGAAGAACTTTACCGCAGCTACTACACTCAGTACCAGTCCAGTCACTATTTTTTGAAAAAGGAAACCATGAAAGTCATTAGTTCTTTTGTTTTAGTTGCGTCAGCATTAGTGTTCAGCAGCACGGCAAGCGCTCAGTTTGCTAAGCCCGAAGATGCCATTAAATACCGAAAAAGCGCATTGTTCGTGATGCAACAACACTTTGGACGAGTGGGTGCTATGGCCAATGGCCGCGTGCCTTTTGACGCCAAGGTCATAGTAGAGAATGCTGCGATTGCAGAGAGCATGTCCAAGTTGCCGTGGGCTGCATTTGTTGAGGGTAGCGATCAGGGCGAAACTCGTGCCAAACCGGAAATTTGGACAGAGCACGCCAAGTTCAAAGAAGCATCCGAGAAAATGATGGGTGAGATGGCAAAACTTTCGGTGGTGGCAAAAACAGGCAACATTGACAGTATCAAGGCAGCTGTTGGTGCTGTTGGCGGCTCGTGCAAGGCTTGTCACGACGCTTATCAAAAGAAGTGAATTGAGTGAAAAAACGGTGCATCAATCACCGTTTTTTTTGACATGTACAGGACTCAAGACTGGTCCAGCAGTGTCTCAATCAAGTGATGTAGTTCCGCAAAATCAGGCTCCCCAATATAGCGTTTAACAATATCTCCCTGCTTGTTGACGACATAGGTCGTTGGCGTCAAGCGCACGTCACCCCAAGCCTTGGCTACAGCCCCGGTGTTGTCAATCGCCACCTTAAAAGGGAGCTTGCGGGTCTCAGAAAAATTAACGACATAACTGGGTGGGTCGTAGCTCATGGCGACGGCAACAGTGTCAAAACCACGCGCCTGGTATTTGTTGAAGGTGTCAATCACTCGGGGCATTTCAGCCACACAGGTGGTGCAACTGGTGGCCCAAAAGTTGACCAGTGTGACCTTGCCTTTGAAATCAGACGTGCGCTTTTGGCTGCCGTCCAGCAGCACAAACGTGGTTTCAGGCGCCGTCGTGCCGCCAGCGGGCAGGAAAAGCATCCAGCCTACCGCCGCCGCGGCAAATATTGAGGCAAGATACAGAATTCGTTTCATATCAGAGGTGCTTTCATGGATCGTCGAGAGTTTAATTCGGTTTGCATGCCCACGTTGTTGACGCTGCTCGCTGCCGTTCACGGCAAGGCTCAGGCCTTGACCCTGGCTGACTTGAGCAGCGCTGACGCTTCACGGGCGCTCAAAGTTG
>JANXSU010000129.1 GCA_025356545.1 Comamonadaceae bacterium
GCATGGACATCGAGAACGCTCCGTTCTTGCGGTGGAACTCGTTGCCCTCCTGTTTGGAGTGGGGCATGGTGGCCAGGGTCAGCGCGCGGGCCATGTAGCACCAGCCTCCCAGCTTCTGCAGCCTCCTGCGCTTCAATGGCCAGGTGAGCCTCAACCAAGGTGCGCAGGCGGTCATTGCTCAGGTCGCCTGGTGGGCTTGCGCCCAGGCCGCTTCTTTGCCTGAAGGACTTTCTTGCGGTCTTCAACTTCCTTTTGAAGTCGCTCCAAGGTCTCCAGAGAGAGCGATTCGAGGTTGATGGGCAATGGATTGGCGTTTGGTGGCATGACGCCATAACGTTATGGCGTCATGGCGTTAATTAATGGTCATACCCGGTAGTCCACGCTCTTCAAAGAGCTTGGAAAGACCACGCAGTGTCAGCGTGTTGATGCTCACGCCCTCGGTGATGGCGAGCTGGTGCACACGTTCCCAGTCCTGCCGGGTGATCCGAAAAGACATGGCCACGACGGCTTTTTGGGCGCGGGCTCTGGCATGGGGTTGTTTGGCAGAGGCGGCGGCTACTGTCGCTTCCACGGCAGGAGAGGCCTCTACTGGCGCGGCTTGCTGGCCGCGCTTAGTAAAGCTTGCGAGTCCGGTAATTTTGCTCATATGTTTTCCTTGATCCATCTCCACAAAAGTTTGATCTCCCCGCGCGCCTTGCCTTCGCTGGCGTCGAATTCAGTGGCCCCTTGGCCGGTTGCGATCGACCGCGCAAATGCAATTCGGTTGCCAACCTTGTACGGAGCAACAGAGCCTCCGTACTGGTTGTTAAGAAAATCCAAGGCCTCGCCTGACTCCGCCACCTTTTGGTCAATGGCATTGAGGACAAAACCAAATGGCTTGTTGCTGGCCTTGACGATCTTGACGGTGCTTTCCGCTGCTGCCAAGTCAAATGCGGATGCTCGGGTTGGGATGACGATGAAGTCAGCCAGCCTGGCCACCTCTGAGGCGTTGGGGGATGAATGGGGGGCGCTGTCCAGAACCACCAAAGTGATGCCTTCTGCTTTTGCGGCAGCAAGTACCTCGGGGAGCTGGCCTGGTGTGGCGGTGGCCACGATGGGGGTCTCCAGCTTGCGGTTGTCCCCCCAAAAGGTTGCGGACTGCTGGGGGTCGGTATCGATCAAGACCACTTTGTGCCCGTCCTGGCCTGCCGCAACAGCGGTATGTACCGCCAGCGTGGTCTTGCCGGTGCCGCCTTTCTGGCCCATGAATGCAACAATTTTCATGACGTTATAAAGTTGTGACGTTATGGCATCATAAAGCCATAGCGCTATAACGTCAATTATTCGTTGGTTTCGTTAGATATCTAAAATGGCTATACTCACGTTTGTGACAGCAGTGGTTTGAGGTGGCAGATGCCGCCCCATTCAGAAACAAAGGTGGTGGAAATGGCAAACGAAAGTGTTCTAGAGCCGGTGAGCAATGCGCAGGAGGCTGAGATGGCCAAGGTCGCACAACGCTGCATCATGGCGGCATTGGACCATTCGCGCGCGCCAAAAATTGTCCTGGTTGAAGAGGGGCGCGATCCGCAAGGCGCTCCCACCATTGAGCTGCCACCGCAGGCATTACGGGCGATTGCCCATTTGCTTGGCCTCATGGGCCAGCAACAGCCGGTGATGATCATTCGGCAGAACCATGAATTGTCCACACAGGAAGCGGCTAGCTTTTTGAATGTGTCACGCCCCTATGTGGTTAAGCTGATCGAAGAGGGCTCTTTGAAGTGCCGCAGGGTAGGGCGCCATCGCCGGGTTGAGTTTCAAGATCTGGTGCAGTTCCAGCAACAGTTGCGGCAGAAGTCTGAGGACGCTTTGCAGCGTCTGACCGATCTTTCACAGGAGCTGGGGCTGTACTGATGGCAGGCTCGTCGCGTTACACAGCAGTTTTGGATGCCAATGTGCTGTATCCCAATTTGCTGCGCGACATTTTGCTCAACTTGGCTGTGGCGGGTCTGTACCACGCACGTTGGACAGCACGCATTAACGATGAGTGGACTCGCAACCTGGTTAAAAATAGGCCGGATATCGAATCCAAGATTGGTCTCTTACTGGAACAGGTCAACGCAGCGGTGCCGGACTGTCTGGTGGAGGGTTATGACTACTTGATTGACGGTCTTGCCTTGCCGGATGCTGATGATCGTCATGTTTTGGCAGCAGCCATTGTTGGTCATGCGGATGCCATCGTGACCGCTAATCTGAAAGATTTTCCGGCAAAGGTGATGGCTCAGCACGGCATTGAAGCCCAACATCCTGACGACTTCATCATGA
>JANXSU010000154.1 GCA_025356545.1 Comamonadaceae bacterium
TCTTGGCGCGAACGCCTAAAACCCCGGGTAGTCCCATCAGCCGTTTGCAAAGCTTTCCCGTGAGGCTTTCCAATAAATTAACGTGCTTTTCGGTGCATTCGTCGATCACTATTTCATAGACTTTTCTGTAATCGAGAACGCTCTGAATATGGTCGTCTTCAGGTTGCAGTGGTTGTGAGCCTTGATTAAGTTCGACATCGACGGAGATCGGTTGGGGTTTGCTGATCTCGTGATCCAGAATACCCAAGTTCGCATCGAATCGTAGTCCGGTTAGCGTCAGTTTTTGAGTGCCTTTGGTAAGCATACCTGTCCTTACATCATCGAAAAATCACGCGCGAACTTCATCAGGTGTTGTCCACCATCGACGAGCAGCGTGGTGCCGGTGATGGAGGTGTTCTCCATCGCAAATTTAACCGTCATCGCAACATCCTCGGGCGTTGAGGATCTACCTAGTGGCGAGAGCTTGTGTAGGGCTTCGAATTTTTCCTGTGTCAGCAGCGGGCTTGTGATGGTCAGGCCGGGTGCCACGCCCACTACGCGAACCAAGGGGGCCAGGGCCATGGCCAACATGGTGTTGGCCGATTCCATGGCGGCTTTGGAGAGGGTGTAGCTGAAGAAATCGGGGTTCAAGTTCCACAGCTTTTGATCCAACAGGTTGACGACCACGCCATGCCCATGCAGCGGCTCGTTCGGTGTGGCGCGCTGGGCCAGATGCTCGTGCAAAGCTTGGGCAAGCAGGATGGCGGCCCCCGTGTTACAGCGCAAATGCTGCTCCATGGCCGAGAAGCTGAAGCTGGCCGCCGTGTCATGTTCAAACAATGCGGCGCAGTTCACCACTGCATCCACCTGACCGAAATGGGCGATCACCCGGGGCAGCAGGCCACGCACTGCCGATTCATCCATGAAATCAGCATCAAAAGTAGCGCTAGCCCTTTGAGAATTTGCACAAGAAGCTACTGTTTTAATAGCATCTTCAGGCGACCCTCGGTAATGAATTGCAACCTGCCAGCCCGCGCGTGCGAGTGTGAGCGCGATCTCGCGGCCCAAGCGCTTGGCTGAGCCGGTGACCAAAACCGTACGGGGCGAGGTGGGGGGAGGCATTGAAGGACAATCTGGGGGCTATGACAACACCCGAGAGTTTAACGACCGAGCTTGCCCAGCGCATCGCGCAGGCTATTCGCACTTCAGAGGGCTGGCTCGCCTTCGACCAATTCATGACCCAGGCCCTGTACACCTCCGGTCTGGGTTACTACGCCAACGACTCGCGCAAGATCGGCACTATGCCCGCTTCGGGCAGTGATTTTGTGACTGCACCTGAGATGACGCCCTTGTTTGGCCGCACGCTGGCGCGGCAGGTGGCGCAGGCTTTGCAGGTGACGCAAACGAGCGAGGTGTGGGAGTTTGGCGCGGGCTCCGGCGCATTGGCGCTGCACGTGCTGGAGGCCTTAGGCGATCAGGTCGAGCGCTACACCATCGTTGATCTCTCCGGCTCCCTGCGCTTGAGGCAACAAGCTTTGCTACACAAGTTTGGCGACAAGGTGCGTTGGGTAGATGCGTTGCCCCCTGAGATGCGCGGCGTGGTGCTGGGCAATGAAGTGTTAGACGCTATGCCGGTCAAGCTGCTGGCGCGCGTTCAGGGCGTGTGGCATGAGCGTGGGGTAAGCGTTCAGGAAATACCGCAAACCACCGTTCGCCCTGAGCTTGTCGAAGGGTTCTCAAATATTGAGAACGACCGTCTTCAACAGGCTCAATCCGAACGGCACTTCACCTGGGAAGACCGCCCCACCGACCTGCGCCCCCCGCTTGAAATAGAAGGCCCGCACGACTACCTGACCGAAATCCACCCGCAAGGCGAGGCCTTCATCCGCACCCTGGCCGACCGGTTGGTGCAAGGGGCGGCCTTTTTCATCGACTACGGCTTCCCCGAGAGTGAGTACTACCACCCGCAGCGCCACATGGGCACAGTGATGTGCCACCGCGCGCACCTGGCCGACCCCGACCCGCTAGCGGATGTGGGCCTCAAAGACATCACCGCCCACGTCAACTTCACCGGTATCGCACTGGCCGGGCAAGACGCGGGGCTGGAGGTTCTGGGCTACTGCACGCAAGCCCGGTTTTTGATGAACAGCGGCCTGCTCGACCTCTTGGCTCAGGCTGATTTGCAAGAACGCGTGAACGCGCAAAAACTCATCTTGGAGCACGAAATGGGCGAGTTGTTCAAAGTCATCGGTTTCTACAAAGGCGAACCGTGGGAGGCCATCGGCTTCGCCCAGGGCGACCGCACCCACAGACTCTGAGCCATGAACCACTGCACAGGCTTGACCCCATGATCCGCTGGCTCATCGTCATCTTCTTCGCGCTGCTGTTGATCAGCGCTTTCACCCCATGGTTCAAGAAACTCGGTTTCGGTAAGTTGCCCGGTGACCTGCGCTTCACCCTGTTTGGGCGAGAGTTTTTTTTACCCCTCACCACCACCATCATTTTGAGTTTGGTGGCAAGTGGGGTTTCAAAGTTGATTTGAGGTTAAGAATCAAACCTTCTGAAGAAGTGTTCAATCACACCGAGGGCATGCCCTCAGTACAAGCCCGCCGTACCGCCCCCATCCACCGCAATCGCAGTGCCCTGAATGTGGCGTGCACCCTCGCCGCACAGGAATAAGGCCAGCGCAGCCACATCTTCGGGTTGACCCAGGCGGGCTAGGCCATCGCGGGTGACTTGTGCGGTGCGCTCTTCGTCTACCGACTTGCTACTGCTTGCGGCGCGCTGTTCAAAGATTTCAATGATGTTGACTACATGGCCCTGCGCGCTGCTGAGCATGGGCTAGATCGGCAGCGCAGACGCTGGGTGTGAGTGCACCCGTTGCTGCAATCGCCTGCGCCGCCGCGTCCAGATTGGCCTGGCCAATGCCCCGGCTACCACCGGTGATGACGACAACTTTTCCGGCAAATTCTTGGGTCATTCTGTGTCTCCTGGTGAAGTCGTGGTGTGCAGGGATTGCGCCACAGCCGCCACTCGTGCCGTCTGAATCATTTGACCCACCTTTAGGCCTGTAACGCCCATTTCAAGTGCATGAGCAGCTATTGAATTAGTAGCAACGCCCAGCACGACATTCAGCACCGCTTGCAGGCGTGGGCGCTGCGGGTAGGGCGCGTCGGCAAAGCCCAGGCGGCCTCTGGCGTCGCACTCGCAGGCCAGCAGCACTTGGGCAAAGCGCTGCGGTTTGCGAATGGCGTCGCAGCGCTCTAGCAGGCGCACCAAAGCCGCCGCGTTAGCGGTGGCATGCAGCGAGCCGCTGCGGTGGATGTTGCCGTGTTCGCGCGCCACCACGTCGGCCAGCTCGCGGCAATCCACCGGCACACGCAGGCGATCGCACACGCCCTTGAGCAGGCGTGCGCTGCGCTCTTCGTGGCCGATGTGGCGGGGCAGCAAGTCGGCAGGTGTGGTGCCCTTGCCCAGGTCGTGGCCCAGGCAGGCAAAGCGCACGGGCAGCGGTGCACCCAATTGCGCGGCCATGTCCAGCACCAGCATCAGGTGCACACCGGTGTCGATCTCGGGGTGGTGCTCGGCGCTTTGCGGCACGCCCCACAGGCGGTCCACCTCGGGCAGCAGGCGTCTCAACGCTCCGCAGTCGCGCAGCACGTCAAACATTCTTGAAGGCTGGGCTTCCATCAGGCCACGGCTCAGCTCTTGCCACACGCGCTCGGGCACGAGGTGGTCCACCTCGCTGTCTGCCACCATCTCACGCATCAGCGCCATAGTTTCAGTGGCGACGGTGAAGTCGGTGAAGCGGGCGGCGAGGCGCGCCACGCGCAGGATGCGCACCGGGTCTTCGCGGAATGCCGGGGTGACGTGGCGAAACACGCGCTTGGCAATGTCTTGCTGGCCGTGGTAGGGGTCAATCAGCGGGGTATTTTTAATATTAAATTGGCTTGTAGCGCTTTCAGAATTTGCGTAGGCAGCTATCGAATTGATAGTAATATCGCGCCGCGCCAGGTCTTCTTCCAGCGTCACTTCGGGCGAGGTGTGGATGGCAAAGCCACGGTAGCCGCGTGCAGTTTTGCGCTCGGTGCGGGCCAGCGCGTACTCCTCATGGGTCTGAGGGTGAAGGAAGACGGGGAAGTCGCGCCCCACGGGTACAAAGCCCTGCGCACTCATGGCCTCAGGCGTGCTGCCCACCACCACCCAGTCGCGGTCTTTGACGGGCAAGCCCAGTAAGGCGTCGCGCACTGCACCGCCGACCAGATAAATTTGCATGCTGGGCCGTTGAGGGATGGATTCAGTCGCTGTGCCAGTGGCGACGCAGCGCCAGACACAGGTCTTGCTGCCCCAGCGGCGCCAGATAGGTCGGGCCAATCGCACCCAGCGAAGCGGGCGTGATGCCCAAGGCCTTGAGCCCCAGACCGTGTTCGCTGGCCACGTTGTCCACGCGCATCGAGTCCATGTTGTCCAGGCTCATGAGCGTCGGGCCGGGTAGCCAAGCCATCAGCCGGGCTTGCAGGCGGCCCAGCGTTTCAGGCAGGGCCAGGACAGGCCGCCCCCGACCCCCTCGAACGCCGCTGTAGGCACCCGCCAAGGCCACCAGTGTTTTGAGTGTGAAGACCTGCGGGCCGCACAGCTCATAGGTGTGCCCTGCCGTACGGGGCGTCTCCAGGCAGTGGACGATGGCTTGCGCCACGTCTTCGACCCATACCGGCTGAAACTGCGCCTGCGCACCCGCCAGTGGGATGACGGGGAAAATCTTTTGCAGGCGGGCGAACAGATTGAGAAACTTGTCCTGCGCGCCAAAAATCACGCTAGGGCGCAGCAGGGTGAGTTGCAGGCCCTCAGCGGCCGCTTGTTTGAGCACAGCCTCGCCCTGCGACTTGCTGCGCAGGTGCATCGAGGGGGCTTTCTCAGGCGCTTGGTCGTCGGCCCCCAAGGCGCTGACGTGCACCAATCGGCTCACGCCCGCGTCCAGACAGGCCTGCGCCAGGGCTTTGACCAACGCCACGTGAGTCCGCTCAAAAGCCGCAGCGTCACCGTGCAGAATAGCTACTAAGTTAATCACCGCGTCATGCCCGGCCACAAGGGCATGCAACACTGCTGGGTCATGCACATCAGCCTGCACGACGTCCACTTGGGGCAGGTGTTGCAGATGACGAGCATGTGTTTGATGCCGTGTGGGTAGTGTGGTGCGCCAATGTAGGGCTGCCAGTTTATTGCAGACATGGCTGCCGACAAAACCACCGCCACCCAATATCAGTACGCGTTTCATGGCAGTTCCTCGGCCAGCACGGTTCTGGCTGGGCTTGATGACGTTACGGGTCCGACCATGCCCAGGCGCGCTTTGAGCGACTGGGGTTGGCCGCTGATGAGCGTGGCGTAGTTGGTGGTGTTGGAGAGCACTTTTTTCACGTAGTCACGGGTCTCGTTAAAGGGCACGTTCTCGGCCCAGATGGCGGCCTCTAGCGTGGGCGCGCCGTCTTGGCCGCGCCAATTGCGTGAGCGACTGGGGCCTGCGTTGTAGGCGGCGGCGGCCAGCGGCATGGAGCCGTCAAAGCTGTCGAGCACCAGCTTGAGGTAGCCAGTGCCAATGGCGATGTTGGTGTCGCGTTCAGTGATTTGGTGCGGTTTGAAGTCGGTCAGGCCGATCTTCTTGGCCGTCCAGCGCGCTGTGGCGGGCATGACCTGCATCAGGCCCGCGGCGCCCACGCTGGATTTGGCATCCATCACAAAGCGGCTTTCTTGGCGGATCAGGCCATAAACATAGGCCGGGTCTAGGCCGATCTGGCCCGCCCGTTGCACCACATCTTGGCGATATGGCATGGGAAAGCGCTGGGTGACGTCCACCACGGTTTTGGTGCGCTCACTGGTGTTGATGCAGCGGTCCCACACCTGCAAGTCGCACGCCATTTGGGCAGCGGCCAGCAGCTCGCGGTCGGACATACCGCCGCGCTGGTGCAGGCTAACGGTGTAGTTCCATTCACGCACGCCTTCGCTGCGCAGGCCGATGTCGATGGCGGCGAGCGAGCGGCGCAGGCCGGGATTGTTCAGCGCGGTTTCTTTCTCGGCGCTGGTCAGCGGCTCAGGCGTTGACGGCAGGCTCAAGGGGCGGCCAAGTTCCTCTTGCGCAAGCTGTTCGTAAAAACCTTTGCTGGACGCAATGGATTGGTAAAAAGCCTGGGCTTGGGTAGCCGCAGCGGGTGACTTGAGCGCGAGCAAGGCCCGGGCACGCCAATAGATCCAGGTTGGGTCTTGGGCTTGTGCCTCAGGCATGGCGACAATCGCGCTGTGCACCTGCTGCCAGGCACCGGCGCGCAGGGCGGCGCGCACCTT
Source organism: Comamonadaceae bacterium (assembly GCA_025356545.1). Classification (GTDB taxonomy): domain Bacteria; phylum Pseudomonadota; class Gammaproteobacteria; order Burkholderiales; family Burkholderiaceae_C; genus CANCDA01. The sequence goes on from JANXSU010000154.1 coordinate 6,316, forward strand.
CCAGGCCAGGTGGTCGCTGTGCATGAAGGCGTCTTGCCCCTGGGTAAAGTAGCTCAGGGTTTCGTCAGCACGGCGCAGAGCCGCGCGTTTGCCAATCACGCCCCAGACCCAAGAGCGCTCTTCGTCGGTGAGTTGAGCTTTCCAGCGCAGCTTATTGATTTCTTTGGCGGCCGCCTCCAAGTCCAAAGAGGCCAAGCGGATCAACGCCAACGTAACCAACTCTTTGGTGCGCGGGCGTAGCGCGGTGATTTTTTCGTCTAAATATCGGGCGGGGTTCAGGTAGATGGCGGCCACGCTGGCCACCCAGTCCGGGTTGAGCAAGCCCACCGCTTGCGTGGCAATGCGTGAGCGCTCATTCTCAAAGCCAAGCCGGGCACGCTGCCACGCCACCAGTGGGGCCAGCTTGCCGGCCTTGAGTAGCGCGTCAGCGGCGGCGGCACAGCCATCGTCGGCTTCTTTTTGGGCCAGCCAGAGTGATTGGATTTCCGCTGCTGTGTTGCTGCTTGCGTTACCCGTATTCGCCTCGCTCAACAAAGCATAGCAGCGAACGGCCTTGTCATCGTTCATGCGGTATTTAGGGTACTCGGCGGCGAAGGTCGCCCAGTCACGCTGCCGCCCCAGTTGTAGGAGCCAATCGTTGCGTAGCCTGTCTTCTTGGTAAGTGCCCGCAAAACGGTTTAAAAAATCTTGCGTTTCTTGTGTAGATGCAGTGTCCAGTCGGGTGCTGAGTTCCCAATAGGCGGCCCAGGGGGCGAGCACGTTGTTTTGCGTCTGTGGCAGCAGAGCACTCAGGCGCTTGCGGTCACCGCGCTTAAATGCCTGGTTCATCTCCAGAATAACCTCGTCATCAGGTGTGATGCCTGCGGCTTTGGTCGCGGCCAAGCCAAGCTGTGGCAACATCAGGCTGATCAAGAGGGCCAAGGAGGCCAGTGGGGCGAAAATAGGGTGAAACTGCATAGGGGAATTATGGACACTTCTGAAGAAAAAAAAGCACTCGCAAAAAAAGCCCTTCGCAAGGACCTGATTGCGCAACGCCTTAACCTGCCCGATCGCCTACTGCGCATTGCCCAATTACAACAAGTCATGCGCATCTGGCTGGTCAATCGCCCTGACGTGGTGATCGGGGCTTACTGGCCCATCCATGGCGAGTTTGACCCGCTGCCCGCCCTGCACCGCTGGAAGGAAGACGGCGAGTTGATCGACCAGCCCGAGCCGCGTCGCATCGGCTTGCCGGTGGTCAATAAAGAGCACAAGACTTTGACCTTTCACGCCTGGTACCCGGGCTGCCCGATGGAAGAAGACGCCTACGGCATCCCCAAGCCCAAAGACACGGAAGTCATCGTGCCCACGGTGCTGTTCGTCCCCTGCGTGGGCTACGGCCCCGGCGGCCACCGGCTGGGTTACGGCGGCGGTTTTTATGACCGCACCCTGGCCACGCTGCAACCGCACCCGTTTACCGTGGGCCTGGGCTTCACCAACGGCTTTCTGGACGACTTCGAGCCCGAACCCCACGACCTGCCGCTAGATACCATCCTGAACGACAACGGGGTGGTCTGGCCCTTCTGATCCACGCGACCCCCAAGGAACTCACGATGACCACCGCCCAAGCCTCCAAAGCGACCAAAGCCTTTGCCTCCCAAGCCGATTTGACGGAGAAGAAGACCACCTTCACACAGCTCAGCCAACACTGCTGGGCCTACACCACCGAGGGCGACCCCAACTCCGGCGTCATCATTGGTGACCACTGCATCATGGTCAGCGACGCCACCGCCACGCCCGTCATGGCGCGTGACTTGATTAAAAAAATCCGAACCATCAGCGACAAGCCCATCAAGTACGTTCTGCTCACCCACTACCACGCCGTGCGCGTGCTCGGGGCCAGCGCCTATGTAGCAGAAGGCGCTACAGAAATAATAGCTAGCCAGGGCACGTTGGAGCTCATCCGCGAGCGCGGCGCACAAGACATGCAAAGCGAGATGGAGCGTTTCCCGCGCCTGTTTCGCAACGCCGAGAGTGTGCCCGGCCTGACTTGGCCGTCCATGGTGATTGGCGGCGGCAACCCTGCCAAGGGTGAAGCCCCCGGCAAGCTGTTCATCAACCTGGGCGGTGTGGTGGTGCAAATCTGGAGCCCCGGCCCCGGCCACACGCGCGGTGACACCATCGCCTGGGTGGAAGCCGAAAAAGTACTGTTCTCAGGCGATCTGGTGGAGTTTGAGGCGGGGGTCTATACCGGCGACGCGCAATTGGCCGAATGGCCCGCCACGCTGGAAGCGCTGCGCGCGCTCAAGGCCGAGGCCATCGTGCCGGGACGGGGCGAAGCCATGATAGGCCGTGCCAACGTCAATAAGGCGCTGGACTACACCAAGCGCTGGGTCGAGCTGCTGTTCAAGGCCGGGCAAGAGGCCGCTGCACACGGCATGGACCTCAAAGCTGCCATGGCCCACACCCGCAAAAGCATGGACCCGGTCTTCGGCCACGTCTTCATCTACGAGCACTGCCTGCCCTTCGACGTGAGCCGTGCCTATGACGAAGCGCAGGGCATCAAAAACCCGCGCATCTGGACGGCCAAGCGGGACCAGGAGATGTGGAAGGCTTTACAGGCGTAAGGCACGCTGAGCGCTTGCACTTAGCCTCATGATCTTTGCGCGGCCAAAATCCGCGCATCGGCCTCGTAATCTTTCAGCACTTCCACTGCTTTCAGCCGCTGCGATGCGCTGGTGCTGTTGTGCAGGGCGGCCAGGGTCGTGCAGCCCTCCGTGATTAATTTCTCTTGCTGGTTGCGGTAGGTCACATCGGGGGAGTTCAGGCTGCGCTCAATCAGGGCTTGCACTTGCGCTTTCACGTGGGCGGGGCGATCTGCTTTGTTGCTGTGCTCGGCAAGGGTACGCAAGATATCTTGCTGGCGGCGCAGGACTTCCCGGTAGCTGGCGGTGGCGTCAAAGCTGGAGCTGGCTATGCTTTGGCGCAACACGGCGCGCTGCGGCTCTTGCAGGCGTCCATAGAGGTTTTCAGTACGGTCTACCGCCAGTTGGAAGCGGTAAGCGCTGAGCTCTTCGGGCGTCACGTCTATCCATTGCGTCCGCCATTTTTTATTCTTCTTTTCAAATTGCTGGGCCAGGTACTTGAGTTGATCAGGTCGCAAAGTCGGTGTGAGAGCGCTCAGTGGCTCTGCCGCGCGTGTGCCCATTTGCTGCATGAAGCCGCGCACCTCGGTAGCCACGGCGCACAGTTGTTCGGGGCTGACTTTGCCAGGGGCAAGCCGCTGTATTTTTAGCAGTGCCTCTGCATAAACGGGCAGCGCTTGACTACGGTGCCAAGTGTGCAGCGTAGTCAAGCCGTCGCGTACCTGGAGCGATTGCACGTCATTGAGGTCAAGGTAGCCATCCAGCCACCAGTAGGTGATTGACGGCGCGCTGTTGTAGCCCAGCTTGATAGCGCTGCAACTCGTCAACAAGATGAGTAAAAGTGCGCTGATAATGCGACTCAGCGTCGTCCAAAGGCGGGCAGATGTAGGCATGAAAATAAGCATGAAACAGTGTGGGGCAGGCGCGAGCGTAACGCAGTACTGCCCTCAACCCATGAGGAACAACATGAATCAAGTGAAACAAGCAGCACCGCTGGATGTGGTCATCATGGCCGCCGGCAAGGGCACACGCATGAAAAGCAAGCTGCCCAAGGTCTTGCACCGTTTGGCCGGGCGTGCGTTGCTACAGCACGTGGTGGACCGTGCGGGTGACTTGGCGGCGCGGCGGGTGGTGGTGATTACCGGCCACGGTGCTATGGAAGTTGAAGCAGCTCTCGCACGTTCTACGGGCGATACCGCTGGTTTTACCCTTGAATTTGTGCGCCAGGAGCCGCAACTCGGCACCGGCCACGCGGTACAGCAGACCGTGCCCGTGCTGCCCGATGACGGCGTAGTGGTGATTTTGTCGGGTGATGTGCCGCTGACCCAGACTGACACTTTGCGTGACCTGATTGCGGCCTGCGATGGACGCCAACTCGCCCTGCTGACCATCGACTTTGCCGACCCCACGGGTTATGGCCGCATCGTGCGCTCAAGCACCGGCGGCGTGCAAGCCATCGTCGAGCACAAAGACGCTACGCCCGCCCAGCACGCCATCAAAGAGGTGTACAGCGGCATCATGGCCGTACCCGCGAAGCTGCTCAAGCCCTGGCTGGCTCGGCTGGACAACAAAAACGCCCAAGGCGAGTTCTACCTGACCGATGTGGTCAAGTTCGCCGTGGCCGATGGCGTGCCTGTGGTGGCCCACAAAATCAGCGACCCGCTGCAGGTGGCTGGCATCAACAGCCCGGTGCAATTGGCCGAGCTGGAGCGCGCGCACCAATTGCGCCGCGCTGAGGCGCTGATGGTTCAAGGTGTGCGCTTGGCCGACCCGGCCCGCTTTGATGTGCGTGGTGAGCTGACCTGCGGGCAAGACGTAGAGATCGACATCAACTGCATTTTTGAAGGCCAAGTGGTGCTGGGTGAAGGCGTGAAGATCGGCGCGCAATGCGTCATCGCCCATGCCCGCATCGAGGCCGGTGCGGTGATTCACCCCTTTACCCATATCGACGGTGGCAGCAGCAGCGCCAAAGATCAGATCGTGGTGGGTGCGGGTGCGTTGGTCGGCCCGTTTGCCCGTTTGCGGCCAGGGGCCAAGCTGGGCGAGCAGGTGCACATTGGCAATTTTGTCGAGGTGAAAAATTCCACACTCGCCAATGGGGCCAAGGCCAATCACCTGGCTTATGTGGGTGACTCGGCCTTGGGCGAGCGCGTCAACTTTGGCGCGGGCAGCATTACCGCCAATTACGACGGGGCCAACAAGCACAAGACGGTGATTGAGCATGATGTTCACATTGGCAGCAACTGCGTGCTGATCGCACCCGTCACCATTGGTGCAGGTGGCACCGTGGGGGGGGGCTCCACCATCACCCAAAACACGGCCCCGGGCGTGTTGACCGTGGCACGCGCCAAACAGGTGAGCCTGGCCAACTGGGCGCGCCCGGCCAAAAAGAAATAAGGCCAAGACGCTGGCCATGAGCATGTCTGACTCTCAATCATCGGCGCTCCCCGAGGCGTTATCACCGGCTCAGCTACAGGCCGAGCTAGCGCAGGCCCGTGCAGGGATGGAGGCTTTCACCTACGCCGTGGCGCATGATTTACGGGCTCACTTGCGTCACATCACGGCGTATTCGGGCCTGCTGCGCGAGGAGCTGGGTGCAAGCCTGAATGCCGACGCCACCCAGTACCTGGACACCGTGACCCAGGCGGCCCGGCTGCTGGGTCAACAGATGGAAGGCCTGGTGGCCTTGTCCAAGCTGGACCGGATCACCCCCAAAAAAGTGCCGCTAGATCAGTCCGCCCTGATTACCCAGGCCCTGGCCAAGCTGGCCCACGAGTTAGCAGGTCGCCAGATCGACTGGCAAGTGGCCGATGACTTCCCGCAGCTGCAAGGCGATGCAGCCATGGTTCAGCAAATCTGGAGCCATTTGCTGTCCAACGCGATCAAGTTCACACGCACTCAGGATAAAGCCGTCATCCAGATTGGATGGCAAGTACAACCCGTAACGGGGCATTGCGCGCTTTTCGTTCAGGACAACGGCGTGGGCTTCAATGTACCTAACCCAGATCAAATGTTCGGTGTTTTTCGACGCTTACACCCTGCCAGTGAATTTGAAGGGCTGGGTCTTGGCTTAGCGCTGGCGCGCAAACTGGTCGAGCGCCATAAGGGTGAGCTCTGGGCGCAATCTGAACTGGACGCAGGTTGCCTGATTCGCTTCACGCTACCATAGCCCCCTGAGTCAGCTCTCTGACCCCCCCTACCCTTCACGCATCCCTTTAAACCTCTGGAGCTTTTCTTATGTGTGGCATTGTTGGCGCAGTCTCAAATCGCAATATCGTCCCGGTGCTGGTACAGGGCTTGCAGCGCCTGGAGTATCGGGGCTACGACTCGTGCGGGGTGGCGGTGCATGCAGACGGCGGGCTCAAGCGCGCGCGCAGCACCTCACGCGTGTCCGAGCTGGCCGAGCAGGTAGCGCTGAGCCACTTTGAAGGTCACACGGGCATCGCCCATACCCGTTGGGCTACCCACGGCGCGCCCGCTGTGCACAACGCACACCCGCACTTCAGCCACGGCCCCGGCGCTGATGCCGCAAACCAGCCCGCCCGCGTGGCCCTAGTGCACAACGGCATCATTGAAAACCACGACGAGCTGCGCGCCGCGCTCAAGGCCAAGGGTTATGTGTTTAGCAGTCAGACCGACACCGAAGTCATTTGTCATCTGGTGGATTCGCTGTATGCGGGCGACATCTTCCAGGCCGTGAAAGCCGCCATCGCCCAGTTGCACGGGGCCTACGCCATTGCCGTGTTTCACCACAACGAGCCACTGCGCGTGATTGGCGCACGCTCCGGCTCCCCGTTGATTCTGGGCGTGGGCAACGGTGGTGCCGAGACCTTCTTGGCCAGTGACGCCATGGCTCTGGCCGGTGTGACGGATCAGATCGTGTACCTGGAAGAAGGTGATCTGGTGGACATCCGCTTGGGTAGCTACAGCATTTTCGACCGCAATCACCAGCCGGTGCAGCGCGAGGTCAAAACCGTGCAAGCGCACAGTGGCGCGGCTGAGCTGGGCCCATACCGCCACTACATGCAAAAAGAAATTTTCGAGCAGCCACGTGCCATTTCCGACACGCTAGACGGCGTAGAGGCCATCGTGCCTGAGCTGTTTGGTCCTCTGGCCAAGCAGACCTTTGCAGACATCGACTCCGTGCTCATCCTGGCCTGCGGCACCAGCTACTACAGCGGCTGCACCGCCAAGTACTGGCTAGAGAGCATCGCCCACATCCCAACGCAGGTGGAAGTGGCTAGCGAATACCGCTACCGCGACTCCGTGCCCAACCCCAGAACATTGGTGGTCACCATCACCCAGTCGGGGGAAACCGCCGACACCCTGGCAGCGCTGCGCCACGCGCAAAGCCTGGGCATGACCCAAACCCTGACGATTTGCAACGTAGCCACCAGCGCCATGGTGCGCGAATGCAAGCTGGCCTATGTCACCCGCGCGGGTGTGGAGATCGGTGTGGCCTCTACCAAAGCCTTCACTGCACAACTCGCAGGCCTGTTCCTGCTCACGCTAACCCTGGCCAAGAGCCGGGGGCATTTACCCGCCGAGATCGAAGCACGCCACATCAAGTCCATGCGCCACCTGCCCGTGGCCTTGCAATCGGTGCTGGCGCTGGAGCCACAAATCATCAGCTGGGCCGATGACTTTGCCCGCATGGAAAACGCCCTGTTCCTGGGCCGTGGTCTGCACTACCCCATCGCGATGGAAGGCGCGCTCAAGCTCAAAGAGATCAGCTACATCCACGCCGAGGCCTACCCGGCAGGTGAACTCAAACACGGCCCGCTGGCCCTGGTCACCAGCGCCATGCCGGTCGTCACCGTGGCACCGAACGACGCCTTGCTGGAAAAGCTCAAAAGCAATCTGCACGAGGTACGCGCGCGTGGTGGCGTGCTCTACGTGCTGGCCGATGCCGACAGCCAAATTGAGAACGGCGAAGGCCTGCACGTCATCCGCATGCCTGAAAACTATGGTGCTCTGTCACCGCTGCTGCACGTCGTGCCGCTGCAACTGCTGGCTTATCACACGGCTTGCGCGCGGGGAACGGATGTGGACAAGCCGCGTAACCTCGCCAAGAGTGTGACGGTGGAGTGAGGTGGGCGAGCCATTGGCTGTGGAACGACCCCGCTGAGAGACACGTCAACCCCGGGTCAAGCCCTGCGAAATGGGCTTGACGGTTTTCGTTTGGGCGGTGTGCCCTGGTACTGACCAGCATCAAACGTTTGTCGCTGGCTCAGCAGTTCGTTGCCATCCAGGCGTTCTGCCAAACTGTCCAAGTCGCTATTCGATACGCCCATGGTTTTGAAATGCGCACGCCAAGTGTTCACCACCGCTATGACTTGTACAACTTGCGAAGCGGCCTGCGCTGGCTGAAACCCAAACGCATCGCACTGAGACATCGCATTGGCCAGCGTGGACTCTTGCCCGTGCGCCCCACAGATGAATTCTTGAAAGCCCTGGCCGGAGTTTGTGGGTAGTACGTCATAGGCTGGCGCCAGCCTGAGCCGTCCATTGGCGCGGGGGTCAACAACCAAGAGCGAGTGGTTCTTCTCGTGGTCGTCGGTGTTGTCCATCAGGATGTTAAACACCATTCGGCGGAAGAGCTCTTGAGCATCGGCCAGATGCACGTCACCTTGGCTGACACCGATTCTGCGCAAGATTCGTGCGAGCTGTGGGTAGCCCATTTCTGGCTCGGTGCCGGCTGGCGTAGCTGCGCGGATAGCGGTGCCCGCTGAAATGCTGTGAATCCGCCGCCCGTCCACGCGGTCGAATCGCCGAATCGCCACGGCATTCGCCGCAACCAGGTGAATGACCTGGGTTTGAGCGACGGTGATGCCGGCCTGCGCTGCCAAGGTCATGGTCGCGTGCTCGATGAGTGGCGCGTCGACGTACTCGTGGTTGAAGAACTTAATGACCCACTGCTCGCCCTCGATGTCGATCAGCGCCTTGGGTTTGGCGCCGCCTAAAGGGCTGCCACCGCCTTCAATAATTTTGGTTTCGAGCGTCGTCAATGCATCGCCAGCTTCAATCTTGGCCACAACCTCGCTAAGTTCTTGGGCTTGCGCCAACCGTGGCAGGGGACCGCCTTTTCGGGGGAGGTAGGTGGTCGGCGAAGTTGAGACTCCTAAGGCACCGAAGCGGTCGTCGCCCGCGTAGTAAAGCAGCTCCATCAACGACGTGCGCTTCGGTTTGTCGATGAAACGAATGACTTTCTCTCCCCAACGGTTAGGGCGCGCGTCATCCACGGCACCGACTGCGCGGGGCGCGTTGGCGCTCAGCCGCCCGGGCGGGAAAAACTCTTTGTCCACCAGGGGCAAGTCCTCACTGAGTGCGAAGCCATGGGCCAGCCAGTCCTCGGTGTAGTGGAGCGAGACGCCCTTGCCAGCGGCAACCAGTTTCAACGCACCCACGTAGCATGGCGTCGGGGCTCCCAGATACCAAAGGTACAAGTCATCCAGGCGCATTTCAGTCCCTTGTGCTGGTGCTGGAGCTTGCTGCGCGCAGACGGGCGTCCGCAGAGGCCTGCGCACGGGCTTGGCCCAGTGCTACCGCGTCTCTAACGCTCAATTCGATAGCGCCCTGGTCATGCTCTGGTGCCGCCAAGTTGCCCAGCTCGCCATCTCGGTTGATGAGCCACAAGGCACTTGCGACGATGCCGATGCTCACGGTCGGGTCGCCCGCTTCGAGACGCTGGAGCGTGGAGAGAGTGACGCCCAAGCGCTTTGCCCAGGTGCGCAGCGATTCCTTGCGGCGCAAGCGGGCCACCGCCAGGTCGGCACCCAGTTTCTGGAGTGCCCCCAAGGTGGCTGGCGGCAGTAGTCGAATGGCCTTTATGGGCTTTTTCATACCGCCATACTATCACAATTCAATATATTTTGTTACTCTATGACGGTACAAATGGAGTCAAATGAAATTATTGAGGAGCCAAAGTGAGAGCAGCCTTCGTGCGGCCTTTTTTATCCAGTCAGTTGTGTGTTCGATCTTCCATGTGTCATCCTCATGCAAATCAAACCTATAGAGCAACTCAATGACACAAAATCCGGTTCATCCCCACCTGTCAAAACCACTGCTCACTCGCTTGGTTTTAGCTCGTCCAAGGCTTTTGAGTTGTATTGTCATTGGCGTGACAACGACATTGTTGCTACCTGACGCTCTGGCACATCAAACCATTACCAGAGCCATCATCGGCTGGAATGTTGCTGCTTGTCTGTACCTGGTACTCGCTGCGCGGATGATGTTTTGGTCAACGCACGAAAGAATGCGGATTCGGGCTTTGCAACACGATGAAGGGCGCATTCTTGTTTTGGTTCTGGTCGTTTCAGCCGCGCTGATGTGCTTAGGTGCCATCGTTGCCGAGTTGGCTATTGTGAAGGAACTCAAGGGTACGCTGCGCTATGGTCACATCGGGTTGGCGGCACTCACCATCGTAACTTCCTGGGCCTTCACCCAGGTGATGTTCGCCCTGCATTACGCGCATGACTACTACGCGACTGAAATTCGGGGTAGCCATGGCGGCCTGGACTTTCCTGGGGGCCATGCACCAGACTATGGTGACTTCCTGTATTTCGCCAGCATCATTGGAACCTCAGGGCAGACCGCTGACGTCAGCTTTACCAGCAGGAAGATGCGCAGAACGGGCACGGTTCAATGCATATTGGCATTTTTCTTCAATACGACCGTCATCGCGTTGACGATCAATATTGCATCGGGATTGTTTTGAGTCGGTTCAAGCTTGGGCAGATGGCTGCTTAGGGCCATGAGCGGATGGTCTGGCTGGTTCATGCGCACCCTGGAACAAATCCATCGGCGAAGGGCGTAGAGGTATTGCCGACGGTGTTCTCGCGCAAGGTATCCCAAATATGCTCGGCTGGATTGATCTCGGGGCTGTAGGGTGGCAAGAAGAGCAAGCGCATGTTAGGCGGCACTAGAGAAAACAAGGCCTTCCCCCTGTTCCTGGCGGCTTCTCTGCTGCTGGCTGCGGGACAGGCGAGCGCGCAAGACGTCAAGCGCGGAGAGAAACTGTTCACCGACTGCCGCGCCTGCCACGCCATCGACCCCGGCGCTCCCAATGCCCACAACGTCGGCCCATCGCTGGCCGGCATCATCGGTCGCAAGGCCGCGACGGTGGACGGGTACCGCTTCTCCCCGGCCATGAAGCGCAGCAATATCACCTGGGACAAGGACACGCTGGTAGCCTTCATCGCCGACCCGCAGAAAGTGGTGCCTGCCAACCGCATGCCCTATGCCGGCATGCCCGACGTCACGGACGTGAGCGACCCGATCGCTTACCTGGCACAGGCCGGGGGCAGCGCCAAATAGGCGAACGGCGGTTAAATCCGCATCAAGTCTTGCAAGGCTTGGGGCATCGCCCCATCGGGTTGAGAAAAAGTCTCAAGCATCTCAAAATGGTTCAGCCCAGCACCCCAGTGCAGAGTCAAATCGGTGTGCCGATCCGACAGGGCTTGCGCAAATTCAAGGGCTTGGCGCTTGAACTCGGGCGACTCCTGATCCCCGCACAACAGAGCCACCGGCATGGTGAAAGCGTCCAGGTGCCGCAACGGGCTCAAGGCTTGCAGGGTTTCTGGCGTGAAAGTTACGTATTGGCTGCGAGCCGACAGACTCACAGGTTCCAGCTCATACATGCCGCTGCAACACATCAGGCCGCAGATGGGCGTCTTTTCAAACCCCTCTTGGGCCCAGTTGTGCGTGGCCAAACAGGCGGCCAAGTGCGCGCCTGAAGAATGGCCGACGACATAAATTCGGTTTGGATTGGCACCCATGGCGGAGGCTTTTTGGGCGGTGAAGGCCAAGGCGCGTTGCAATTGTTCGGCCATAGTCAACAAGCGACCATTGACCTCGGTTACCGCCGCAAAGTCGGGCACGACTACCTGCGCGCCGCGCTGGAGCAGCCATGCCACGCCCATCGCATAGTCTTGGGCCTGACCACGTCGCCATGCACCGCCGTGAATGAAAAAGACCAAGGGTGCATTCGGCGTTGCCTTCTGGGTTTGACTGGGGTACCAATCAAGGGCCTCTACCGCCGTCAGGCCATAGGCCATGCGCTGCACCTGGGTGCCTTGCGCCTTCACCAGCGCGCGCGCCTGGGCACTACGTTCGTCACAGCGCGTCATCACCTCAGTCATGTTGGGGGCATGCTGGGTTTGGTCGTACGCCCAGTCGAGTTGGTCTTGCGTTAAATCGCGCCAGTCCATGGCCCTCATTCGATCACCGCGCCCGAAGTTTTGATGGTGGCGCGGCGTGAGCGACTCTCGCTACGGATGTGGCCTCTAAACTCGTCCGGCCCCGCACCCACAAAGTCAAACGACTTGCCTTCAATCTCTTTGCTGCGAAAGTCAGACTCGCTGATCACGGCCAAGAGGTCGCGGTGCATGCGGTTTACCAAGGCGGGGGCAAAGCTGCTGGGCGCAAACACACCCATCCATACATTGGCGTCCACCTCGGGGAATCCCAACTCGGTCATGGTGGGCACGTCGGGGTAAGCGCTGTCACGCGTTTTGCCGCCATAGGCCAGCGGTTTGATGCGTTTGCTAGCCATGTGCGCACGCGCCGACACAAGACCCGACCAAGTCAACTGCACCTCGCCACTCACCGCCGCCATCAGTGCTTGCGGGACGCCACGATACGGAATGTGCACGATGAACACGCCTGCTTTTTGTTTGAGCATCTCAGTGGCGAGCTGGGGCTGGCTGCCGGGCCCATAAGACGCATAGGACAAGGACCCCGGTTTTGCTTTGGCCAAAGCCAGCAAATCTTTCAGGTTGTTGACGGGCAGGCTGGCGTTGGCGACCAGCATTTGGCTGAAGGCCACCAACTGCGTCACGGGTGAGAAGTCTTTCTCGGCGTCGTAGGGCAGCTTGCTGTAGAGGTGAGGGTTGATGGTGAAGGTGGCGTCGGTGGTGAACAACAGGGTGTGGTTGTCGGTTGATCGCGCCACTGCCTCGGTGCCAATCAAGGTGTTGGCACCAGGCCGGTTGTCAATGGTGACGGGCTGCTGCCACTTGTCTTGCAGGCGCTGGGCCAGGGCGCGCGCCATCACATCCACGCCGCCCCCAGCCGGGTAGGGAACGATCAGCTTGACCGGGCGATTGGGCCACTCTTGCGCCACCGCCGATCCTGCAACCGCACAGAGTGCCGCGAACAAAACTACCGTCCAATGTTTCATGCGTGTATCCTAAAGTTATTGCCGACTTTAATTGATATGAACCCATCAACAAAACTCACTCGCGCATCCTCACGGGTAGCGCTGTTTCGCTATGAATAAGCTCGGCAAACAAAAGGATCGAGAGCTGCTCTACAAAGGCGTCTTCATCGCACTCATCGGCCTGGGCGTTCTGCTGTCACCGCAATTCATGAGCGCGTCGGCCATGCGGGACATGGTGTCCACATCATCGCTCGTAGGCTGGTTCGCACTGGTGCTGGGTGGGGGTTTTATCGTGCAGTACGCGCTGCGGAGGCGGGCCGAGTAACCTAGCAAACAACCTAGCGAAGATTGTGGGAGTGGAGTAAGCTGGCCAGGGGATTGGTGATCTACAAACAAACGGGTGAAGGCGTATTGAACATGAAATTCGTATCCAAAATTCTGTTGGCAAGTCTGCTGTGTGTTTCGACTTTGGTTCTCGCTGCGGGTGGCGAGTCACCGAGTAATTTCAAACCTGAAGACCCGGTCATGAAGGCCTCCAGGGCGGCCATTGCAAACAAAGATTGGGGTGATGCACAGCAGATTTTGAAAACAGCTTTGGCAAGCAACCCCAACAACGCCGACTACCACAACTTGTACGCCTACTCAACTCGCAAAGGTGCAAATCCCGACATGGCGCTCGTCTTTAAACACTATGAAGAAGCCTTGCGCATTGACCCCAAACACCGCGATGCGCATGAGTACATCGGCGAGGCCTACCTGATGGTCAACCAACCCAACAAAGCCAAGGAACATCTTGCAGCGTTGGATAAATTGTGCTTCCTCCCCTGTGAGGAATACACCGATCTGAAGAAAGCCGTGGCCCAGTACGAGGCAAGCCGCAAGCCCTGAGCTGGGCTCGCGTGGCTAGGGGTCGTTCAGCCACCCGCAGGGTTGAGAGCCACTGACATCACGACAACTCGCGGCGCACGATGGCAGCCCCATCGGCCAGCGCCTTGAGCTTGGCAAAGGCAGTAGCGCGTGGCAAATACTTCATGCCGCAGTCGGGCGCGGGGATCATGCGATCGGCACTGACATGCTTCAGGCCCGCACGAATGCGCACCGCCACATCTTCACCCGTCTCAATCTTGGGGCTGCCCAGATCAATCACGCCGAGCAAGATTTTCTTGTTCGACAAGTCCTTGAGCATGCCCAGATCAAGCGCCGGTTGTGCGCACTCGATGGAGATTTGGTGCGCGGTCGAATCCGCCAACTGCGTGAGGAATGAGTAGCCCGTTGGCTTTTGCCCCGGCACGACCGCCGCGTAACCGAAGCACAGGTGCACCACGGTCGGGATCGTTACCCCCTCTAGCGCGCGGTTGATGGCTTTGACCGCAAAGCGGTTGGCGGCCACCGGGTCGTTGCGCAGCCAGGGCTCGTCCAACTGAATCACATCGGCACCGGCGGCCTGCAGGTCAAGCACCTCCTGGTTGACCACTGCCGCAAAGGCCATGGCCATCTCGTCGATGTCGCCGTAGAACTCGTTGTGCGCTTGCTGCGCCATAGTAAAGGGGCCAGGCAGCGTGATTTTGATCTGGCGATCGGTGTTGGCCCGCAGGAATTGCAAGTCACGCACCTCCACCGCATGGCGGCGCTTGATGGGTGCGTTCACGCGTGGCACGCGAACCTGACGTCCAGCGGCGTTGGTGATGACGGCGGGGTTGTCGGCGTCCACGCCTTCAAGTGCGGCGACAAAGTAGTTGGAGTAACTCTCGCGGCGCATTTCGCCGTCGGTGATGATGTCGATGCCCGCGCGCTCCATGTCGCGAATCGCGAGCAACGTAGCGTCGTCCTGCGCTTCTTTCAGGCGCTCAGGCGGGATGCGCCACAGCTCGTGCATATTGGCGCGTGGCACCACCTTAGAGAGCATAGCGCGATCAATCAGCCAATCAGGCTGGGGGTAACTTCCGACGACGGTGGTGGGGAGGATGAGCATTGGGAATTTGTCCACTTAGTTAATTAAAAGCGCCTCGCGCGCTGGCAAGATCAATCTCACCTTTCAGCACTTTCTCGATGCCATCCTGCCGAAGTAGCTTCATTCCACCTGCAATTCCAGCGTGAGCGATTTGTACGGCCGTAGCGCGTTCATGGATTAGCTGCTTAACGCTTGGGGAAGTTACCAAAAGCTCATGCAGGCCTAATCGCCCTTTGTAGCCGGCATTGCAAGCCGGGCAGCCTTTTGAGTTCACGGTGTAAAGTTTGAAAGCATCAGCTTCCCCAAGCGTTGCACGCCATACTTTGACCATTTCAATGGGATCCAGTTCAGTGCCAGCGCAATACTCGTGTGCCAGCTCCTCAATTTCATGATCAGTCGTAGTGCAGGGCTGTTTGCACTTCACGCAAAGCTTGCGAACGAGGCGTTGCGACAGAATGCCGATCAGTGCATCGGCAAAGTTGAACGGATCCATGCCGAGGTCGAGCAGTCGCGTGATACTTTCAGCCGCGCTGTTGGTGTGCAGGGTCGAGAAGACGAGGTGGCCCGTGAGCGAAGCCTCAACGCCTACCTTGGCGGTTTCCTCATCGCGCATTTCACCGACCATGATGACATCTGGATCTGCACGCAGAAACGCTCGCATCGCTGCGGCGAAAGTCCAACCTATTTTTGCGTTGACCTGAACCTGTCGCAGGCCCGGCTGCGTGATCTCGATGGGATCTTCGGCTGTCCAGATTTTTGTATTGGGCTGGTTGATATGGCGCAACATCGAGTGCAGCGTTGTCGTCTTGCCTGACCCCGTTGGGCCACAAACCAGAACCAGGCCATAGCTGCGGGCCACCATCTTTTTCATCTCGTCTAGGTTATGGGTGGACAGTCCGAGCTTATCAACGGGAAGTGGTTCGGCTCCGGCAAGAATGCGCAGCACGATGTCCTCGAGGTTGTTCGTCGTAGGAATGACCGCGACACGTAACTCAATGGCCATTCCGCCGTGGCGGCTGAAATCGATCTTGCCATCCTGAGCCTGTCGGCGTTCAGAAATATCTAGATCAGACATGATCTTGATTCGCGATACCAGCGAGCTACGATAAGTTGATTCCAGCTCCAGGTAGTTTGTCAATGCACCGTCTTTGCGAAAGCGGATCAGCAGATTGCGGTTGCCTGGATTGGCTTCGATGTGGATGTCAGAGGCACCTTGTGCGTGTGCATCCATGATCATTTTATTGACCAGCCGCACCATGGTGCTTTCGTTCACGCGTGACGCGGCCCCGTCGAACTGCACTGATTCCGCTGGCTTGGGCGATTCCCGCGACAGCTGGCCTGCCAGATCATGCATTTCGATCAAACTAAGTTCGGCATGTGCCCGAGCTGTCGAAGTCTGGGGAATCTCGACCGATCCATCCGTCGTCGGATCAAAGAAGAGGGCAGAGGTTTGACTATTTGGACTTGAGTACTCCTTGGCGATTCGTTCCTGTAGGTCGCTGGCAGCAGCCATGACCGGCACAATCGACAAGCCTGTAGAAAATCGAAGTTCCTGAGTGAAATCGATCGCTAACGGGTTTTCAACTGCGATCACAAGCGCACTGCTTGTGCGAAATAATGGCAGCATTTGGTGCTGTTTCGCGAAACTAGCCTGGGACAGTTTCAGTGCTTCGATGCTCACTTTGAACTCTCGCACGTCAATGAATGGAATACCCAGTTTGATGGCCAGGGCTTCCTGAATTTGTTGACGCGACACTGCGCCCATATTGACAAGGATCTCCCCAAGCGGCTGGGTACGGTTGCCCTTCTGCGCTAACAAGGCCTGATCGAGTTGGTATTGGGTGATCAGATTGGCTTCCATAAGAACCTGGCCAATCCGGACATTCGGTCGACGCACCTGCTCCTTGATGGCCTTATCCAGCTCGAAGGGGGACACAATGGCACGCCGGCGTAAGAACTCGCCAAGCGGCTCGGCCCGCAAGGCAGCTTGCGTGTCAAGGGCCGTGGCGAGTGTGCGTGACGGCACGATATTGCCCTCAGCAAGCGCCTCTCCCAGTAGTGGTCCGATATTGACGGTTTTCAATGCTTCTGCAGGAATGAAGCATGACATCGTGGCGTCGCTGCCACTTTCTACGGGAAACAAAAATAGCCCCGCAGCCTCCTTGACAAATCCCTGTGTTTTCCCAGAGAAATCACTGCCGTCTTTGAAATGAATTCGGAAGTTTTTTTGCGTCGTCACATTCGCTGCGATTCCTCCTACGCCTTCAATCGCAGCGGTGTCTAGCTGCAGCATGAGTGGCTGGGTGATCGTCACGATCCGCACTTTGTTAAGCGGGATATCTACCGGCTTGCTTAAGTTATGAAACTTGAGTGCAACAACCCCATTTGCAGGATCAAACCGCGCCAACTCACCCATCAGGTCCGGTCGGTCAATCATCCCTACAGCGCACTCGCGGCTACGCAGGCCCGTGACCCCATCGGTCGGCACATAAAACGGCGGCATTGGCCAGTGAAAATCTATAGACGTCATTCTTTCGTCCTCACATTTAGAGCACTTCACCAATTACAAGCTAAATCAATCTGATCATCACAACAAGGCCTGTCTTCAATTGACGATGCTTTCATCTTACAGCGCCAGTGAAATCGGTCTTGCCTCGTTTTTCCGAATAGTTTGATATTCTTGTACAGGAACTCCACTCCATAACTGCCGCTCCCTAACTGCGAAACCCAAAATGGAAATTCAGCAGCTAATTTATTTTCCAAAATCCTATTCTGGTCAGCAACAAATGACACGACTCAACTGACGGCCAAAGCCAAACACCATGAATAATTTCGAATACGCTCGTCAATTGAAACAACTACTTGTCGCATTGTGTGCAGGCCTGACCATCACCTGCGCCATAGCCCAAGGGACATTCCCCAACAAGCCGCTCACCATGGTCGTCGGCTTTGCACCCGGCGGCGGCACCGACATCGTGGCACGCATCATTGCAAGGCATTTAGGGGAAGAACTCGGGCAGGCCGTTTTGGTGGACAACAAGACCGGGGCCGGCGGCAACATCGCCACCGACTACGTGGCCCGCGCCGAACCGGATGGCTACACCCTACTGCTGGGCAGCGTGGGCTCTCTCACGGTGGCACCGCATCTGGTGGCCAAGCTGCCTTACCGACCGCTGATCGACTTGGCCCCCGTCACCATGGCGGTGGTGTTCCCCAATGTGTTGGTGGTGAACCCGGCCTTCCCGGCCAAGACGCTGGCCGAGTACGTGAAACTGGCCAAAGACAAACCCGGCACAGTCACGCAAGCCTCGTCGGGCATCGGCGGCGCAGGCCATCTGGCGGGTGAGTTGCTGAAAATCCGCGCGGGCATTGACGCCATTCACGTTGCCTACAAAGGTGGTGGCCCGGGCATGTTGGCGGTGATGGGGGGCGAAGTTAACGCCTACTACGCCACGCCGGTATCGGCTGGGGCTCAGATCAAAAACGGCAAAGTCCGCGCGCTGGCGACCACCGGTTTGAAGCGCGACCGGCTCTTGCCCGATGTGCCCACGGTGGCCGAATCGGGCTACCCCGGTTATGAGGCGACCAACTGGTACGCCTATGTGGTGCCCGCCAAAACGCCCGCCGCCGTGGTCACGCGACTCAATCAGGCGTTGGTTAAAACGCTGACGAACCCAGACGTGGTGAGCGCCCTGCACAAACAAGGCTTAGACCCGAACCCCAGCACCCCTGCGGAGCTAGCGACCTTCATGCAGCGCGAGTTTGATACTTGGGGCAAAGTGGTCAAGCAAGCGGGTATTAAGGCCGAGTAAATGAGGATCCGCACTATGAACACCCCCAACCTCCTGTCCGAAACCGAACTCACCACCCTGGGCGTCAAAGCCTTTCAAGGCTTGGGCCTGACACAAAAAGATGCTGAAGACGTGTGCCGCATCTTGGTCATGGCCGACCTGTTTGGCCTGTCCACCCACGGCATGAGCCGGGTCGAGTCCTATGGCGAGCGTCTGCTGATCAAGGGCATCAACCCGCGCCCCAACATCACGGTGGAGCGCGTCGCCCCGGCCCTGGTCAAGGTGGATGGCGACAACGGCGTGGGCCCGGTGGTGGGCCTACGCAGCTTGCAAGCCGCCATGGACGTGGCGCATGAGTGTGGCATCGGCATGGCGTTGGCACGCGGCAGCAACCACTTCGGCCCGATCTCACCCTATTCGTTCATAGCCGCTGAAGCCGGTTTTGCCAGCATCATCGGCAGCAACGCCACGACCACCATAGCCCCCTGGGGCGGCACGGATGAGCGCCTGGGCAACAGCCCACTAGGCTTTGGTGTGCCCAACCCCGGTGGCACGCCGTTTTTGCTGGACATGGCCATGAGCGTGGTGGCGCGCGCCAAAATCCGCAGCGCCTTGAAGCGCGGCGAGTCCATCCCCGACACCTGGGCCACCGACCGCGCGGGCCTGGCCACGACCGACCCCAAACAAGCGCTCGATGGCTTCTTGCTACCCATAGGCGGACACAAGGGCTACGGCCTGGCTTTGGTGGTGGACATGTTGGCCGGGCTGTTGTCGGGCGCGGCTTACCTGAGCCATGTGAAGTCCTGGGTCGATGCGCCGGACGAGCCGCAGAACCTGGGCCACTTCTTCATCCTGATCGACACCAAGTTTTTGGGCTCAGGCGAATGGCTGGCCAGCCGCATGACCGACTTTGCCGCTATCTTGCACGGCAGCCCCGCCGCCGACCCGAGCAAGCCGGTGATCGTACCGGGTGAGATTGAGTTGGGCAGGATGGCCAAGCAGCGGCGCGACGGCATTCCCATTGATGCAGAGTTGCTGGCGCTGTTGAAAAAACACGCTGCGTAATTGCAGTCGACATTCCCGCGAAGACGGGAATCCAGCACCCCTTAATGAGACACGCCATGACTAAAAAAATCCTTCTCGCCGCCACGCTCGTCATGGCCTGCATCAGCAGCGCCATCGCCCAAAGCTGGCCCAGCAAACCCATCAAAGTCGTCGTGCCTTACCCCGCGGGCGGCGCAGCCGACATCACCGCCCGCGTACTCGGGCAAAAGATGGCCGAGAGCCTGGGCGTTGCAGTGGTAGTGGACAACAAACCCGGGGCCAACGGCATGATCGGCACCGACATCGTGGCCAAGGCCGCACCCGATGGCTACACCCTGCTGCTGGACGCCAGCGGCCCGCTGGTGGTCAACCCGGCGCTCTACGCCAAAGTGCCCTATGACACTGAGCGCGACTTCATCCCCATCAGCCAGGCCACCAACTTTCAGTACGTGTTGGTCGTGCCCACCAGCTCGCCCCTTCAAAGCGTGCCCGATCTGGTGGCCGCAGCCAAAGCCAAGCCCGGCACACTGAGCTACGGCTCCACCGGCGTGGGCGGCGGTGGTCATTTAGCGGGCGAGATGTTGGGCCTGATGAGTGGCACGAAGGTGACGCACATCCCCTACAAAGGCAGCGCCCCGGCCATGGCCGATTTATTGGGTGGACAGTTGTCCTTCACCTTCGACCCCATGGTCACGGCGGTGCCGCAGCTTCGTGCGGGCAAGCTGCGCGCCTTTGCCGTGTCGGGCACCAAGCGCGCCAAAGCATTGCCCCAAGTACCCACCATGGATGAGCTGGGCTACAAGGGGTTTTCCATCACGCAGTTTCAAGGCTTTCTCGCTCCTGCGCGCACCGATCCCGCCATCATCAATCGACTGCACCAAGAGGTAGTCAAGGCCATGAAGTCAGCAGACGTGGTGCAGCGCCTGGAAACCGATGGCGGCAACGACCTCATCGGCAGCTCGCCCACCGAATTTTCCGCACAGATCAAGAGCGACCTTGCCATGTACCGCAAACTGATCAAAGACGCTGACATCAAACAAGAATGAAGTGAGACTATCCAATCGCCCGTTCGCCCTGGGCTTGTCGAAGGGTTGCCAAGGCTTCGACAGGCTCAGCCCGAACGGATGTGTATGTAATTGACAATCACGAATGAAAATGATCCCCATGTACCAAATGGATGTGTTGATTCAAGGCTTCCCCGGCAAGTCTGTGTGCCACGGCGGCTTGGGCTGGAGCACCGTGAGCCTGCTGCGCGGCGCGGGCCGTGTGGTCTTGGTGGACGTGGGTGCTTTCGGCGTGCGGCGCGAGCTGGCCAAGCAACTGCGCGAGCGCGGGGTGGACGCGAATGACGTGACCGACGTGGTGCTAACCCACGCGCACTACGACCACGCCGTCAACTTCACCCTCTTCCCCAGGGCCACCGTGTGGATTGGTGCGGACGAGTTGGCCTGGGCCGCCAGCCAGCCCCCCGGCTTCAACCCGCTGCCCGAGTTGTACGTGCGCGAGTTGAACACCTCCCCACGGGTGCGGCGCATCAATGGTGACGAAGAATTTTTACCTGGCCTGCAAGCCATCCGCGCACCGGGCCACACGCCGGGTCATTTGGTTTTTCTGCTCACTGCCAATGACGTGCCGGTGCTCTTCACCGGGGACGCGGCCAAGAACCGGGCCGAGCTGCAGTGCGGGGCTGTGGACGCCAGCGAAGACCACGCCCAAAGCGGCGAGTCGCTCAAGGTCATCTGGCGCAGCTGGCGCGAAAAGTCTGGCACGGTGCTGGTGCCCGGCCATGACCTGAGCATGGTCCTGGACGCCGCAGGCCAACCCGAGTACATCGGCGAGCGCCGCGCCGCCATCGCCGCCTGGTTCTCTGAAAGCATTGAAACCATGACGACGATTAACCTGTGCTGCGAAGCCGGATTCGGCCCCGCCTACCGATAACACTTTGCGCTAATTTTTTTACCCCTCACACCATGACCACATCCCTCACCACCACCTTCGCCCCCACCGGCTCGCTGCGCGCCTCCATCAACCTGGGCAACCCGATCCTGGCCAACAAAGACCCGGCCACGGGCCAGCCGTACGGCATCTCCATCGACCTGGCACGCAACCTGGCCAAACGCTTGGGTGTCGAGGTCGAACTGGTGGTGTTTGACACCGCAGGCAAGTCGGTGGACGCGGTGAAAAACGAGCGCGCTGACGTGGGCTTCTTTGCCGTTGATCCCCTGCGCGGTGCAGAGATTTCTTTCACCCTGCCCTATGTGCTGATTGAAGGCTGCTACATGGTGCGCGAGGCGTCGCCCTTGCAACGTAATGAAGAGGTCGATCAAGCGGGCGTGAGCGTCACTGTGGGCGCTGGTAGCGCCTATGACCTGTACCTGACGCGTGAAATCAAGCACGCCCAGATCGTGCGCGCGCTCAGCTCCCCCGCCGTGGTGGACACCTTCATCGCGCAAAACTTGGACGTGGCCGCAGGCGTCAAGCAGCAGCTAGAGGCCGATGCCAAACGCATCCCCGGCCTGCGCTTGCTGCCCGGCCGCTTCATGGAAATCCGCCAAGCCATGGGCACGCCCAAAAGCCGAGGCGCGGCAGCGGCAAACTACCTGCACGCGTATGTGGAAGAGATGAAAGCCAGCGGCTTTGTGGCCGAGTCCATGAAGCGCCATGGCATTCAAGGTGCGACGGTGGCCGGGCCTGCTACTTAACCTCCACCAACTCCACCTCATCCAGCCGCACAAACACCAGCCCGCGCCGCAGGATGTCGAGCAGGCCGACGGCCAGACCTTCGGCGGTGTCTGAGGCGGGCTTGTTCATGTGGGCAATGATGACATCGCCACCTTGGACGCGATGCAAGCGGTCAATGATCTGCGCTTTTTTCAAAGTGGCCCCGGCGTCTGCGTTGACCGAAAAGCCCGCGATCTTGTAGCCCATGCGGCGAATCTCGTCCGCAGCGGCCTGGTCGTATTCGGCCGTCGCACCCCGGTACCAATGGGGCGGCACGCCGGTGGCGATTTCGATGGCTTTGGCACCTTCAAGTACTTCTTTGCGCAGGTGCAGCATGTCCGGCTCACCGGGAATGCCATAGACCTTGCGACCCGCGCCGATGACGGCGGGGATGTGGTTTTCGCCGTGATCTTCGATGTCGAACAAGTCCAGATGCGCTTTGAGCAGGGCCATGCCCTTGGCGTTCTTGTCCAACCACTTCTTGGTGGCAAACAGCGTGGCGGGAATTCGGTTGCGGATCAGAAACTGAACCAGTTCATCGTCGATTGCACCTGAGCAGGCGTCTAAGGTCAGTGCGACGCGCTTGTTCGCGTGGGTGGGCTCTTGGTAAATTTGGTCGTGGATTTCGGTCGGCTGCGTTTGCGCCCATGCAGCGCAACAAAAAAAGCAAGCCACGGCCAGCATACGTTTGAACGCCAATGATTTGAAGTCAAACCGCATCCGTCTTCACCTTGCAAAATATCGTTTGACCATAATAGCCTTCATTCCATACTCAAGTATTTCGCTCTTATGTCGAATTCATTCATCACCCAACTCAACGCCCAAGCTACCCGCCATAGGGTGGAAGTGCAAGGCCGCTTGGTCTGCTGGCGCCAATTTGGTGAAGGCCCGCCTCTGGTGCTGTTGCACGGTGGCCACGGCAGTTGGCTGCACTGGGTGCGCAACATCGAAGCCCTGGCCACGCGCTTCACGGTGTGGGTGCCCGACTTGCCCGGCTACGGCAACTCGGATGATTTGGGCGAGAGCCGCTCAGGCGACATGGCCAAGCTGGTCCACGCCACGCTGAGCAGCCTGGACACGCTGGTCGGCCCCGACACATCGATCGATCTGGTGGGGTTTTCCTTTGGTGGTCTGGTGGCGGCGCAGCTCGCGGCACAGCGGCAAAAAATTCGCCACCTGGTGCTGCTGGGCCCCGCAGGCCACGGCGGGCGCAGGCGCCCACGCGGTGAATTACAAAACTGGCACCGGGCGAAAACGCCCCAAGCCGTACAAGCCTGTATGCGCCACAACCTGGAAATGCACATGTTGTTTGACCCGGCCCAATTGGACGACGTGGCGCTCCAGTTGCATACCGAGGCCTGCCAGCGCACCCGCTTTCGTAGCCGGCCGATTTCGATGACGGGTGGCTTGAGTGAGGCGCTCAAGCTATCTCAAATGCCGATGCTGCTGATCTGGGGTGAGCATGACGTGACCGCCGAGCCCGCTGTGTTGGTGAAATCATTGACCGAAGGCCAGCCGAAGCGCCAGGCGCTCATCGTTCCCGGTGTGGGGCACTGGGTGCAGTATGAAAGCGCGGATGAGATCAACCGACTCTTGCTTGAGTGCTTGACTAAGGATGCAACATGAAAACCAGTTGCTATAAATTAAATAGCTGTTCACGCATTGTTTTATTGGCTTTTCTGGCAATTTGGCTTCCCATCTCGGCTCAGGCACAAGCTTTCCCGAGCAAGCCCCTGCGCATCATCGTGCCCTTCGCCCCCGGTGGCCCCACCGATTTGATGGCACGCACCATCGGCAAATCCATGACGCAAAGCATGGGTCAGCCCATCATCATCGAGAACAAGGCCGGAGGTGGCGGCCTTATCGCTTTGGGTGAGGTGGCGCGCGCCCCGGCGGACGGCTACACACTGGCATTTCCTTCCATCTTGTCGGTCACCAACCCGGCCTTGATGCCCAGCTACCCCTACGACATGGCGCGCGATTTTGACGCCATCACCGTAGTGGGCTCCATTCCGCATGCGCTGGCGGTGCGGCCAGACTTTCCGGCCAAGACACTGACCGAACTGGTGGCCATGGCCAAGGACAAGCCGGGCACGCTGGCCTATGGCTCATCCGGCAACGGCACCTCGGCGCATCTGGCCGGGGCCATGTTTGCGCAAGTCGCTGGCATCAACGTCACGCACGTGCCCTACCGGGGTGCCAGTCTGGCCATGCAGGATTTGCTGAGCGGGCAAGTGCAGTTCATGTTTTTGGACATGAGCACCGGCCTGTCCCAAATCAAGGCGGGCAAATTGCGCGCCTTGGCCATGGCCCCGGCCCGGCGTGTGGCGGTGTTGCCCGATGTGCCCAGCATTGCCGAGCAGGGCTACCCCAGCTACAACATCCGCGCCTGGTACGGCCTGCTGGCCAAGGCGGGCACGCCGCCCGACATCATTCAAAAGCTGTACACCGAGGTCAAACGCGCGCTCGACAGCCCGGAGGTGCGCGAGATTTTTCTGGCCCAGGGCATCGTGCCCGGCGGTATGCCACCGGCAGAATTCGCCACGCTCATCAAGGAAGACCTGGCGCATTGGAAGCGCACCATCGAGAACCTGAACCTCAAGCAGCCTTGAGTTGCTTTGCCTCTTTAACCCCGAAGTCGAGGGTTAACCCGTATGGCTAGAACACGGGTTTTTTAGCCTAATGGAGGCATCTTTTCAATAGGAAGAACGTCGTTCTTTCCAATGGAACACGGACTTGATTCACTTTGGGTCTTGGCCTCTCGGTTTTTTTCACTTTTCCTCAAAGATTCACCATGTTCCTAAACACCTTGCTCGCCACGGCCAGCCTGACTTTGTTGGTGAGTGGTGCCGCGCTGGCCCAAACTCCCGCAGCCTCACCCGCCCCCTACCCGGTGAACCGCGTCACGCTGGTCACCCACTCCAGCCCCGGTGGCGGCACCGACGTGTTCTTGCGTAACCTGAACAAGCACCTTGCAGGTGTGCTCAAAACCAACCTCGCGGTGGAGAACGTGCGCGGCGGCAGCGGGGCCACGGCCGTGGCCAATGTGGCCAAGGGCGCGCCCAATGGCTCCATCTTCTACGGCACCACGCCCACCTACATTCAGACCACGCTCTTGTCCAAGCCGCCGGTGGGCTATGACGGGCTGGACCCGATGTTGATTATTTTCATCGACCCCGAGGTGATCTACACCCGTACCGAATCCCCCTTTAAAAGCCTGAGCGATGTGGTGGCCCACGCCAAGGCCAACCCCGGTAAATCGCGCTGGGGTGCGGCCAACCCGGCGTCTCTTGAGCGCATCGGCATGGAGAAGCTGGCCCGCGCAGGTGGCGTCAAGGTGCCCATCGTCAGCCATGAAGGCGGGGGCGACTTGATGATCGGCGTGCTCAACGGCACTTACGACATCGGCATTGGTGAGATGCAAGAGCTGCAAGGCCAGCTGGAGGCGGGCAAGATCCGCCTGCTGGCCACGCTGTCTGAGCAGCGCTTGGCGACCTTGCCGCAATTGGCCACGGCCAAAGAGCAGGGGCTCAATGTGGTGATTCGCAAGTTCCGTGGCATTGCCTCGCCCAAGGGCATGCCGGATGCCATTGCCAAAACCTGGGAAGACGCGGTGCGCAAGGTGGTCGCCCTGCCCGCCTACAAGGCCGACTACACCAAAGACCACCTCACGCCTATGGTGCTGGGCCGCGAAGCCGCACGCAAGTTCACCGCTGAATTCGCCCAGGAAACCGCAGCCTCCTTCAAGGAAATGGGGCTAATCAAATGACCGACCAACGCGTGGACCGCATCACGGCGCTGGTGGGCGCGGCCTTGGCCATCAGTTATCTGCTTTATGCGCGGGGCATAGAAGACAGCCTGCTGGCCGATAGCGTGGGGGCCAATGGCGTGCCCATGAGCGTGGCGGGTGTACTGCTGCTGGCCTGCGTGGCACTGTTCTTCAAAAGCTGGAGCAAAAACGAAATCAAAGTGATCGAACCTAAGGACGAACAGGAAGCAGGCGGATCAGAACACCCGCACCGCATGGCCCTGGGTTTGCTGGCCCTCTTGACGGTCTATGTCACGCTGTTGCCCTTCCTCGGTTATGTCGTGTCCATCGGCTTGCTGGTGGGCAGCGTGGCGTGGTTGGCAGGCGCGCGCAAGCGCGTCTCGGTACTGATGTGCATGCTGACCGCCGGGCCAGTGTTGTGGCTCTTGTTTGACTGGGCGTTGGAGATTCACCTGCCCGTAGGCCTGTGGCCTGTGTTGTTTAACGCTTAAGGACACAGCGCCATGGACAGTTTTCTTCTTTCTTTGACCAACCTGGCCTCGGCCTGGGTGATCGTGGCCGCGTTTGCCGGGGTACTCTGGGGTATTTTGGGCGGCGCGTTACCGGGTATTTCGCCATCCATTGCGATGGCGCTGCTGCTGCCGTTTACCGTGGGCATGACGCCCACCGTGGCCCTGGTCTTGCTGGCCAGCGTGTACGTGGGTGCGGAGTACGGCGGATCCATCCCGGCGATTTTGATTCGCACACCGGGCACCAACTCGGCCGCGGCCACCGTGGTGGACGGCTATGAAATGGCGCGCCAGGGCCGTGCAGGCGAGGCGTTGGGCATCTCGCTCATCTCCGGCCTGTGGGGCGGCTTGTTTGGCCTGCTGGTTTTGGTGATGGCGACAGAGAGCTTGGCCAAGGTGGCCCTGGCCTTCACGCCTGCGGCTTACTTTTCATTGGGCATTCTGGGCTTGTCGGTGATTGCCGGATTGTCGGGTGGCTCGCTGCTGCGCGGGGTGATTGCCGCTTGCATCGGTTTGATGATTGCCTTCATCGGCAGCGACCCGGTCTCGGGCGTGCAGCGTTTTACCTTTGGCTCGGCCGACTTGCTCGATGGTGTCAAACCCATTTTGGTGATGGTGGGCCTGTTTGCAGTGACCGAGATGCTGGTTCAAATCGGTGAGCCGCCCTGGGCACAAGGGGGAACTGCATCGACCAAGCTCAAGCTGCCGAACTGGGCCATGTCCAAGCGCTTGTTCAAACCGCAGGCCATTGGCGCGGTGATTGGCACGGTAGAAGGCGTCACGCCGGGGGCGGGTGGCACCATCGCGGCCTTCATGGCTTACTCCGAAGCCAAGCGCTGGTCCAAGCACCCTGAGGAGTTTGGCAAAGGTTCGCCCGAGGGCGTGGCCGCCCCTGAGGCCGCCAACAATGTGGTCACCGCTACGGCGCTGGTGCCACTGCTGAGCCTGGGCATTCCGGGTTCCAACTCGGCGGCGATTTTGCTGGGCGGCTTTTTGATCCACGGCTTGCAGCCCGGCCCCATGCTGTTCCAAAAAGCGCCCGAAGTGGTCTATGGCTTGTACGGCGGCCTCTTCATGGCCAACATCGCCATGCTGCTGATTGGCCTGGTGATTCTCTCGCCCTGCATGTGGTTGGTGAACCGGCCCAAGCCGTATTTGATCGCCTTCATTTTGGCGCTGGTGATGTCAGGCGTTTACGCCATTCACCAAAGCATTTTTGAGTGTGGTCTGGTGCTGGCCATTGGCGTGTTGGGCTATGGCATGCGCCTGCTGCGCTTGCCGGTGTTGCCACTGGTGCTGGGCTTGGTACTGGGGTATTTGGTGGAGTCCAACTACCGCCGCAGCCTGTTGATCTCGGGCGGCGACCACAGCATTTTCATCACCGATCCGGTGTCCGCCCTGTTGTTGGGCTTGGCGCTGGTCTTGGGCCTCTATACCGGTTGGAAAGAGTTTTCTGACCGCAGCAAGACCTAAATTTATGACATCAACTATCAATACCAGTTCCGCCGCCACCGTGGCGCAACGCTTGGCGCAAGTCATTGTGTGCGCCACACCCGAGCAAGATGCGTTGGGCAAGCAAGTGGGCCAACGCCTGTTGATGGACGTCGCAGGCATTTGCTTGGCCGCGCGCCATGAGACTTACGTGAAAGCCGCATTGGCGTCACTCGACCAAGACGGCCCCTGCACCGTGATCGGCTTTGGACAACGCTGCGGCGTCGAGGGCGCGGCCTTTGTCAACGGCATTGCGGCGCATGGCGAGGACTTTGACGACACCTATGAAGGCGGCCCGGTGCACGCCGGTGCGGTGGTGGTGCCAGCGTTGTTGGCGGCGGCGCAGCGCCATGGCTTGAGTGGCGAGCTGCTGTTGCGCGGTATCGCCATCGGTGTGGAGGTAACGTGCCGACTGTGCAGCGTGGCCCCGATGAAGGTGCACAAAGCGGGCTTTCACCCC
Organism: Comamonadaceae bacterium; assembly: GCA_025356545.1. Taxonomy (GTDB): domain Bacteria; phylum Pseudomonadota; class Gammaproteobacteria; order Burkholderiales; family Burkholderiaceae_C; genus CANCDA01. The sequence goes on from JANXSU010000154.1 coordinate 34,835, forward strand.
ACCGCCATTTTTGGCGTGTTTGGCGCAGTGACCGGGTTGGGAGCAGCGCTGCGCTTGACGCAGCAACAAATCGTTGATGCGCTGGGCATTGCAGGCAGCATGGCGGGCGGCATCATTGAATACTTGGCCGATGGCTCCTGGACCAAACGCATGCACCCCGGCTGGGCTGCACAGTCGGCCTACCGCGCCGTGCGCCTGGCGCAAAACGGTTTCAAAGGGCCAGCCACGGTGTTTGAGGGCAAGCACGGCGTGTTCCACGGTTTTGCCAATACCAGCGACGGTGATTTTGAAGCCATGCTCAGCGGCTTTGGCCAGACTTGGCTCTGGACCAGCATTGCATTCAAGCCCTACGCCTGCGGCACCATGGCGCACCCGTATATTGACTGCGCTCGCGAGTTTCGCCGCAAGGGCATTGCGCTGGATCAGATTGCCCGCATTGAATGCAACACGGCCGAGGGCATCGTGCACCGGCTGTGGGAGCCGTTGGCGCTCAAGCAATCGCCCCCCAACGGCTACGCCGCCAAGTTCAGCATTCCCTATGCGATTGCCGTGGGTTTAACCTTTGACGATGCTGGGCTGGGCGAGTACGCCGAGGCCGTGGTGCAGCGCGCTGAACTAAGAGCGTTGGCAGCCAAGGTTTCTTACGTCGTGGACCCGGCCAACCCTTACCCCAAGCAGTTCATCGGGCACTTGCGCATCACGCTCCACAACGGTGAGGTGCATGAACACCACCAGGGCTTTTTCAAAGGCGGTGTGGATCACCCCATGAGCGATGCCGATTTGCAGCAAAAATTTCTCGCGAATTGCCGCTACGGTCAGGTGAGCGATGCGCAGGCGCAAACGCTGCTGCAGCAATTGGGCGCGGTGTTCAACGCTGATACGGTGGATTTGTCGACTCTGGCGTTGGGTTGATTCACTTCGCCCTGGTGATGACTCGTGGTCTCTCGTTCACCTTGGCGTTGACTGGTTCGTCGCATGTTCAGTCATCTCGCGCGATGTCATCACGGGGTCAGGCCGGGGCGTACAAGAACTCAAACGCAACAACGGTTTCGTGAATTCAGAAACACTCAATAAGCAGCCCCACCATGAATACATCAAAAAGCCCCCAAAAAGTCGCCCTAGTCACAGGCGCAGGTCGCAACATTGGCCGCGCTATCGCACTGGCCCTGGCCCGCGAAGGCTTTGCCGTGGCCGTCAATGTGCGTAGCTCTGTCGCTGAAGGCCAAGCCGTGGTCAATGAACTGCTGGCCCTCGGCACTCAAGCGATGTTGTGCGTGGCCGACGTGACCGATCAGCCCGCTGTGCAAGCCATGGCCGACCAAATTCAGCAACACTGGGGACTGCTAGACGTGCTGGTCAACAACGCCGCTGTGCGGCACGAAGCACCGCTGGCCCACATCAGCCCGCAAGACTGGCGCAACACCTTGGCCGTGGTGCTGGACGGGGCTTTCTTTTGTACTCAAGCCTGCGCGCCGATGCTGCAACACTCACCCGCCGGTGCGGTCATCAACATCGGTGGCCTCACGGCTCACACTGGCGCAGCACAACGCGTGCATGTGGTCACGGCCAAGCTCGGGCTGGTCGGCTTGACCCGTGCCCTGGCGCATGAGTTGGCCCCGGCCGTCACCGTCAATTGCGTCTCGCCCGGCATGATCTCCACCGCGCGCAACGTTGGCACGGCCACGGCGACACCGCAACACCATGCCAAGCACCAGCCACTGCTGGAGCGACGCGGCAGTGCTGACGAAGTGGCTGCCATGGTGACGTGGCTGGCCAGTGACAAGGCGCGCTTTATCACTGGGCAGGTGATGCACGTGAACGGCGGCACGTATCTAGGCTCTTGAGTCATGGCGCTTGAGATGAACCACATGAGCGCAGTCACATGAGTTCTGAGCCTTCACCAAGTCGTTCGGAGGTGGCTTGGTCGCAGCCCTTGCGTTTGCTGCGTACCATTGCCTGCGCCGCTTTAGGCGGAAGCATTGCATCCGCCATTCACATGCCATTGCCGTGGCTCTTGGGCTCCATGTTGGGTGTGGCCTGCATCAGCTTAGGCGGCCAGTCGCACCGCCAACCCGTGCGGGCACGCAAGGCCGCGCAAATCTACATTGGCACTGCTATCGGTCTCTACTTCACGCCCGCCGTTCTGGGGCAGATCATCGACATGGCGGGCTGGTTGCTGCTGGGGGCGCTCACTGGGCTGGTGATGTCGGCCTTGTCCGCTCACTGGTTGCAACGCTTGACTCGGATAGATGGCCCCACAGCCATCTACGCCGTGGCGCTCGGGGCGTCGGCAGAGATGTCCGTGCAGGCCCAGCGTGCCGGGGCCGACGCTGCGGTGGTCGCCTCAGCCCATGCGGTGCGCATCATGATGGTGACCTTCACGGCCTCCTTCATCGTGTGGGCCACGGGGGTGAGCCCTATGCCTTCCGCCGGTTCAGCCGATCTGTTGGCCTTGCCGTGGGTGGCGGGCTTGCTGCTGGTGGCGGGCTTGGTGGGTTGGGGTTTCTCACGACTGCATTTGCCCAATGCCTGGGTGCTGGGGGCGCTGGTGGTGGGCGCTGTGTCCGCATTTCAGCAGGGTAGCGCGCGCTTGCCCGAGCTTGGCATGATCGTGGCCCAAGCTGTGATTGGCTGGGGACTGGGCCAAAACATGACGCGTGAATTCTTCACCCGCGCCCCACGCACCTTGCTGGCCGTGGCGGGCATCACCTTGGGCATCTTGCTGGTGTGCATAGGCATGGCCCTGTTAATTGCCATGGGCGCACACTTGCCAGTGATGACGGCTTTCTTGTCCCCGGCCCCCGGCGGCATGACCGAGATGGGCTTGATCTCCAAAACCTTCGGCCTGGGTGCCCCCATCGTCACCGCCTTTCACTTGACGCGCATTTTGTGCACCATCTTCCTCACGCAAATCACGGCCAAAGCCATGCTCAAGCATGGCTGGGTCAAGGTCTGATTCAACACAAAAAAACCATGAAAATCGCCATCCCTGACGACTACCAAGACTGCGTTCGGCATCTCAAGTGTTTTTCAACACTGGCCGATCACGAAGTCACAATTTACAACGACAACATCAAAGACATTTCAGAACTGGCCGCGCGTTTTTCCAATGCGCAAGCCATCGTCTTGACGCGTGAGCGCACGCGCATCACGGCGGAGTTGCTGGATCGTTTGCCGCAATTGCGCGTCATCAGCCAAACCGGCAAGCTGGCCGGGCATGTGGATTTGGCGGCTTGTACGCAACGCGGCGTGGCGGTGCTGGAGGGCAGTGGCACGGGCGCGGCCACGGCCGAGCTGACCTGGGCACTGCTGCTGGCCAGCCGTCGCAACGTGGTGGCGGAGGTCAACCGCTTGCACAGCGGTTTGTGGCAGGGCTCAGTGGGGCAGCAGTTGCAAGGCCAACGTTTGGGCGTGTGGAGTTATGGCCGCATCGGCAAGCAAGTGGCTAACTATGGCAAAGCCTTTGGCATGAAGGTGTGGGCCTGGGGCCGTGCGGGCTCTATGGCGCAGGCTCAGGCCGACGGGGTGGAGGTAGCGCCCACGAAGCAAGCCTTCTTTGCGCAGAGTGACGTCATCAGCCTGCACGTGCGTTTGAATGCCGACACCGCAGACATGGTGAGCGCCGCCGATCTGGCGGGCATGAAGCCCAGCGCGCTGTTGGTCAACACCAGCCGCGCCGAGTTGGTCGCGCCGGGTGCTTTAGTGCAGGCCTTGCAACAAGGTCGCCCCGGCTTTGCCGCAGTAGATGTGTATGAAGACGAGCCGGTGCTCGGTGCGGCCCACCCGCTGCTGCAACTGCCCAACGCGCTGTGCACGCCGCACTTAGGGTTTGTGGAGCAGGACAACTACGAGCGCTACTTTGGTCTGGCGTTTGAGAACATCAACCACTTCTGTGCCGGGCGAGCCACGGGGCTGGTGAATCCGGACTATGCTCACAGAAGGCCCGCGCCTTAATGTTTCAAGCGACCCTAAAAGTCGGTTGCGGCTTTAACAACATACACGGAAACATTGACTCATATGATGAAATGGCCACCCATAGATGAGCTGTCATCAATGGCACCTCTCCCGGAAGGTTACCGCTACGACTGGCTTAAGCGCTCCGAGATTCCCGCGCTGATTGCATGCATCAAACGTTGGCATCCGGATATTGCCGTTGGCGGGGGAAGCTGCTATTTGCGAGAAGACTTTTACAACGACCATGTGCACCTTAAAGGCGAGGCCGAGAAACACATCATCGTTGGATTGTTCAAGCACGGCGATGATCTTGCGGGCATGTGGTCGCTGGAGCAAGATCCGGATGCACTCTCGCTCTACAGCCGACTGATCATTCTTTCACCAGAACATCGCAGCGCCAAGCTCGCATCCAAAGCATTACCGTTGGTAGAGTGGACGGGGCGGTCGATGGGAGCAGAATTCCTGTTTGGGTTGGCCACCCTGAAAATCCCGCACATGCAGCGTGCGCTTGAATCTGGAGGGTGGCAGCTGATCGGTTTTACCTCTGGCTACGACCGAGAACAGGTGGCACCTGGTGTCGTGAAGCGTGTTTTTGAAGGCGCCTATGTGAAGGTGCTGGTACCAGAAGAGGATCTGATTCGTCCCGATCCGAGCAATCTGACGCCGCACGCTAGAGCCTTGTTTGACGTTCTGTTTCCCACCCCGCCAGCGTCCGCTTCGCCACCCGTCATGAGGAGTGGAAAATGAAATGGCCCACCACCAACGAACAGCGGGCACTGATACCTTTGCCTCAAGGATACCAATTCGAACGACTTGAGCGCGCGCACATTGCTGACCTGATTGCGAATATCAAGCTGTGGTATCCAGAAATTTCGGTCGGTTCCAACAGTGGCTACCTGCGCGAAGACTACTATCTCAATCGTGTTTCATTCGAAGGCTGTGCTGAACACGACATTTTGGTTATGCCGATGACGTTCGGGGGTGAACTTGTCGGTGTCTGGTCGTTCGAACGTGAAGTGGATTCGTTGGCCATCTACGGAAGAATTCTCATCCTTGCACCGGCACATCGCGGATCAAATTTATCGGGAATTATGCTGAAGGGCGCGGAAACCCTGGGACGATCGATGGGCGCGGCTTTCCTGTATGCCCTGGCAACGCTCAGAATCCCCCATGCCCAGCGCGCACTTGAATCGGCCGGCTATCGGTTACTGGGCTTCTTTCCCGGCTACGACCGCGAAGAAATCTCACCCGGAGTAGTGAAGCGCGTCTATCAGGCTGTGTATGCGAAATTACTGGTACCCGCCGAGGACATGCTGTTCCCTGAACCTAAGAACATGACGCCAAAGGCGATGGCACTATTTGAATTGTTGTTTTCCGACTCACCGGAAGAGCGCCCATGAAAAACTGCCCAACGCGCTGTGCACGCCGCACTTAGGGTTTGTGGAGCAGGACAACTACGAGCGCTACTTTGGTCTGGCGTTTGAGAACATCAATCACTTCGCCGCCGGGCGAACCACGGCCCTTGTCAATCCGGACTTTGCGCTTAACAAGTCTGCGCCATAAAGCACCAAGCGCGTCCCGCATGCACACCCCACATACCTAATCTCACACACCAGTAAGACGATTTTTATATTTGTCTTAAAATAAAGGGTGCATAAAAAATCTTTATCTCTTGTCCTCTCACGGATGAAGTTGCACCGATCACTGTGCTTGGTTTTCGCTTGCTTGGTGTTCCCCCCCCAGGTGCATGCGCAGGTCGAAAATTTGCCTGAAATTCAAATCGTAGGTCCGCGAAATCCGGCGATTGGTGAAGCCGACAGCGCGAGCGAAGGTGCGGCAGAGCGGGAGTCATTCCAAAGCCGACCCAAGTTGCGCCCCGGTGACATCATCGAAGCCGTGCCCGGCGTGGTGGCCACCCAGCACTCGGGTGACGGCAAGGCCAACCAGTATTTCTTGCGTGGCTTCAACCTGGATCACGGTACGGACTTCTCCATCCAGCTGGACGGCATGCCCATCAATATGCCGACGCACGCACACGGTCAAGGCTATTCCGATCTGAACTTTTTGATCCCTGAACTGGTGTCTGGCTTACGCTACCGCAAAGGGCCGTACTCGGTCGATGCGGGGGACTTTTCACTCGCGGGCAGTGCCAGCATGGATTACGTGCGCACCCTGGAGCAGCCTTTTGCCCAGTTCACGCTGGGGCCTAACAACTACCAACGCAGCTTGATGGTTGGCTCGCGCAGCGATGATGACCAAACCTGGCTGGGGGCGTTGGAGCTGGTCGGTAACGATGGGCCTTGGCAAAACGCCGAGGGGCTGCGCAAGCTCAATGCAGTCCTGCGCTACGCACAAGGTACGCGAAGCCAGGGCTGGAACGTAACGGCCATGGCCTATGACAGCCGCTGGAATGCCACAGACCAAATCCCCCAGCGCAGCATTGACAATGGCACGCTCTCGCGCTTCGGCACAGTCGATCCCTCAGACGGTGGCCAGACGCGCCGTCTGAGCCTGTCAGGGCAATGGTTCAACACCAGTGCGTTAGGACAGACCCAGCTCAGCGCCTATGCCATCGACTCGGCCCTGAGCCTGTGGTCCAACTTCACCTACAACCTAAATCGCCCGGTACAGGGTGACCAGTTTGAGCAAACCGACCGGCGTCGTGTCTATGGCGCACAAGCGTCCCACAAATTGAGCAACACCCTCGCCGGGTTGGAGGGCGTGCTCAGCCTGGGCGCGCAGTGGCGCGGTGACCGCATAGGCGAAGTGGGCCTGTACCTGACGCAAGCGCGCGCGCGCGACACCACGGTGCGCATGGACGGCGTGTCGCAAGATGCGTTCTCGATCTATGCCCAGCAACTGCTGAACTTCAGCCCCCAATGGCGGGCTTATGTGGGACTGCGCAGCGATGTGTTGAATTACCAGGTCAAGGGCCAGGAGCCCGTCTTCGGTCCGGGTAACAGCGGCAGCGGCAGTGACTCGCTGTGGCAACCCAAGGCGGGGTTGGCGTGGACGCTGTCACCTCACAGCGAGCTGTATGCCAACGCCGGTGTTGGCTTTCACAGCAACGATGTGCGCGGTGCCACCATCACCAGCGACCCGCAAACTGGCTTGCCCGCAGCGCGCGT
>JANXSU010000212.1 GCA_025356545.1 Comamonadaceae bacterium
CTTTGACGTAGCCCTTCGCCGCTTCAAGCGAACCATTGAAAAACTCGGCCTGCTGACCGACTTGCGCGCGCGCGAGTTCTATGAGAAGCCCACCGCCGAGCGCAAGCGCAAGAAGGCAGCCGCCGTCAAGCGCAACTACAAGCGCATCCGCTCGATGCAGCTGCCCAAAAAGATGTTCTAAACCTCCACGGTTTAGCGCCTTCAAGGCACAAAAAAGCTCGCCGGGGACGCTCAGGCGGGCTTTTTTTATTTTGATTTCTGAACACGCCCGTCAATCTCAAACGAAAGGCAACACCATGTCACTTAAAGACCAAGTCACCGAAGATATGAAAACCGCCATGCGCGCCAAAGACAGTGAGCGTCTGGGCACTATCCGCCTGCTGCTGGCTGCCTGCAAGCAAAAAGAAGTGGATGAGCGCGTGGTGCTGGACGACGCGATGGTGGTCGCCATCGTCGACAAGCTCATCAAGCAGCGCAAAGACAGCATCGAGGCCTTCACCAAGGCCGACCGCAAAGACATGGCCGACAAGGAGGCCTCAGAGATCGTCGTGCTGCAAGCCTACCTGCCCGCGCGCCTGAGTGCGGACGAGGTGCTGGCCGAGGTCAAAGCCATCGTCGCGGAGTTAGGTGCGACTGGCCCCGGCGACATGGGCAAGGTGATGGGCGCTGCTAAAGCCAAACTGGCAGGCAAGGCCGAGATGGGACAAGTGTCGGCAGCGGTCAAGGCGGCGTTGGCTACTTGATATAGGGTAGATCAAGCTTAGAGAATCACGGCACTCGGTGCTGCCAATAGCGTCGGCCCAAATCGCGCTGGCATACCACCGCCTGCGGCTGATCTGATCTCCAGTGTGCCGCGCCGCAGCGGGCGGAATCAATCACCTGAATGTCACGCTCGGCGTAACGTGCCATCACCGGTGCGGCGGGGTGACCAAAGCGGTTGCGATAGCCTGCTTGTACCAGGGCGAGCTTCGGGTTCACCGCATCCAAAAAGGCCGGGCTGCTGGAGGTTTTGCTGCCGTGATGGGGGACGAGCAGTACATCGGCTTTTAGATTTATCCGTTCGGGCTGAGCTTGGCCTGTCCTGAGCTTGTCGAAGGGTCGATGACCTTCGATAAGCTCAGGCAGAGCAGATAGATTGGATGTGTGGCGTCTGACCAAACTCGCCTCCTGCGCTGCCTCAATATCCCCCACCAGCAGCACGGTGTGCGATCCATTGAAAACGCGCAGCACGCAGGATAAGGCGTTGGGTTTGGGTGCTTTGTCGACCTCGTAATCTTGCGCCTGCGGATGCAGCACCTCGAACTGCACACCGTCCCAGGCCCAGGTCTGCCCGGCCTCGCAACGTTTTGCGGGGCGCAGGGCCTGCAAGCTGTGACCGTCTTCAATGGAGCTGAGCAGATCAGCCTGGGGCTGCATGGCGAGTACGGCCGGTGCGCCACCCGTGTGGTCGCTGTCGCGGTGGCTCAGCACCAGACGATCCAGCCGCACATCCAGCGCGCGCAGCAGGGGCACCAGCACCCGGTGGCCGGCGTCACTCTCGCTGGAGTAGCGCGGCCCGGTGTCGTACAGGAGGGCATGGTGTGCCGTTTGCACCAGCACCGCATTGCCCTGCCCGATGTCCACCGCCAGCAGCTCAAACTGCCCCTCGTCCGGGCGCGGCGCTTGCCACAGCAGCACAGGCAGCAACAGAGGCAAACCAATCAGCCTGAGATGTCGCGGCCAGGGCATGGCCAGCAGCAGCCCGCCACCCAGGCCAGCCACGCCCGCCCACAGCGGCGCTTGGGCAACCGAGACCGTGGCCAGCGGCAAGGCGGCCAGCCCTGCCAACACCCAGTTCAAACCTTGCACCGCAGCCGCCGCCACGTCCCACAACGGGGCCCACACCACCCCGGCCAGCGACACGGGTGTGACCACCAGCGTGACCCAGGGAATGGCCAGCGCGTTAGCCACCAAACCGATCAGAGAGACCTGACCGAACAGCAGCAAGGTGAGTGGCGTGAGCGCCAGCGTGATCACCCATTGCTCTCTAAAAAAATAGGTTAATCGGGCTGTAACGCCCTGTTTATTAGCGTGAATAGCTCCTGAATCTGTAGCAAACAGAACACCCACTGCGACAAAGCTCAACCAGAACCCCGCCTGCAACAAGGCCCATGGATCCAGCGCCACCACCACGGCGCAGGCCAGCATCCACACCAGCGGCCAGGGCCAGTGCCGCCCGGACAGGCGCAACAAGGCCACCGTGGCCAACATCCACACCGTGCGTTGCGAGGGCACGCCCCAGCCGCTGAACACGGCATAACTCGTCGCCAGCAGCAGCCCACCGAGCAGCCCCGCTGTCGGGGCTGGTAGCCTCAGACAAGCCCGGGGAAAGCGCCGCCACAGCCAGCCCACCAAGGCTGTGGCGGCCCAGGCAAACATCGTCACGTGCAAGCCCGAGATGCTCATCAGATGCGCCACGCCGGTGGCGCGAAACACGTCCCAATCGGCGCGTTCAATCGCCTGCTGGTCGCCCACCACCAGCGCGGCCACCACACCGGCCTGCCGGGTGCGTTGACGCAGGCCTTGAGGGTCGTCGGCATCACCCTGAAGCAGGCGCTCGAAGATCGCGTCACGCACGTGCTGACGCGAGCGCTCCACCGGATGCTGCCAGGTTTGCGCCAAGCGCTGCGGGGGCGCATCTTTGGGCCCGGCGCGCACATAGCCCGTGGCCTGCACTCCCTGCTCCCACAGCCACAGCTCAAAGTCAAACCCATGCGGATTGCGCCCGCCGTGCGGGGCCTTCAGCCGCACCGTCATCTGCCAGCGCTCTCCTGCCGTGAGCGTGGCCGGTGATCGCTGTGATTCGTCCACAGGCCCGTTGCCGCCGCGCACGGCCTTGTACCAACCCAGATCAAGGCGCGGGGGCAATTGCACGGGCTGGCCGTTCATCTGCGCGTTTTCAAGTTCCAAGCGAAACCGCAAACCCCCTTCATGGCGCTGCGGCATGGCTGCGACGATGCCAATGACGGTGATGTCGCGCCCCTCAAGTGCCGGGTTCAAGGTATGCTCGATAAAGCTGGCGGCGCGCCAACCGGTGAGGGCAAAGCCCAGCAGCGTCATGGCCAGCACCACGGCAACCGTGCGCCACCCAAAAGCGACAATCCGCAACGTTTGCCCCATGAACAACAGCACAGCCAAACCCATCAAACCCGCATAGACAGTACCTGCCCACAACTCGACCTGCTGCAACTGCAAAGCCGTACCAACAACCCAAGCCAGCAAAGCCGGAAAGATCAGGCGGTGGGTATTGGTAGATTGACGAAGCGTGCCGGGCATGAATGCATCGTACCGCGAGGGCATGGCATTCAAAAACTCCCACAATGTCCGACAATCAGTCCTGTTGATTTACGAAAGAAACCTCATGAACATCTACGACACCCTCCAAGCTCTCAACATCACCCTACCCCCCGTGGCCACACCCGCTGCGGCCTATGTACCGTTTGTGCAAACCGGCAATCTGGTTTTTTTGAGTGGCCACATCGCCAAGCAAAACGGACAAGCTTGGGTCGGCAAACTCGGCAGCACGATGACGACGGAGCAGGGTCGCGCAGCGGCGCGTGCGGTGGCGATTGATTTGCTGGGCACGTTGCACGCAGCGGTGGGTGACTTGAACCGGGTCAAACGCATCGTCAAGCTGATGTCACTGGTGAACTCCACACCTGAGTTCACCGAGCACCATCTGGTCACCAATGGCGCCAGCGAACTGATCAGTCAGATTTTTGGCTCAGCAGGCGCGCACGCCCGCAGCGCCTTTGGTGTGGCCCAAATTCCGCTGGGGGCTTGTGTGGAGATTGAACTGATTGCTGAGGTAGAGTGAACTGGGTTTTATGCTGGATTTTGTGAGGGCGCAGGCCTGCCTTTCACTCAACTCACTTCGCAGGATCAGGCCGGCGGTGCACTCAGCTCCGCCGACCTGATCCTGCCAACGTGGTGGGTATTCAACCGTGGTGAAAAGACACTACTCGCTGCCTTGGTGCTTGGGGTGAGTAGCGTAGCGGCATCAAGGAGGAGCCCGAAGGGCGGGGGACAGCCGCGGAGCTACTCACCCCAAGCGCCAAGGCGTACAAAACCCTGAGCCCTGAATTCGAATTTTCGAACGCATACGAACTTCAACTATCAGATAACGGCAGCGGCAAAGCCGTCTTGTACCGCACCTGCTTGAGCGCAAAGCTGGAACGGATTTTCTCGATGCCTGGAATCGGTGTGAGCTGCTCCAGGATGAACTTTTCCAGCGCGGCCATGTCGGCCACGGCCACGCGGATCAGGTAGTCACTGTCGCCGGTCATCAGGTAGCACTCCATCACCTCGTCGTGCTCGGCAATGCGGCTCTCGAATTCGGCCAGAGCGGACTTGGACTGGGCTTTGAGGCTGATGGAGATGAACACATTCAAGCCCAGGCCCAGAGCCTTAGGGTCGGCCAGCGCCACATAACGTCGGATCACGCCCGAGCTCTCCAACGCCTTCACGCGCGTGAGGCAGGGCGAGGGCGACAGGTGCACGCGCTGCGCCAGCGCCACGTTGGTGAGCGAGCTGTCGTCTTGCAACGCGGCCAGAATTTTGAGGTCTATGGAGTCGAGTTTCATTTAATTCTGCCAAATGGATGAATAGCAGAATTTTATGTGGATGCAAACGCTTTAAATTCAATTTTCAGAAGCCTATTCGGCGTGAAATTGCTTAAAGTAGCGGCCATGAATGATCTTGACCCCACTGAAACCGCCGAATGGCGCGACGCCTTTGTGTCCTTGGTCGCGCAGCACGGCCCCGAGCGCGCGCGCTTCGTCCTCGACAGCCTGGTGCGCCTGGCCCACAGCACACAAGTGGGCTGGCAGCCCGAGCTGGTGACGCCCTATGTCAACACCATTCCAGTTGACGCGCAGCCCCCCTTCCCCGGCGACTTGGCGGTGGAAGAAAAATTGGCATCGCTGATGCGCTGGAACGCGCTGGCCATGGTGGCGCGCGCCAACGCGGCCGAGCTGGGTGGTTCGAGTGAGCTGGGCGGCCACATCGCCAGCTACGCGAGTGCGGCGGACTTGTTTGAGGTCGGGTTTAACCACTTCTTCCATGCGCGCAATGATGGAGCCACGCCGGGCACACCAGCCCATGGCGGCGACCTCGTTTTCTTCCAACCCCATAGCGCACCCGGCGTTTATGCGCGGGCCTTTCTTGAAGGTCGATTGACTGAGGCTGATCTGACCCACTACCGCCAAGAAATCACCGCACCTGAGAGCGGCGCACGCGGCCTGTCCAGCTACCCGCACCCCTGGCTGATGCCCGATTTCTGGCAGTTCCCGACTGGCTCCATGGGCCTGGGGCCGATCAGCTCGATCTACCACGCGCGCTTCATGCGCTACCTCACGCACCGCCAGTTGCTCAACTGCAATCAGCGCAAAGTCTGGGGCGTATTCGGTGACGGCGAGATGGACGAGCCCGAGAGCATGAGCGCGCTGACGCTAGCCTCACGCGAGAAGCTGGACAACCTGGTCTGGGTCGTCAACTGCAACCTGCAACGGCTGGACGGCCCAGTGCGCGGCAATGGCCGCATCATCGACGAGCTGGAAAAACTCTTTCGCGGCGCGGGCTGGAACGTCATCAAACTGGTCTGGGGCAGTGACTGGGACGGCCTGTTTGCGCGTGACGTCACTGGCGCCTTGGTGCGCGCTTTTGCCGACACAGTGGACGGCCAGATGCAGACCTTCGCCGCCAAAGACGGGCGCTTTAACCGCGACAGCTTCTTCGGCCAAAACCCGGAACTCGCCCGTTTGGCGCAAGGCCTGACCGACGAACAGATTGACCGCCTCAAACGCGGTGGGCATGACCTGGTGAAAATCCACGCCGCCTATGCCGCCGCCGCCCAACACAGCGGCCAGCCGACCGTGATCCTGGCGCACACCAAAAAAGGCTATGGCATGGGGGCCGCCGGGCAAGGCAAGATGACCACGCACAGCCAGAAGAAGCTGGACGAGACGGCGCTGATCGAATTTCGCAACCGCTTCAACCTGCCGCTGACTGACGCGCAGGCCACCAATCTTGAATTCTTCAAACCCGCAGAAGACAGCGCCGAGATGCGTTACATGCATCAACAGCGCGCGAAGCTCGGGGGCCACCTGCCCAAAAGGTATACGGCCTCGCAGGCACTACCCGTGCCTGCACTTGCCTCGTATGCAGCGTTTGCCACAGCCGCTGCGGGTAAAGAAATGTCCACCACCATGGCTTTTGTGCGCCTGCTGGGCAACCTGCTGAAGGACAAAAAACTGGGGCCGCGCATCGTGCCCATCGTGGCCGACGAGGCGCGCACCTTCGGCATGGCCAACCTGTTCAAGCAGGTCGGCATCTACTCCAGCGTGGGCCAGCGCTACGAGCCCGAAGACATTGGCTCGGTGCTCTCCTACCGCGAGGCGCTGGACGGGCAGATTCTGGAAGAAGGCATCAGCGAGGCCGGGGCCATCGCCAGCTGGACGGCGGCGGCCACCAGCTACAGCGTGCACGGCCTGGCCATGCTGCCCTTCTACATCTACTACTCAATGTTCGGCTTTCAGCGCGTGGGCGACGCCATCTGGGCGGCGGCTGATCAACGCTCGCGCGGCTTCTTGCTGGGGGCCACATCAGGGCGCACCACGCTGGGGGGCGAGGGCTTGCAGCACCAGGACGGCTCCAGCCACCTGATCGCCGCCACCATTCCCAACTGCAAGGCTTATGACCCAGCATTCGCGGGCGAGATGGCCGTCATCATCGACCACGGCATGCGCGAGATGCTGACCGAGCAGAAAGACGTTTTCTACTACGTCACGCTGATGAACGAGAACTACGCGCAACCCGATTTACCTGCCGGGGTGGCGGCGGATGTGATTCGTGGTTGCTATAAATTCAGTAGCTACTTACGCAATGATTCATTGGCTCAGAGGCCAAAAACACTTAAAAATGTGACGCTGATGGGGTCTGGCGCCATCCTCACCGAGGTCATCAAGGCGGCGGGCTTGCTGGCCGAGCAAGGCGTGGGCGTTGACGTGTACAGCGTGACCAGCTGGAGCGAGCTGGCGCGTGATGGGCTGGCGTGTGAGCAGCGGGCCATGGCCTGCGCTCAAGTTGACCCCAATACCGCTCGGGTAGAGCCTGTCGAAACCCTTCGACAAGCTCAGGGCGAACGGGAATGTGATCGCCCCTTCATCGCCCAGCAACTCGCCACGTCACAAGGCCCCATCCTCGCCGCCACCGACTACGTGCGCGCCGTGCCCGAGAGCGTGCGCGCCTTCATCCCCGAGGGACGACGCTTCATGACGCTGGGTACCGACGGCTTTGGCCGTAGCGACACGCGCGCGGCGCTGCGGGCTTACTTCGAGGTCGATGCCGCCAGCATCGTGCGGGCGGCACTGCATACACTTGGGTGAGCCTTAGCTCTGAAGCCCACCACATCTCCCTATGCAACTCAAACCCAACGCCCTCAAACACGCCCTGGCCCACAAGCAGGTGCACATCGGACTGTGGACCTGCCTGTCCAGCGCCTACTCCACCGAGCTGCTCGCGGGCTCCGGCTATGACTGGCTGACGCTGGACATGGAACACTCGCCCAATGACCTGAGCGGCGTGCTAGCCCAAATGCAGGCCCTGGGCGGCTACGACGTGGAGCCGGTGGTGCGCCTACTGCGCTTTGATAAAGACCTGGTCAAGCAGTACCTGGACTTGGGCGCGCGCACCTTGGTGCTGCCCAATATCGAGAGCGCTGACGAGGCGCGCGCCATTGTGCAAGCGGTGCGCTACCCAAAATCTGAGGGTGGCGGCATTCGCGGGGTGGCGGGCCTGCAGCGCGCCAACCGCTGGGGCCGCGTGCCCAACTACCACCGCGATGCCGAGCACGAACTGTGCATCCTGGCGCAGATCGAATCCGCACGCGGCGTAGAGAACGCAGCGGCCATAGCAGCGGTGGACGGCATTGACGGCTTCTTCGTCGGACCCTCAGACTTGGCGGCCAGCCTGGGCCACATCAACCAACCCATGGAATCCGTGGTGCAGCAGGCCATCGCCCAAGCCTTGGCTGCGGCCACCGCCGTGGGCAAAGGCTGCGGCATTCTGGCGCGCAACGAGGTGGAGGCGCAGCGCTACACCGAGATGGGCTATTTGATGATTGGCCTGGGCTCAGACCAAGGCCTGCTGGCCAAGGCCAGCGATGAGTTGGTGGCGCGCTACCGGGCGCTGTGTCCTAACTTACGCCCAAAGGCATGAGATAAAAACCGTGCAGCATGGCTCGAACTGTGTGCGAGCGCGAATGTAATAGTCATCACTACTCACGCCATCGCTCAATGGCCTGCAATGACACCGCCTGCAACTGCGCAGACGACACCCGATCGGGCGCGATCTCGGCCAGGGGCAACAGCACAAAGGCGCGGATGAGCATACGGGGGTGGGGAATGACCAGCGTTGGCGTGTCCAGCGTCACATCGTCGTAGAGCAGGATATCCAGATCGAGCGTGCGCGGCGCGTTGCGGTAGGGGCGCTGGCGGCCTGCGTTGTGCTCTAGCGTTTGCAGAACCGCTAGCAAAGCCTGTGGGCTCAAGGAGGTCGCAATCTCAGCCACGGCGTTGATGAAGTCTGGCCCGTTTGCATCCACAGGGGCGCTGCGGTACAGAGAAGAATGACTCCACAGCGTGGTTTCGGGCAACTGTCCCAGATCATGGATGGCCTGCAAGACAGTGGTGCGGGCATCGCCAAGGTTGGCACCCAGCGCAATAAAGGCATGTGCCATGCGCTAGGTCACTGGAATCCCGCCCGCGCGGGAATGACAAACAACGTTGACGTCATTCGGCTGCCGAACCGCCCTGACTATCGCTCCCGCCTTTTGCAGCACCAGAGCGCCTGCGGCGGCGACGTTTTTTGGGTGCGCCTTCAGCACCATCGCCGCCCTCAAACAGATCTTGCGTGCCCTCTGCTCGCTCTGCGTTGGAGGTGGATGGTAACGATACGCCTTCAGGTGCGGGCGCGCCAGCATCTGCCGCAGGGCGCGGTTTGCGCGTGTGCACGCGGGCAGGGCCACGTGATTTGGGCCGGGCCTGCTGCTCTTCCCGCACGATATCCACCAGGTCCTGGCGCAGGTTGTCGTCGGCCATGCTGAACTCTTGCCACCAGTCGGCCAGCAGCACCTCCACCTCACCGATATCGGCGCGCAGGCGCATGAAGTCAAACGCGGCGCGAAAGCGCGGTTGATCCACTAGGCCAAACGGTGCACTGCCCACGCGTTTCTCAAAGCGCGGCTGCATCATCCAAATCTCACGCATGTCACCGGCCAAC
Organism: Comamonadaceae bacterium; assembly: GCA_025356545.1. GTDB lineage: Bacteria > Pseudomonadota > Gammaproteobacteria > Burkholderiales > Burkholderiaceae_C > CANCDA01. The sequence continues at coordinate 9,319 of JANXSU010000212.1, forward strand.
TTGCCACGGCCTGATACGTCGCCAATGCGGGCATTGAAGACGTCATCAATCGCGTCTTGCAGCGCCGGGTGCGCATGCTGCTGATCGGCCACACGTTGCTCCCAACCGTCGCGCACGTCAGCCCACAGCACGCAGGCCAGCAAGAAGCTCGGGGCGACGGGTTTGCCTTCGCCGACGCGGCGATCCGTGTCTTGCAGAGCGGCGTTGACGAAAGGTTGCTCTGCGCGCTCAACCACCAAATCCAGCAAGGGGTAAATGCCGCGTGCTAGTCCCAAAAATTTGAGCTGCTCGATAGAAGCCAACGAATGCCCGGTTTGCAGCAACTTGAGCATTTCATCGAACAAACGACTTTGTGGCACATCGGCCAACAGCTCGTGAGACTTGACCAGCGGCGCCGCCGTTTTGGCCTCCAGCTTGAAACCCAGGCCACTGAGCTTAGCGGCAAAGCGCACCGCACGGATGATGCGCACCGGATCTTCGCGGTAGCGGGTGGCGGGGTCGCCAATCATGCGCATCACCCGGTTTTTGGAATCCTTCAAGCCACCGTGATAGTCCACCACTACTTGCGTTTCGGGGTCGTAGTACATCGCGTTGATGGTGAAATCGCGGCGCACAGCATCTTCTTCCTGCGGACCCCACACGTTGTCGCGCAGCACGCGGCCGGTGGAATCGACCGCATGCTTCATGCCTGCCAACTCGCCCTTGCTGGTGCGTTCGTTACCTTTGACCTGCTCGGCTGCGGCGTTGTCCAGATAAGCGCGGAAGGTGGAGACCTCAATCACTTCGTTCTCACGTCCCCGGCCATAAACCACATGCACGATGCGAAAGCGCCGCCCGATGATGAAGGCACGCCGAAACAGGCTCTTGACCTGCTCGGGCGTGGCGTCGGTGGCGACGTCAAAGTCTTTGGGGCGCAAGCCCACCAGCAGGTCACGCACGGCACCGCCGACGATGTAGGCTTCAAAACCGGCATCTTTGAGGGTGTGCACCACGTCCAGCGCCCGCTTGTCCACGAGATCCGGGTCAATGCCGTGCACCGCTGCGCCGATTTCCTCGCGTTTGCCAAAAGTGGGCTTTTTGGAGCGAGCGGAGTTGGCGGCTGATTTACCCAGCAACTTTTCGATGAATTTTTTGATCATGTTTCTAAAAACTTGCGGGACAGACCGTAGGAAAACAAAGCGCTATCCTCAACCGACTAAAGGGAACAGGTCGAGTATGCGCCATCCCCGCTGGGTGGCCAGGGCGCGCAGACGAGCATCGGGGTTGGTGGCCACCGGGTGCTTCACTTGATCCATCAGGGGCAAATCATTGATGGAGTCGCTGTAAAACGTCACCTCCACATCGGCCCAAGTCCATTGGCGACGGGTCAGCCAGTCCTCGAATCGTTTGACCTTGCCTTCGCGAAACGAGGGGACACCCTTGATCTCACCGGTGATCCAGCCGCTGCCACCCAGGGTCGAGTCGCGCACCAACTCCACCGCAATCAAATCGGGCACGCCAAAGGCATCGGCAATCGGGCGGGTGACGAATTCATTGGTGGCCGTGACGATCAGCACCTGATCGCCCGCAGCCTGGTGCTGACGCACCAATGCCAGAGCCTGCGGCTTGATGGCGGGCTGAACCACTTCATGCATGAAGCGCTCGCGCGCGGCCAGGGCCTTTACCTCGCCTTGCAAACGCGTGGCTTCGGTGGCAAAACGCACATAGTCATGCACGTCCAGCGTGCCAGCCTGGTAGTGGGCGTAGAACGCGTCATTACGCTGCGCAAAAATCACCGGATCGGTCCAGCCAATGGCCGTGGTGAAGCCGCCCCAGGCGTAATCGGAATCGATCGGCAACAGGGTGTGATCCAGATCAAATAAAGCGATGCGGCGCGGCGCGGGGTCAAGTGTCATTAAAAATTTTCCAGCATGGACTTGATCAAAGGGATGGTGATGGCGCGCTGGGTTTGCATGGCGTAGGCGTCGAGCTGGTCGAGTAACTGCATCAGGCTACCCAGATCGCGACTGAAGCGGGTGAGCATGAAGTCCATCACCTCGTCGCCCAAAAAGACACCACGCGCATCGGCGGCCTGGCGCAGAACCGCACGGCGTTCAGGTTCACTGAGGACTTGGAGTGCAAACACATGGCCCCAGCCCAGTCGGGTGCGCAAGTCCTCACGCAATTTCAAATCCGCTGGGGGCAACTCGCCCGCAGCCAGCACCGGGCGTTGCGGGCCGGATTTTGGGTTGGTGGCATTCACAAACCAGTTGAAAGCGACTTGCTGTTGCGCGGCAGTGTAGAGGTGGACGTCGTCCAACATCACGGCAGCCCAGTCGTCGTGGAAAGCCGGAGGCTCATGCACCGAGGCATCGAGCCAGCCCACTGTAGCCCCCTGCTCTCTCAAAGCCTCGCGCATGGCTTTGAGTAGGTGACTTTTGCCACTGGCGTTTCGGCCCCACAGATAGATGGGCACGGGAGAGCGTGGCGTGACGCTGGATTCTTGTCCAACCCAGAGCGACAGGTGCTGATGCACCGCCTCATTCGGCCCGGCGAAAAAGTTCGCCAGTGTGGGCCCAGTGGCCAAGCCTATGTCCAGAGCGATTTGCTTCATGCGGGATTACGGCTTCCTCTGGGTACTTTGGGTATCACCTTGGTAAAGCCTACTTTGGAGGTAGTTGGCCGTCATACGCCGACCTGCCACCAACAACACGGCACTGGCAGGCAAAGCGATGAGCACGCCCACGAAACCCAACAACTGGCCAAAGGCCAGCAAGGCAAAAATCACCGCCAGCGGGTGCAGGCCAATGCGCTCGCCCACCAGCCGGGGGGTGAGGAAAAAACTCTCGATCATTTGCCCCGCGCCATACACCACGGCCACCATCAGCAGCGCTTTAGATGCGCCATCCAACCCCGTGAACTCCAGCAAACCGGCCAGCAGCGCCAAAATCAAGCCCAG
>JANXSU010000236.1 GCA_025356545.1 Comamonadaceae bacterium
CGACGTGCTGCGCCGGGGCAAGCCCACGGTGCATGTGCAGTTTGGCGAGGCCCGCGCCCTGCTGGCCGGTGACGCTTTGCAGGCGCTGGCGTTTGAGCTGTTGACGCCGGATGTTGATGTGGTGCCGCCCACGGTGCAGGCCCAGTTGTGCTGCTTGCTGGCCCGTGCTGCGGGTAGTGCGGGTATGGCGGGCGGGCAGGCGATTGATTTGGCCAGCGTGGGCATCAAACTTAGCGAGCCCCAGTTGCGTGAGATGCACCGCCTTAAAACGGGTGCGCTGTTGCAGGGCAGCGTGTTGATGGGCGCGGCCTGTGGTACGCCTTCAACCCAGGCTTTGACCGCTTTGTCCAGTTACGGCGCGGCCATTGGTCTGGCGTTTCAGGTGGTGGACGATATTTTGGACGTCACGGCTGACTCGGCCACCCTGGGCAAGACGGCAGGCAAGGATGCCGATCAAGACAAACCCACCTACGTGTCTTTGCTCGGGCTGGCGCGATCACAGGCCTATGCGCAAGAGCTGCTGGCGCAGGCCAATGAGGCGCTACAGGCCAGCGGCCTGCGCGACACGCGGGCCTTGCACGCGCTGGCTGACATGGTTGTCAACCGTGCAAGTTAACCATTAAAACTGCTTGAAGCCCTTTAAATAGTAGCGTAAGCAGCTATCAAATTAATAGCTAATGTCGAACCCTCCTTTTCCTTTGCTGCAAACCATCAACGACCCGGCGGATCTACGCCGCCTGCCGCGTACCCAGCTCAAAGCCCTGGCCGATGAATTGCGCGCTTATGTGCTTCAGAGCGTGTCGCGCACCGGCGGACATCTCAGCTCCAACCTGGGCACGGTGGAGCTCACGGTGGCTTTACACTACGTGTTCAACACGCCGGATGATCGCTTGGTGTGGGACGTGGGCCACCAGACTTACCCGCACAAAATCTTGACCGGTCGGCGAGAGCGCATGGACTCGCTGCGTCAGTTGGGCGGCTTGAGCGGCTTCCCGCAGCGCAGCGAAAGCGAGCACGACGCCTTTGGCACGGCGCATTCCAGCACCTCGATCTCCGCCGCGCTGGGCATGGCGATTGCTGCGCGCCTGAAAGGTGAAGACCGCCACGCGGTCGCCATCATTGGTGACGGGGCCATGACGGCGGGCATGGCGTTTGAGGCGCTGAATAACAGTGGTGTGGAAGACTGCAAGCTGCTGGTGATCTTGAACGACAACGACATGAGCATCAGCCCGCCCGTGGGTGCGCTGAATCGCTATCTGGCGCAACTCATGAGCGGGCAGTTTTACGCTGCTGCCAAGAACGTGGGCAAACAGGTGTTACAGGTCGCGCCGCCCCTGTTTGAGCTGGCCAAGCGCATTGAAGAACACGCCAAGGGCATGGTGGTGCCCGCCACGCTGTTTGAGAAATTTGGTTTCAACTACATCGGCCCGATTGACGGCCACGACCTTGAATCCCTCATCCCCACGCTGGAAAACATCAAGCACCTTAAAGGCCCGCAGTTCCTGCATGTGGTGACCAAAAAAGGCCAGGGCTACAAGCTGGCCGAGGCCGATCCCGTGGCCTACCACGGCCCAGGCAAGTTTGACCCAGCAATCGGCCTGGTCAAGCCCGACACAAAGCCCAAGACCACCTTTACCCAGGTGTTCGGCCAGTGGCTGTGCGACATGGCTGAGCACGATGCGCGCCTGGTGGGCATCACACCCGCCATGCGTGAGGGCTCGGGCATGGTGGAGTTCCACCGCCGTTTCCCCACCCGCTACTTTGATGTGGGCATTGCTGAGCAACACGCCGTTACCTTTGCCGCTGGCTTGGCCTGCGAGGGGCTCAAGCCCGTGGTGGCGATTTACTCCACCTTTTTGCAGCGCGGCTATGACCAGTTGATCCACGACGTGGCCATCCAGAACTTGCCGGTGGTGTTTGCACTGGATCGCGCCGGTTTGGTGGGGGCCGATGGGGCCACCCACGCTGGCGCCTATGACATCGCCTACCTGCGCTGCATTCCCAACCTCAGCGTGGCCTGCCCGGCGGATGAAAACGAATGCCGCCAATTGCTGAGCAGCGCGTTTGAACAAAACCACCCGGTCGCCGTGCGCTACCCGCGTGGCAGCGGTGCGGGCGTGGCGACCCAGCCAGGTTTGCAAGCGCTGCCGTTTGGCAAGGGCGAGGTGCGTCGTCGGTCTACGGGTCAAGGCATTGCTATTTTGGCCTTTGGTACGCTCTTGTACTCGGCGCTGGAGGTGGCAGAAAAATTCAACGCCACTGTGGTCAACATGCGTTGGGTCAAGCCCTTGGATGTTGAGTTGCTGTTGCAAGTCGCCGCAACGCATGAAGCGCTGGTGACGGTGGAAGACGGCGCTGTCATGGGCGGGGCGGGCAGTGCGGTGGGCGAAGCCTTGCAGGCGGCGGGGGTGCTCAAACCGCTGTTGAGTTTGGGCTTGCCCGACATCTTTATTGAGCACGGTGACCCCGTCAAATTGATGGCCTTGCAAGGGCTGGATGCGGCGGGCATTGCGGCGTCGATTGAGCAGCGCTTTCCTGAGCTGGTGGCCCAGGCCCCACAGGCTGTCAAAGCCATCAACTGACACGTCTACGGCAAGCGTCCAAGGGAAAACCCGACCTCGTGTTTCTACGTGGGTTTTCTCACACAATCCGTATAAACTCTCACAGGTTCCTGTGGCATGTTTGCTGATCAGGAGACCCTCTCAAACTATAGGAGTCAAGCAAATGGATCGTCGTTCCCTGATTAAAAACGCTGGCATTGCTAGCGTACTCGCAGCGGGTGTTGCGCCTGCGGTGCATGCCCAGGCCACCGTGCGCTGGCGTCTGTCGTCGAGTTTCCCCAAAGCGCTGGACACCATCTTCGGCGCGGCCGAGATTTTTGCCCAACAAGTCAAAGCCATGTCGGGCGGCAAGTTTGAAGTCTCCGTGCACGCGGGTGGCGAGATCACCCCGCCCTTTGGCGTGGTCGATGCGGTGCAGCAAGGCTCGGTCGAAATGGCCCACACAGCCCCCTACTATTTCTTTGGCAAGAACGAGTGCTTTGCCCTGGGTTGCGCCATCCCGTTTGGCCTGAACAGCCGCCAGATGACGGCCTGGATCTTTCAGGGCAATGGCCTCAAGCTGATGCGCGAGTTCTACGCCAAGTACAACATCATCAATTTCGCAGGCGGCAACACCGGTGCCCAAATGGGTGGCTGGTACCGTAAAGAGATCAAGTCCATGGCGGACATGAAGGGCCTGAAGATGCGCATCGGCGGCTTTGCCGGCCGCGTGCTGGAGCGCATGGGCGCAGTGCCGCAAAACATCCCCGGCGGCGAAATCTACACTGCACTGGAAAAAGGCACGATTGACGCCGCCGAGTGGGTGGGCCCGTATGACGACCTGAAGCTGGGCTTCAACAAAGTGGCACCGTTCTACTACTACCCCGGCTGGTGGGAGGGTGGCCCGCAGTTGGACTTCTTCATCAATCAGAAAGCCTTTGACGCTCTGTCCACCGAGAACAAGGCGATTGTGGAAGCTGCTGCTGCCGTGGCGCACATCGACATGCAGGCCCGCTACGACGCCAAGAACCCGGCCGCCTTGAAAGAATTGGTCGGCAAGGGAACCAAGCTGCGTCCTTTCTCCAACGACGTGATGGCCGCCGCCTTCAAAACGTCAATGCAGGTCTATAGCGAGTTGAATGACAAGAACCCGGACTGGAAAAAAATCTACACGGACTACTCCAAGTTCCGCGCCGACTCCAACCTCTGGTTCAAGTTCACCGAAGCCAAGTTCGACAGCTTCATGCAGTCGCAAAAGCTGTAAAGCAGCTTTCACGCCGCACAAAAAAACCGCCTCTCGGGGTGATTTTTTTGGTGCATAAATTACGGCGCAAATCTTGCGTGGATTCCCGGTGCCTTCTGGCGCTCACTTCGAATGAAGTTATGCAGCTAAGTTGGTGCACCTCGTGCTCACTGATGGGCAAACCGGTTACATCAGCGAGTTATTCAACCGGACTCTAAGGAGTCATTTCGGAGATGTTCATGGATCGTCGTTCCCTCATTAAAAATGCCGGCTTGGCGGGCGTGCTGGCGGCTGGCGTAGCACCTGCTGTGCACGCTCAAACCGCAGTGCGCTGGCGTTTGGCCTCTAGTTTCCCTAAAGCGCTTGACACCATTTATGGTGGCGCTGAGGTGTTTGCCAAGCATGTCAAAGCCATGTCGGGTGGCAAGTTTGAAATCTCAGTGCATGCCGGTGGCGAAATCTCCCCACCGTTTGGTGTGGTCGATGCGGTGCAGCAGGGCTCGGTGGAAATGGCCCATACCGCGCCTTACTACTTTTTTGGCAAGAACGAGTGCTTTGCCCTGGGTTGCGCCATTCCCTTTGGCTTGAACAGCCGCCAAATGTCGGCCTGGATGTACGAAGGCAATGGCATGAAGCTGATGCGCGATTTCTACGCCAAATACAACATCATTAATTTCTTGGGTGGAAATTCCGGTGCTCAAATGGGCGGTTGGTATCGCAAAGAAATCAAAACTGTGAAAGACCTCAAGGGTTTGAAAATGCGCATTGGCGGTTTCGCTGGCAAGGTGTTGGAGCGCCTGGGTGGTGTGCCGCAAAACCTTCCCGGTGGCGAGATTTACACCGCGCTGGAAAAAGGCACGATCGACGCTGCCGAGTGGGTGGGGCCTTATGACGATCTGAAATTGGGCTTCAACAAAGTCGCACCGTACTACTACTATCCCGGCTGGTGGGAAGGCAGCTCCCAGTATGACTTCTTCATCAACGATAAAGCTTTCAATGCCTTGTCGGCTGAGAACAAAGCCATCGTGGAAGCCGCTGCCGCTGTGGCCCATAGCGATATGCAGGCCAGGTACGACACCCGCAATCCGGCTGCTTTGAAAGAGCTGGTGGGCAAGGGCACCAAGCTGCGTCCTTTCTCCAATGAAATTTTGCAGGCCGCCTTCAAGGAGTCCATGGCGCTGTATGACGAACTCAGCAGCAAGAACGAAGACTGGAAAAAAATCTACGCCGACTATAGCAAGTACCGCGCCGATGCCAACCTGTGGTTCCGCTTCACCGAAGCCAAGTTCGACAGCTTCATGCAGTCGCAAAAACTCTAATTTCTGACCAGTTGGGGACAGAGATGGCGCGCTGCGCATCGCTGGGGACTGACCCGCAAAGCTAATAAAAAAACCGCGCTACGGCGCGGTTTTTTGTTGGAGCTCGATCGCCAGCCGTTTGAATTCGGCCAGCATGAAGGGATCGGCCGCATAAAAAGCGGCCATTTTTCCCGAGTGGGTCTTGACGTACAGCCGAGGTGCGATCAGCCAGTCCAGACCCCGCACGCGAAACAGTCTCGCATAGGCCAGGTCTTGCACGCTGACCTGTTTGTTCCACATCCAGGTTTGTTTCAATGTCGTGCTGTCCAGCGAGGTTTTGCCTTTGAGGATGTGCCACTCGGTATAGGCCATCATGATCAGCGCCGCTAGTAGCCAGCCGCTGGAGCGCCAGCTCGCTTCCAGCACGCCATCGACCCACATGCGCCAGCCCCAGATCAGGGCCGAGCTCACCAGCAGCACGGCCAGCGCTTTGAAGGGCTTGGTGAAGGCGCTGCACTCCATGCGGCCGCCTTCAGGCGTGAAAGAAAAGGGGGTCGAGTCGCTCACTTCTTGAACAAGTCGTCGATTTTTTGCTGCTCTTCAGCGGCCGACTTATCGGCGGCCTTGTCAGCCGCGGCAGCCATGTCTTTGGGGTCGGTGGAGGGAGGCAGCTCACCGGGTTTCAGTTCCAGAGCAGGTACAGGTTCTTCGGTTGGCATTTCAATCTGCACCTTGTCCAGATCGACCACAATTTCTTTGTCCAGGAACATGGTGACCGACTGCGGCACAAATATCACGACAAACACCAGAATGATCTGCATGATCACCCAGGGAATCGCACCCATGTAGATGTCGTTGGACTGAACTGGCACGGGGATGCGCTTGTCTTTGAACAGTGTGTCCGCAATGCCGCGCAGGTAGAACAGGGCAAAGCCAAATGGCGGGTGCATGAAGCTGGTTTGCAGGTTCACGCACAGCAGCACGCCAAACCACACCAGGTCAATGCCCAGCTTGGCGGCTACCGGGGTCAGCATGGGCACGATGATGAAGGCGATCTCGAAGAAGTCGAGGAAGAAGGCCAAGAAGAACACAAAAATGTTCACCACGATCAAAAACCCCAGCTGCCCACCTGGCAAGCCAGTCAGCAAATGTTCGACCCACTTGGCTCCGTCTACGCCCTGGAACACCTGGCTGAACACGCGCGAGCCAATCAGAATGAAGACCACCATGGCGGTCAGGCGCATGGTGCCGGTCATGGCCTGCCAGATCAGTTCTTTGCTGAGTCGCCGGGACATGGCTGCCAGCACCAAGGCCCCGACCACGCCCATCGCACCGGCTTCGGTGGGTGTGGCGATGGCGCTGCTCTGAAACGGCAAGCCGCCCATGGAGCCCAGCACGGTGAAAATTAGCACCGCTGAAGGGATGATGCCGCGCAGGCATTTTTTCCACAGTGCCCAGCCGTCCAAACTGCGTTCGCTTTTGGGGATGGCCGGCAAGTAGCTGGGCCGCATACGGGACAAGACGAAGGTATAAATCACAAACATGCCCACCTGGAGCAGGGATGGCCCCCAAGCGCCCTTGTACATATCACCCACGGGCTTGCCCAACTGGTCGGCCAGCACCACCAGCACCAGCGACGGTGGCACCAGTTGGGTGATGGTGCCCGACGCGGCCAGCACGCCGGTGGCGTAGCGCATGTTGTAGCCGTACTTCATCATCACGGGCAGAGAGATCAAGGCCATGGCGATGACTTGGCCCGCCACCGTGCCGGTGATTGCACCCAGAATGAAGCCTACGATGATGACCGAGTAGCCGATGCCGCCGCGCGTGGGACCGAACAGCTGACCCATGGAGTCAAGCATGTCTTCGGCCAGTCCGCATTTCTCCAAAATCGTGCCCATGAAGGTAAAGAAGGGAATGGCCAGCAGCAACTCGTTGTTAAGAATCGAGAAGATGGCAATCGGTAAATTGCCCATGAAGGCCGCCGGGAACCAGCCCATCTGGATGGCGTAAAACGCGCTGCCCAGACCGAGTGCCGCCAGCGAGAACGCCACAGGGAAGCCGATGAGCATGATGACGACCAGCCCCGCAAACATGACGGGGGCGAAATTGACCATTTCCATTTTTTATCTTTCTGAATTGCTTGTCTTGAGATGTGACGGTGGAGTCGTCCGCACTTATTGCAAAGGCTTCTCGTAGTGCGTGTCCATCTGGAACTTGCCTTGCAGGTAGGCCACGCGTTTGATGATCTCAGCCCAGCCTTGCAGCCACATCATGGCAAAGCCCAGCGGCAGAGCCAGCACGACGGGCCAGCGGATCAGGCCACCGGCGTTTTGCGACTGCTCACCTGAGATAAAGGTGTTGAGGAAGTAGGGCCAAGAGAGGTAAGCCAGCACCCCAATGACCGGCAGCAAAAAGACCACCAGGCCAAACAAATCGACATAGACCGGACGATTGCCTTTGAGCTTGCCGTAGATCAGGTCCACCCGCACATGCTCATTGAGCTTGAGCACAATGGGCGCGCCCACCATCACCATGTAGGCAAACAGATACCACTGAATCTCGATGAAGGAGTTGGAGCTCCAGTCAAAACCGTAGCGCACGAAAGCATTGGCCGCGCTGATCATGGCCGCTAGCAGGACGGTCCACGAGGCGAAGATGCCGAACTTTTCGCTTATCCAATCCATGCCCAAGGCCAGTTTGAGTAATGCAGACACAGTGAAGCTCCGAAGGTGAATGGGTAAGGGGTTTAAGCCCAGTGAAAAGTGCGATATAGATATCAATTGTAAAGGGCTGGACGCAGCCTGACCGGACAATAATGCTGCATGGCTTCCCCTTACACAACGCCGGTTCCTCATGGTGCGATGGATTCACCCGAGATGCGTCGCGCCGGGCGCGAACTGCTTTCTCTGGCACTGATGGATGCACGCAACCATACCTTGTACTTGATTTCCCACTTTGAGCAGGCATTGGCCGCTAAGGGCTGGATGGTGCCTCAGCGCCCTGAACTCAACCCACCCCTGTGGGAGTTGGGCCACATTGGCTGGTTTCAAGAGCGCTGGATTGCGCGTAACCCGCAGCGCCACCTAGGGCTGCGCTGTGACTCCTTGGCACCGATGCTGGCCTCGCGCCACACCCATGCCGACCTCTGGTGGGACTCCAGCCATGTGCCGCATGACAGGCGCTGGACCTTGGATTTGCCTGGCTTTGAGGCCACAAAAAGTTATTTGCTCAACACGTTGGAAGATTCGCTGGACTTGCTGAGTCAAACACCCGATGAGGACGCTGCGTTGTATTTCTATCGCTTGGTCTTGTTTCATGAAGACATGCACGGTGAAGCCTTGATCTACACCGGGCAGACCCTGGGCTTATCAATGCGCTTGCCAGTGCCCTTGCCACTGGTGCTGCGCGAGCCGCTTTGCATCCCCGCCACGCGCTGGCAGCTAGGCCTGGACACTGGCAATGGCTTTGCGTTTGACAACGAGCGACCCTCTCACATGATCGCCGTGCCCGAATTCGAGATTGACGCTCAGGCTGTGACTTGGTCGCAATACCTGGAGTTTGTGCGGGACGGCGGCTACGACCGCCCTGAACTCTGGCAGCCCGCAGGTTGGCACTGGGTGGTGGAAAAAACACGCGGTGAGAAAAGCAAAAATTTGCATCGCTTGGGTCAGCAGCCCGCCATGCACCTGAGCTGGTGGGAGGCCGATGCTTGGTGCCGCTGGGCTGGTCGTCGTTTACCCTCTGAGGTGGAGTGGGAAGTCGCAGCGCACACGGCCGCACGACGTGGCTTTCGATGGGGCGATGTGTGGGAGTGGACAGACACCACATTCGCCGGTTATCCCGGCTTTGTGGCGGACCCTTACCGTGACTATTCTGAACCCTGGTTTAGCACGTATCAAGTGCTGCGCGGAGCGTCCTTCGCTACCCGTGCGCGTATGAAGTCACCCAAATACCGCAACTATTTTTTGCCAGGTCGAAACGATATCTTCAGCGGCTTTCGCTCCTGCGCCATTTAGTCCATGATCAAACACCAAGCTTTGATCTCAGGTGCTGGCATAGGTGGCCTAGCCGCTGCGCTGGCGTGTTCGCGGGCGGGTTGGCAGGTGCGTGTTTTTGAGCGTGCGCCTGTGTTCGGTGAGGTGGGTGCTGGGATTCAGTTGGGGCCGAATACGGTCAAGATATTGAATCAGTGGGGCTTGGGTCAAGCCTTGATGCAGGTGGCGGCATTTCCTGAGCAACTTCAGGTGCGTAGTGCGCTGACAGGAGAGGTCCTAGCCACCCTGCGGTTGGGTGCTTCCATTGTGCAGCGCTATGGGGCGGCCTACATCACATTACATCGTGCGGATTTGCACCAAGTCCTGTTGAAGGCTTTGTGGGGGCAGACAAACGCTCAACTTCATTTGAACACCTCGGCGGAGAGTTTTACGCAGACGTCGCAAGCGGTAACTCTGCGCACACGTCAAGGTCCGAGCACCATAGGTGGCGTTGCTTATGTGGTTGCGAACCGGGCACTGCAAGAGGTAGAGGGCGCCGCTTTGATCGCCGCCGACGGCTTGTGGAGCGGTGTTCGCGCGCAGTTGTTAGGGGATGGCCCGCCGCGTCTTACAGGACATCTGGCCTACCGAGCACTGCTACCCCAAAGTAGTTTGCCCGTGCGGCTGCGATCCCCTCAAATCACGATTTGGCTTGGGCCTGGGCTGCACGTTGTGCAGTACCCGGTGCGCCGTGGCGAGGGCCTTAACGTGGTGGGCATTGTTCATGGCAGCATCGACGGTGATGCGCAAAGCTGGGATCACAGCAGCAATGCCGCTGATTTGCGTGCAGCGCTCGTTGGTACTTGCGCACCGTTACAAGCTTTGATGGAGGCTGTTCCTGAGTGGCGGTTGTGGGTTTTGCATGATCGTCTGCCCATGCGGGGTGCTCATGAGCAAGCGCAGGGCAGGGTGGCGTTGCTGGGTGATGCAGCGCATCCCATGCGACCCTATCTGGCGCAAGGTGCAGGCATGGCGTTGGAAGATGCGGCTTGCCTCGGTCAACTGTTGTCACAAGCCCCGCAAGACGTGACGACCCAGTTACAGCGCTACGCCGCCGTGCGTTGGCAACGCAATGCACGGGTACAAGCGCGCGCCATTCGGAATGGTGAAATTTTTCACCTTGACGGGTTGGCGCGTTGGGGGCGAGATGCAACGCTCAAGCTGCTCGGAGAGCGCTTGTTGGATTTGTCCTGGCTTTATGGTGGGGGCTGAGTTGTGTTTAATATGAGTCGGTATTTTTGTAAGTGTGTGCAGTAAGTTTATTTTGCCAATCAACTTTTTAAAGAGGAATTTTTATGATTTCCAGACGCAAAGCCATGATGTCCATGGGTGCCTTGACCGGCGCAGTAATCGCAAGCAATGCCAGCGCTCAGCAATCGTGTGATGTATTCACGCCACCGACGCAAGCCAGCACGACCCCGGACTCCGCTCTTCAAATGCTCAAGGACGGCAACGATCGTTTTGTTGCAGGCCGTACCCGCAATTGCGACTTGATGAAGCAAGTGAAAGAGACGGCTGATCAACAATCACCGATTGCAACCATCGTGGGCTGCATTGACAGTCGCGTTCCACCAGAGATGGTGTTTGACCAGCGACTTGGCGATATTTTTGCGGCGCGCATTGCTGGCAATTTCGTCAATACCGATATTTTGGGTAGTCTCGAGTTCGCTACCAAACTAGCGGGCTCCAAATTGATCGTGGTTCTGGGGCACACCAATTGCGGTGCTATCAAGGGCGCTGCTGATGATGCCAAGTTGGGCAACCTGACCGCCATGCTGGCCAACATTCGCCCGTCATTGGCCAAGCTCAACTACAGTGGTGTCCCAAGTTCTAAAGATAAGAAACTGGTGCAAATGCTGGCCGACCAAAACGCCAAAGATGCAGCCAAAATGATAGTGGATAAGAGCGAGGTGATTGCCACGCTGGTTAAAGAAGGAAAGGTCAAAATCGTGTCTGCCATGCACGATATTTCCACTGGTAAAGTCAGTTGGTACGGCTGAACTTCAGAACGAAGTTTGAGACATAAAAAAGAGGCGCAATGCGCCTCTTTTTTATTGCTGTGGTAGTTTATTGGATTCTCCCCAGCAGCAAATACTCCATCAGCGCCTTTTGCACATGCAAGCGGTTTTCTGCTTCATCCCACACCACCGATTGCGGGCCGTCAATGACATCGGCCTGCACCTCTTCTCCCCTATGGGCGGGCAAGCAGTGCATGAACAGGGCGTCGGGCCGGGCCACACGCATCATCTCCGTGTCCACACACCAGTCGGCAAAGGCTGCCTTTCGGGCTTCGTTCTCGGCTTCAAATCCCATGCTGGTCCAAACGTCGGTCGTGACCAGATCGGCACCTTCGCAGGCTTGCATCGGATCTTTGAACACTTTGTAGGCATCATGGCTGCGCACACCTGCCACGGCCTGATCGACTTCATAGCCACTGGGGGTGCTGAGGTGGACGGTAAAGCCCAACAACTCAGCCGCTTGCAGCCAGGTGTTGGCCATGTTGTTGCCGTCACCCACCCAGGCCACGGTTTTGCCACGGATGGAGCCACGGTGTTCAATGAAAGTAAAGATGTCCGCCAAAATCTGACAGGGGTGAAACTCATTCGTCAACCCGTTGATGACGGGCACGCGGGAGTGTTCGGCAAAGCGCTCGATCTTGGTTTGCTCATAGGTGCGGATCATCACCAGATCCACCATGCGGCTGATGACGCGGGCGCTGTCCTCAATCGGCTCCGCCCGGCCCAGTTGGCTGTCGCCCGTGGTCAAGTGCACCACGCTGCCGCCTAGCTGGTACATGCCCGCCTCAAAGCTCACGCGGGTGCGGGTAGACGCCTTCTCGAAAATCATGGCCAACGTGCGGTCGGTCAGCGTCTGGTGCTTGTCGTAGGCCTTGAACTTCTTCTTGATGAGCGCGGCGCGCTCGAAGAGGTAGGCGTACTCGTCCGCCGTGAGGTCGCTGAACTGGAGGTAATGCTTGAGCGACATGGGTTAATCCTGAGCGAGGACTTCGCGCACCAGCGGTACCAGAAGCGCCACGATTTCGTCGGCCTCGGCGGTGGTCAATATCAGCGATGGCACCATGCGGATCACGCTATCGGCGGTCACGCTGATCAGCAGGCCCACGTCCACCGCGCGCTGCATGATCACGCTGCAAGGTTTGTTCAGCTCCACACCGATCATCAGGCCCTGGCCGCGAATGTCTTTGACGCCGGGGAGCGCGCCGAGTTCGCGTTGCAGGGCGGCTTTCAGGTGCGCACCGACTGTGGCGGCATTGGCCAGTAGGCCGTCTTCCTCCATGATGCGGATGGTCTCAATACCCGCACGCATGGCCAGCGGATTGCCGCCAAATGTGGTGCCGTGGTTGCCGGGCTGGAAGATGTTGGCCGCTTTGGGGCCGGCCACCACCGCACCAATCGGAACGCCCGAGCCCAAGCCCTTGGCCAGTGGCATCACGTCGGGCTTGATGTCCGCCCACTGGTGGGCAAACCACTTGCCGGTGCGGCCCATGCCGCATTGCACTTCGTCAATCATCAGGAGCCAGTTGTTTTCATCGCAAAGCTGGCGCACCTCACGCAGATAGTCCATGTGCGCGATTTTTACGCCACCTTCGCCTTGAATCGCCTCAAGAAAGACGGCCACCACGTTCGGGTTGTTTTGAGTGGCATTTTTGAGGGCCTGCACGTCATTCAACGGCACGCGAATGAAGCCTTCGACCAGTGGGCCGAATCCTTTTTGAACCTTCTCGTTGCCGGTGGCGCTCAGGGTGGCGATGCTGCGGCCATGAAACGCGTTTTCATAGACCACGATCTCGGGTCGGTCAATGCCTTGGTCGTGTCCGAACTTGCGTGCCAGCTTGAGCGCCGCCTCATTGGCCTCCAGCCCGGTGGAGCAGAAAAACACATTAGTTAAACCGGACAGTTCAACCAGTTTGGCCGCCAGGGCCTCCTGGCCGGGCACATGGTAGTAGTTGGAGCTATGGATGATCTTGCTGATCTGGTCTTGTAGGGCGGGCACCAACTTGGGGTGGTTGTGCCCCAAGGTGTTGACCGCGATGCCACCCAGAGCGTCGATGTACGACTTGCCATTGACATCCCAGGCGCGGCAACCCTGCCCGTGTGAGAGCGCAATCGGCATGCGCCCATAGGTGTTCATTACGTGGGGTGAGCTGGCTTCAATCAAATGCGGGGCAACGGCGTTCATGGCTTGTCACTCTGGGGTTGGCAAAAAAAATCGGCCCAACGTAGGTTGGGCCGTTGAGGGGTAATTTTAAACACTCGTGGAAACTGGCTTTTTTCTTGCTTTTACATGGCATCGAACCCAAGACAATGAGTGTCGCGGTTCATCGTCAATGTGTAAATTTCTATGTAATTCTTATGTCTTATATAATATATAATATAAATCAATGTCCGACGTTATTTCGTATGAATTTTTTATCCTAGGCTTGACGCTGGACGGCAAAACGTTTCGCCCCAGCGATTGGGCGGAGCGCTTGGCTGGTGTCATGAGCCAATTTCGCCCGGGTGGGCCGCAGCTTGGTAGTCATCTGGGTTACTCGCCCTGGTGCATCCCAACGAGTTTGGACGGGGTGACTTGCGTGGTGGTGCACCACGATCTGCGTGAGCATGAGCTGTTGGCGTGGGAGTTTTGCTACAACTTTGCCCGAGACAACCAGTTGCAGGTGCGTGATCAGCGCGAACTGTGCGCCGTCCCTTTACGTTGAACGGGTTGCGCTGAACTGGGGTAAGGTTTAAAAAATTCACGCCCACAAAAAAAGCCGTCTTTCGACGGCTTTTTTAGCTTTGCTGACAGCGCACCCGTTACAAACGGCGAATCCTATTTGAAACAGGATTCGTGCGATTGCCTGAAAATCAGGCGGCGATTGCCAAGGCTTTCACCTTGGTTGACAGGCGGCTCTTGTCGCGAGCTGCCTTGTTTTTGTGAAAGATGCCCTTGTCGGCCACTGTGTCCACCACGGCTTGCATCTTGGCAAACAATTCGGTTGCTTTGACTTTGTCGCCAGCCAGAACCGCCTTTTCGACGTTCTTCACGGCGGTGCGGTATTTGGAGCGCAACGAGGTGTTGGCAGCATTGATCTTGATGTCCTGACGGACGCGTTTACGGCCCGACGCCAGGCGCGGGTTCTTTTTCTTCGGTTTTCCAGAGGCCATGATATGTGTTCCTTGTGTCTGAGGATGTTGTCAGCAAAGCCCACGATTGTACCAGTTCAAACTGGTTATCAGCTGCGCCGCTGATGCTTCAGGGTCGGGCGCATCGGTGATGGCGCGCACCACGGCGACAGAGCCAACGCCACTTGCCGCCACTTGGGCCATCTTTTCGCCGTCAATACCGCCAATGGCGACTAGCGGGTAATCGCGCATCAGGCGGGCATAAGCGCGTAGGCGGCCCGTGCCTTGGGGAGCGGTTTGCATGCGTTTGAGTGTGGTGGGGAAGACCGCGCCCAGCGCGATGTAGCTGGGGCTCACGCAGTCGGCGAGCAACATTTCGGCGTAGCCGTGGCTACTCAAGCCCAGGCGCAATCCTGCTTGGCGAATGGCGGCTAAGTTCGCTTCGGCCAAGTCTTCTTGACCTAGGTGCACGCCGTAGGCACCGGCGTCTATCGCGGCTTGCCAGTGGTCGTTGATGAAGAGCAGGGCATCGGTGCCGCGCACGGCTTCAACAGAGGCCTTGATTTCTCGCTCGATGGCCTTTGAATCGTCTGATTTGAAGCGCAACTGCACGGTGGGCACGCCTGCACGCGCCATGCGACCTACCCAAGCGGCGTCGGGCAACACGGCATACAAACCTAGCGCCTTGGGGCAAGGGGCGAAGGCATTGGCACGCGGCCAAGAGGGAATGCCAAAGTCCTGCGGCTCACTGGGCCAAAGAGTCGGGTCAAAGTGGCCTGTGCGTTGGCCCATGGCCTGCCAGGCCTGCCCTAAGCATTCAGCATCGATCTCGATGAAGCCCATGGCCAAGCAGGCTTGTTTGGCCGCGTGGTAAATGGGAGCGGCGCTACTGTAGGTCAGAACGGGGTCGCCGACCACGGGCAAACTGAAGTCGGCTTGATGGGCCTCAACGATGGCCTGGGCTTGCGCGCCAAGGGGGCTCATGCGTGGTGCCAGAAGGGCGTCCCCAGCACCGGCGTGCTGGGCTGGGCCGCGTCTTGTTCGGTCATGGCACCGGAGCGGAAAGCATCGCGGCCCGCTTGTGTGGCCGCCGCAAATGCACCGGCCATGACCACCGGGTCTTGCGCCAGCGCCACGGCGGTGTTGAGCAGCACGCCGTCAAAGCCCCATTCCATGACCTGGCAGGCGTGTGAGGGACGACCCAGGCCCGCATCCACAATCATGGGCACGTCCAGGCGCTCGCGCAGCACGCGCAGCCCGTAGGGGTTGGTCGGGCCTTTGCCGGTGCCGATTGGCGCAGCCCAGGGCATGACAGCTTGGCAGCCCACATCTACCAGGCGGCGGCACAGCACCAGATCTTCGGTGCAATAGGGAAGTACCTTGAAGCCGTTTCTGATGAGCCAGTCAGCCGCTTCCACCAGGTTCAGGGTGTCGGGTTGCAGGGTGTAGTCGTCGCCAATGAGTTCAAGTTTGATCCAGGGCGTGGCAAACACTTCACGCGCCATCTGTGCCGTGGTGATGGCTTCTTGCACGCTATGACAACCGGCGGTGTTGGGTAAGACGGGCACTTTGAGCTGGCGCAGCATGTCCCAGAAACGGTTGCCGGTTTCGCCTCCACCGTTGACGTTCGGGTTGGCTGTCTGGCGACGAAGCGACGCCGTCAACATGGCGGGTTGGGCGCGCTGCACCGCTGCCTCCAGCACGCTGGGGGATGGGTAGCGGGCCGTGCCCAGCATCAGGCGGCTAGGGAAGGGCTCTCCGTAGAGAATGAGCGGATCTGCGGATGGCTTGATTTGCATGGTGCGCCAGAGTCTAGCTCAGGGCCTATTCGTCCAATTGGACGCGTAAAAAACTGGCAAACCGGGGCTTGCCACTGGGCGTCTCATCAGAGTACCGGTACGTAACCTGGCTACCAATGGCAGGCGGGTGCTGTCGTTGAGCGTCTGAAAATCCGCTACCCAGCTTGAATTGCTGACCACTGGGGGTTCTGACTTCTAACGCGCCTAGCATCCCTTCATACTTGCCCTTGCCGGGAAAATGGCTGACCACGGTAGCTTCAGCGTCGTGCATAGGCTTTAGCTTGAGCAGTATGTCGCTTCGACCACTGGCCACAGGCGCGCTGGCCAAGTGCAGAACCAACCCTTCCCCGCCTAGGGACGTCACGGCTTTGAGTTTGGCTTGCAGCGCTGCGGAGTTGAGAATTGTCAATTGTTCTACAGCTTGTAGTTGCGACCATCGTGCTTCTTGCACCAGGCTTTTCATCTGGGCTGCGCGTTGGGTGAACGT
Source organism: Comamonadaceae bacterium (assembly GCA_025356545.1). Lineage (GTDB taxonomy): Bacteria > Pseudomonadota > Gammaproteobacteria > Burkholderiales > Burkholderiaceae_C > CANCDA01. The sequence goes on from JANXSU010000236.1 coordinate 16,531, forward strand.
CCCCTCTGCTTTGGGCAACTCAAACAGCATATAAGTCAGCTTCTGCCATTCCGAATCCACCGGTTGTGTGCGTCGAACTGCCCCCGATAGGGCGTCAAACTTGCCACGTCCCAGCCACAATTCGCCGTCCAAAGGCGTGGTAGGCAACTTGGCTGTAAACCAAGTTGGCGCAGCAATTACGCGACCACTTCGAAAGCGCAAGGTCGCGCCGTCCCACAATGCACGCACGCCGTCCAGCTTCTCGCTCACTAAATAACCCGCTGGGCTAATCCCCTTGGGTGCATTTCGTGCCAGCAGAGCGTCGGGATTTTTTTGTGCCGCTGTTTCTACGCAAAACCCAATCGTACTTAGCCAAGCCAGTAAACGGTGGTTAAAGGTGCGTCGTCTGAGAGACATGCCTAATTGTCGGGGATTTGTTGGCCCTCTCACGACCTTAGCCGCCAGTGACGGGCAAGATGATGTCAATGCGATCGTCCTGCGCCAGCATGCGCTGGGTGTACTGGGTATTAGGTACGAATTGCAGGTTCACGGCGGCGGCAAAAGGCGGTCGGGCTTGAAGCAAGGCCACGGCATCTGCCAGCGTTGCACCTTCAGCCATCTCATGGGCGGTTTTATTGATGAAAACTTGCATGGACTCAGGCTTGTGTCGATTTGAAAAACTCAATGGAGAGAGGAAATTGTTGGGCCAGCGCTGAGTCTTGTGTGGCCACAAGTTCCAGAACCACGTCCAGCACGGCAGGCGAGATCATAAAACCGTGACGGTACAGCCCGTTGATTTGTAATACGCGCGGGCCGATCTGGCGAATGGCGGGCAGATTGTCCGGCAGCGTAGGGCGGCACTGCGTGGCAATTTCCAGAATGCGCGCCTCTGCAAAACCGCTGTGCACGGAGTAGGCCGCGCTGAGCAGCTCCAGGGTGGAGCGCACGCTGGGCAGGGACATATCTTCACTCTCAATTTCGGTGGCTCCAATCACAAAAATGCCATCGGGCTTGGGTGCGATATAGAGTGGATAACGCGGGTGAATGAGGCGAGTGGGTCGCGTCAAGCTGATTTCGGGAGCGTGCACGCGTGCGACCTCACCGCGCACACCGCGCAGGTTTGACCATTGCGGGCGAGCACCTAAGCCTCGGCAATCGAAGATCCAGTCGGTTTGTCCCTTCGTCTCAGGTTTGAAGTCTTCCAAGGCGCGCGGGCTATTCCAGTGCAAACGTACAGACTCTAGCGACTCCAACTCATTCAGCAGCGCGGCGAGCAATTGCCGGTTGTCCAGCTGGCCTTCACCCGGCAGATACAGGCCTTGAGCAAAGCGCGTGCCCAGACTCGGTTCGATCTGGGCGATCGCTGCGCTATTCAAAGACTGTGCTTGACCTAGTGCGGGAATTTTTTCAGAGGTGACTTCCAGCTGCTTGCTAAAGCGCGAGGCCTCGGCGGCGTCCTGCCGGTGCCAAAGAATCAAAGTGCCCTCTTGTTGAAAAAAAACCGGTTTCGAGAGCTGTGCCAGCAATGCAGGCCAGCGGCTCAGGGCGTAATGGCCCATCTTGACGACGTTTGGTTCGGTGATGGCCGACTCAGCCAGCGGGGCCAGCATGGCGGCGGCCACGCGAGCGGCCGAGCCTTGCGCGTCCGGCCCTGCGGCGTCATACAGGTCAACCTTGTGGCCTGCACGTGCCAACTGCCAAGCCAGCAAGCGACCCATCAGACCCGCGCCCAAGACGACGTGCGTGTTGCTGCTCATGCCCATGCCTCATAACTTTCAACCTGAGTTCTATCGCCACCCTTGATCAAGCCGTCTCTCGTGCGCCGCATTACCCCCGAATCTTGTCCATTGCGGGCTCTGACAGTGACGGCGGCGCAGGCACTCAGGCTGATCTCAAAACCTTCTCGGCCTTGGGCTGCTGTGGCATGACGGCCATCGCAGCTCACTTGGCGCTGGGCTTGGAGTTGGCGCAGACCTACAGCTTCGTGCTTAGTGCTATTGCCGCCGGCGCGGGTGTTCATACAGGTCATGGTCATGGGTCATTGAACCACGGCTATGCGCCAAAGCCCATGCAGACACTTCTCTAGTCGAAGACTGGCGATTCCACGCCCAGCACCTTGTGCAATTTCGGGCTGGTGGTGGTGTATTGCAGAAAGACTTTCTTCTCAGGGAAGATGATGGAAACGGCCCCAAAAGCGGCCAGCGCGCATTCATGAAAGCCCGAGAGGATGAGTTTTTTCTTGCCCGGATAGGTGTTGATATCACCCACGGCAAAAATGCCCGGTACGTTGGTGGAGAACTTCTCGGTGTCCACCTTGAGTTGCTTGCGCTCGATCTCCAGACCCCAGTGGGCGATGGGCCCGAGTTTGGGTGAAAGACCAAAAAACACCAGCAGCACGTCCATCGGCACCACACGGGTGACGCCATCAGCGCCCGTGACCTTGGCCCCGGTGAGTTTGCCGTCTTTTTCCTCGTAGCCGGTGATCTGGCCAACGATGAATTGCATCTCGTAGTCTTCGCACAACTGGCGCATTTTGGCCACGCTGGCCGGCGCAGCCTTGAAGCCGTCGCGGCGGTGGATCAGGATCACGCTCTCAGCCTTGTTGGGGCCGTCATTCACGAAGTTCAGTGCCCAGTCCAAGGCCGAGTCGCCACCTCCCGCAATGATCAGGTTCTTGCCCGCAAAATCGGCCGGGTTCTTGACCCGGTAAAACATCTGCGAACCCTCAAACTTGTCCAGCCCTTCGACCTTGAGTGTGCGCGGCTGAAAAGCCCCCACGCCTGCGGCGATGAAGATGGTTTTGGTGAGGAACTGTGTGCCTTTGGAGGTCTCTATGAAGAAGCGCCCGTCGTCTTGCTTTTGCACCGTGGTGACCTCTTGCCCGAGGTGGAAAGTCGCACCAAAGGGCTCAATCTGTTTGAGCAGGGCGTCGGTGAGTTCTTGACCCGTGCACACCGGGATGGCGGGGATGTCGTAGATCGGCTTGTCGGGGTACAACTCAACAGGTTGGCCACCGGGGTAGGCCAGTGAGTCGATGACGTGGGCTTTGATCTCCAGCAGACCCAGCTCGAACACCTGGAACAAGCCCACGGGGCCTGCGCCCACGATGACGGCATCGGTTTCGATCGGACCTTCATGGGCCATGGCAGTGTGGATCACTTCTTGATTGATTTTTGATTCCATAGGACTGAGAGCGCCTTCGGTTTAGCGCAGCAATTCGGGCAATTTACCGGTTTTGTCTTTCCACTCGTCTGCGTCCGGCAGAGGCGTGGTACGTTTGGTGATGCTCTTCCAGCCTGGCAGTTGGGCCAACTCAGCGTTGAGCTTGATCATGTGCTGCTGGTCGGCTGGCAAGTCTTCTTCAGCGTAAATCGCGTTCACCGGGCACTCGGGGATGCACACCGCGCAGTCGATGCATTCGTCCGGGTCGATGGTCAAAAAGTTAGGGCCTGCGCGAAAGCAATCGACGGGGCAAACATCAACGCAATCGGTGTATTTGCAGCGGATGCAGGATTCTGTGACAACGTGGGTCATTTTTTACTTCTAGCTGAGAGGGTGTTAACCCGTAATTTTATTTCAATTCAACAACAAAGCACCGGCGGTCTTGTGACTGGCGGCATCGACCAAAATCATCGAACCCAACAGGCGCGATTGACTAAAGGGCCGAGTTGGCACCGCCTCTGTCAAGGCCAGCTCAATATGACCAATGGCATTGGGCGCAAGTTCCAGCGCATCCTCTTCCTCCAAAGTGTGGATGTTGAGGCTGTGCACGATGCGTTTGACCCTGGCCTTGACCCAACGGTGGCCGTGCAGCGCCCAATAGACGCGGCCTGGCACCAACGGCGTGTCATCCATCCAGGCGACAGTTGCGATGAGATCCCGCTGCGTGGTGCTGCCTTCATGGGCCGGGTCGTCAGCCAGCAGCCAGTCACCGCGTGACACATCTACCTCGTGGTCCAACACAATGCCCGCGCTGTGGCCTGCTTGCACCGCACCCGGTCGACGGGCATGGTCCAGCACCTGGGCCACCGCGGCCTTTTGCCCGCTGGGAAAAATCGTGACCGACTGGCCGGGCGCTACAACACCGGTGGCCAAACGGCCCCAGAAAACGCGGCGACCTTGGGAAGTGTCGGAAGAGCCAGAGAACTTTTCCACCCATTGAACCGGGAAGGCAAAAGGTAGCGCTTGGTCGCTTGGGGTCACCGGCAAGGTTTCCAGCAAGTCCAGCAGGGTCGGGCCCTGGTAGCCGCACCAGCCGGGGGTGGCCGCCGCGTCCACCACGTTCCAACCTTTGAGGGCGGACACGGGCACGGTGGCCGTGACGGCGAGTCCCGCTTCCTGGGCAAACAAGGCGAGGGCGGTGCTGATTTTTTGAAAGGTCAGCGCTGGGTTTGCCACCGCATCCAGCTTGTTGACGGCAAAAATAACCGAGGGCACGCGCAGCAGTTTGAGCAGCAGCGAGTGGCGACGAGTTTGTGGCAACAGGCCGTGCGCCTTGTCGGCGGGCGGCTGCAGCGTGTCGGCTTCCTGTGCCCAGCCCAGCTTGGTGGCGTCCACCAGTACCACGGCGGCATCGGCGCTAGAGGCGGCTGTGACCATGTTGCGGGTGTATTGCTCATGACCGGGGGTGTCGCCAATGATGAACTTGCGGCGCTCGGTGTTGAAGTAGCGGTAGGCCACGTCAATGGTGATGCCTTGCTCGCGCTCGGCGGAGAGGCCGTCCGTCAACAGCGCCAGATCGGTTTCACCTTGGCGCTGGACGCCAGCCAGATGGTCTTGTAGCACGGCTTTGCTGTCCACCAGCAGGCGGCCAATCAGGGTGCTTTTGCCATCATCCACGCTACCGCAGGTGATGAATTTAAGCGCAGTGGTGGTATCCGTTCGGGCTGAGCTTGTCGAAGCCTTCGCGAGCCCTTCGACAGGCTCAGGGCGAACGGAGATGGGCTCAGGGTGAGCGGAGGGAGTGTTTATCGTCATCAGAAATACCCATCTTTCTTGCGCTTCTCCATCGAAGCGTCTGAGGTTTTGTCGTCCATGCGGGTCGCACCGCGCTCGCTCACATCGGCGGCCAGTGTCTCGATCACGATATCGCCTGGCGTGGCGGCCAGGCTGGGCACCGGGCAGGTGCAGGTGATGTCGCCCACGGTGCGAAAACGCACGTCACGGCGCTCGATCGTTTCACCCTCGCGTACGGGGGTGAGTTCGGTCACCGGCACCAGCAGGCCACGGCGCTCCACCACATCGCGCTTGTGGGTGTAGTAGAGCGAGGGCAGGGCGATTTGTTCGCGTTCGATGTACTGCCACACGTCCAGCTCGGTCCAGTTGCTGATGGGGAACACGCGGAAGTGCTCACCCGGGGCCAGGCGCGTGTTGAACAGCGTCCACAACTCGGGGCGCTGGGCTTTGGGCTGCCACTGGCCAAAGCTATCGCGGTGAGAAAAGATGCGCTCCTTGGCGCGGGCTTTTTCCTCGTCGCGGCGGGCGCCACCAATCAGCGCGTCAAAGCGGAATTCTTCAATGGCTTCGAGCAAGGTGACCGACTGGTGCACGTTGCGGCTCTCGCCCGGGTGTGCCAGGCGTACCGTGCCGCGCTTCATGGAGTCCTCCACGTTGCGCACGATCAACTCAGCCTTCAACTCTTTGGCGCGTGAATCACGGAAGTCGGTGACTTCATGGAAGTTGTGACCGGTGTCGATCATCAGTAGGGGGTAGGGGATGCGCCCCACACCAAAGGCTTTCTCGGCACACTTAAGCATGACGAGCGAGTCCTTGCCGCCGGAGAACAGCAGGGTGGGACGCTCGAACACGGCGGCCACTTCGCGCAGGATGAAGATAGTTTCTTCTTCCAGCGCGTCCAGGTGGGCATTACTTAGATGATGTTCTTGGCTCATGTCGGCGCTTTTTAGAAATTCGGGTTCGGTACGGGCATTCATTGGGTGCTCCGTTCGGGGATGAGGCTGGATTCACTCACATGTAGCCCACACTCTTTGGCGGCCTCGTCTTCCCACCACCAGCGCCCCGCGCGGAAGTCCTCGCCCAGGCTGATGGCGCGGGTGCAGGGCGCGCAGCCGATGCTGGGGAAAAACTGGTCGTGCAGCGGGTTGTAGGCAACGTGGTTGACGGCAATGTAGTGCCACACGTCGCCCCAGGTCCAGTTGGCCAAGGGGTTGAACTTGAGGCGGTCGTGCGCGGCCACGTCAGCGTGGTCGATCAACGGCACCTCGGCGCGTGCGCCGGACTGTTCGCGGCGCAGGCCGGTGACCCAGGCCGCTCTGCCCGCCAAGGCTCGGCTCAGTGGCTCCATCTTGCGAATTCCGCAGCAGGCCTTGCGCAGGTCGATGCTCTTGTACATCGCGTCCTTACCCTCGCGGTCCACAAACTGGACGACCGACGCCTGCACCGGGTGAAACACGGTGAGCGGTGCTTGGGGGTGCGCGGCCTGTTGGGCCTTGAGTTGCTCCAGCACAGCCAGCGTTTCCGCGTGTAGCGCCCCGGTTTCCAGCACAAAGATGGAAATCGGCAGCGTGTGCGCGTTGATCAGGTGGGTAATGACCATGTCTTCAGCGCCCAGGCTGGAGGCTTGGGTCACCGGTGCGTGCTGCGCGGCTTGCTGCAGGTTGGCAATGGTCTCGGCCAGCTTGGTATCAAAGTCGGCGCTAGCCCGCGCATGGAGGGATACAGCACTCATCAGGCAGCCTTGGCAAACAGTGGTGCTGTTGTGACCGCATCGCCCTGGTAGAAGGCCGCATAGCGATCAAACTGGCGCTGGGCAGCGCTGGCGTCCACGCCCTCGCGCAGCACGGCGCTGGAGAAGCCGCTGCGCTGCATCTGCACCAGTTGGTCGATCAGCACGTCACCGGTGGCGCGGATGTCGCCTTTGAAGCCCATGCGCCGACGCAGCAAAAACGCCTGGCTGTAGGCGCGGCCATCAGTGAACTTGGGGAAGTTCAGGTTGATGCATTCGATGCCGTCCAGCGTACCCTGGCTGGCCAGGTCACGGGGGTCGATATCGTTGGCGATTTCAAGGGTGTTTTTTGCTGTATCGCCCGCAGAGTGTGCGTGAGCAGCTATCAAATTGAGAGTGGATGTCATGCTGTTGCTTCCTCTTGCCCATTGGCGTGTAAGTGGCGGGCGCTGTTCGCAGCTGCTTTGAAAGGGTCAATGCCGGTGCGGCGCAGCGTGGCGATAAAGGTCTCGGCTTTGCCGTTCACCGTCTGGCGTTGCTCGCGGTAGGTGTCTAAAACTGCTTCGATGACTTCAGGCACTTCAGCCGCGCTGAAGGAGGGGCCAACCACCTTGCCCGCCACGGGCAGGCCGCTCAGGGTGGAGCCGTCGGAGCCGCCCAGAGTCACCTGATACCACTCCTTGCCGTCCTTATCGACACCCAAGATGCCGATGTGGCCGCTGTGGTGGTGGCCGCAAGAGTTGATGCAGCCGCTCATGTGCAGATCAATCTCGCCCAAGTCATGCAACTCGTCCAGGTCTTGGTAGCGCGCGGTGATGGCTTCGGCCAAAGGCAGGGAGCGGGCATTGGCCAGCGAGCAAAAATCGCCACCGGGGCAGGCAATCATGTCGCTTAAGAGACGGATATTGGGGCGAGCAAAACCGGCCTTGCGCGCGGCGCGCCAGAGTTCTGGCAATTGGTCGCAGCGCACCCAGGGCAGCACCAGATTTTGGTCATGCGTGACGCGCACCTCACCGGCGCTGAACTGGTCGGCCAAGGTGGCCGCCGTGTCCAACTGGTCTGCTGTCGCGTCGCCGGGGTACTGGCCCAGGCGCTTGAACGACAGGGTGACGATGCGCAGGTCGGGGTTTTTGTGCGGGGCGACGTTTTGTTGCAACCAGCGGCCAAATTCAATGTCGTCTTCGGCGGCGGCTTTTAGGATGTTGGCGATTTTGACTTCGGCTTCGCTGCGGTTGCAACTCAAGTCGGGGGCCACAAACGTGGCGCTCACGCGGTCCAGCTCGGCCTGCGTGATGGTGTGCGGCGCACCGTCGATCTCCACGATGTCCTTGAACTCGGCCTCGACCTGGTCAAAGTACTTTTGACCTTCGGCTTTGACCAGAATCTTGATGCGCGCCTTGTAGATGTTGTCACGGCGGCCAAAGCGGTTGTAGGCACGCACGATGGCTTCCAGGTAATTCAACAACTGGTTCCAAGGCAAGAACTCGCGGATGGTCGCGGCCACGATGGGCGTGCGGCCCATGCCGCCGCCCACCAGCACCCTGAAGCCCAGCTCACCGGACTCGTTCTTGAGCATGTGCAAGCCCACGTCATGCCAAGCGGTGGCGGCGCGATCCTCAAGAGCGCCGGTGATGGCGATCTTGAACTTGCGCGGCAGAAACGCGAACTCAGGGTGCAGCGTGCTCCACTGGCGCATGATTTCGGCAAAGGGGCGCGGATCGGCCACTTCGTCATGGGCAATACCGGCGCGCTCGTCGCTGGTGATGTTGCGGATGCAGTTGCCGCTGGTCTGGATGCCGTGCATGTCCACGCTGGCTAGCAGGTCCATTACATCGGCTGATTTGTCCAGCGGAATCCAGTTGTACTGGACGTTTTGGCGGGTGGTGAAGTGACCGTAGTTGGTGGTGAGCTTGGAGCCGATGAATTTGCCGGTGTGCAGGGGCACGTCACCCAACTTGTCTTGCGCGGTCTGCGCTTCGCTTAGCAGGGCGTCGGTGGGCGTGTCGTAGTCACGGGCAATGGTGGCCAACACGCGCAGTTGGGCGCTGTTCAGTTCACCGTAGGGCACAGCCACGCGCAGCATGGGCGCGTAGCGCTGCACGTACCAGCCGTTTTGCAGACGCAGTGGGCGGAATTCGTCCTCGCTGATCTGGCCTGATTGCCAGCGGCCAAGCTGGTCGCGGTACTGCTGGGCGCGCAGGCGCACGAACTGGCGGTCAAAGTCGGTGTACTGGTACATAAGGTTGAAGGAGCAATAAAAGTTTTAAATCAGCACGAGCTTGACGCCGGCCCAGGCCAGCAGCACCGAGAGTATCGAGCGAATCAAGCGCTCAGGCGTTTTGGTCACCAAGTACGAGCCCAGCCAGATGCCGGGCAAGGACCCGATCAGCAGCTTGGCCAGCAGCGGCCAATCCACTGAACCCAGTGAGGCATGGCCCAGACCGGCGACCAGGGTGAGCGGCACAGCATAAGCAATGTCGGCGCCGATGATACGCGGCAGTGGCAACAGAGGGAAAAGAATCAAAAGCACTGTGACGCCAATGGCACCCGCACCGACGGAAGTCAGGGTCACCAGCGTGCCGATGAGCGCGCCAAACAGCAGAGGCAGTGACCAATGTCGGGCTCGGGTGGCTTGGTCGAGTTGACCTTCAGCCAAAGTGCGTGGGACTACTTTGCCGCGTATGACTTTGAACAAAGTGGCGGCAGCGGTGAGCAGCAGTGCCACGCCCAGCGTCGTTGTCATTATTTTCTGCACGCCTTCGGTGGCGGGGCCCAATGTGTTCAGCACATAAAGCGTCACCAAGGCCGCAGGAATGCTGCCCGCACTCAACTGTGCCACCACGCGCCAGGGCACCAGACCTTGGCGCGCCATGTTGACCGTACCGCCCATTTTGGTGAAAGCCGCAAACAACAGGTCGGTGCCGACGGCCAGATAGGGCTTGACGCCAAAGAAAAAGATCAGGATGGGCGTCATCAAAGACCCGCCGCCAACCCCGGTCACCCCTACGATGAGTCCGACAATAAAACCCGAAAAAATGAACGCGATGTCTTGCATGGCGTGGACTTTAGGGCTTGATCTATATATTCCAAACTACATTTTTTTCGTTTGCATATTACTTTTGGTATTTTTCTGAAGTCTATTCTCGGTATAAGTCGTGATTGACGCAGAGCGTGCGCTTGTCCTCATCAGGTCTGTGGGGTGTTTAGCTCAGCAGCTGGCCCAGTTAAAATCAAAACCTTCGGCGGGCACGCCCCTACATGCCCTCCTTTCATGCCTTGTTAGCTACGCCATTCCAGCCCCTTACCGCGACATGAGCGCGACATCAACGTGACCCTGCACATCACTACTTTTGACGGCGCTCGCGCCCTGAGCAACTTCCGCGTTCAGCAACTTTTGCCCGGCCTGCAGGCGGTTCACGACAAAATCAAGGCGATCGACGCGCGCTTTGTGCATCTGGTGTCCTCTGAGGCTGAGCCCACCGCCGAGCTCAAGCGCCAGCTTGAAGCGCTGTTGACCTACGGCGATCCCTACCAGGGGCCAACCGAAGGCGCTGTGATCGTGGTGACGCCGCGCTTTGGCACGGTGTCGCCCTGGGCCTCCAAGGCCACCGACATCGCCCACAACTGCGGCTTGGCCGTGCGCCGGGTTGAGCGCTTGGTGGAGTACCGCCTGACGCTGGCTTCGGGTCTGTTGGGCACCAAGGCTCTGAATCAGTCGCAACTAGACCAGGTCGCCAACCTGTTGCATGACCGCATGACCGAGAGCGCCATGTTCGAGCGCGCCCAGGCCAGTGGCCTGTTCACCGAGCTGCATGCCGCCCCCATGGCGCATGTGGACGTGCTGGGTGGCCAGCGTGCCGCGCTGGAAACCGCCAACGTCAAGTTCGGCCTGGCGCTGGCGGATGACGAGATGGACTACCTGGTCGCGGCCTTCACCCAGCTGGGGCGCAACCCGACCGACGTGGAGCTGATGATGTTCGCGCAGGCCAATAGCGAACACTGCCGCCACAAGATTTTCAACGCGCAGTTCACCATTGACGGCGTGGCGCAGGACCGCAGCCTGTTCGGCATGATCCGCCACACCCACCAGACTAACCCGCAGCACATGGTGGTCGCCTACTCGGACAACGCCTCCGTCATGGAAGGCTCCCAGATCGAACGATTTATAGCCAAATCGGCCTACAGCCCTTTAAATGATTGCGTAAGCAGCTATAAAAAAGAGAGCGCCTTGAGCCACGTTCTGATGAAAGTGGAAACCCATAACCACCCCACGGCCATCTCGCCTTACCCCGGCGCATCGACCGGTGCGGGCGGGGAGATCCGCGACGAAGGTGCCACCGGCCGGGGCTCCAAACCCAAGGCGGGTTTGACCGGTTTTACCGTCTCCAAGCTCTGGGGCAGCGATTTTGGCAAGCCCGATCACATTGCCAGCCCGCTGCAAATCATGACCGAGGGGCCGCTGGGCGGCGCGGCTTTCAACAACGAATTTGGCCGCCCCAGCCTGGCGGGCTACTTCCGCGAATACGAGCAGACCGTCACCAGCAACGTGGACAGCATCCGCCGCGGCTATCACAAGCCCATCATGATCGCGGGTGGCCTGGGCTCTATCGACGCGGGCCAGACCAAGAAGATTGAATTTCCTGCGGGCTCTTTGCTGATCCAACTGGGCGGCCCCGGCATGCGCATCGGCATGGGCGGTAGCGCGGCCAGCTCCATGGCCACGGGGGCCAATGCGGCCGAGTTGGACTTTGACTCGGTGCAGCGCGGTAACCCGGAGATTGAGCGCCGGGCGCAAGAGGTCATCGATCATTGCTGGGCGCTACAAGACGACAACCCTATTCTCGCCATTCACGACGTGGGCGCGGGTGGCCTGTCCAACGCCTTCCCTGAGCTGACCAACGACGCAGGTCGTGGCGCACGCTTTGACCTGCGCGCCGTGCCGCTGGAAGAGTCCGGCCTGGCCCCCAAAGAAATCTGGTGCAACGAAAGCCAGGAGCGCTATGTGCTGGCTATCGCACCTGAGTCGCTGGCGCTGTTCCGTTCGTTTTGCGAGCGTGAGCGTTGTCCGTTTGCGGTGGTGGGTGTAGCCACTGAAGAGCGGCAGTTGATTGTGTCTGACCATCCCATTTCCCCTGAGCCCACTTCCGTTCGCCCTGAGCTTGTCGAAGGGGCTTCGACAAGCTCAGCCCGAACGGATAGTGATCAATTGCGAACGGACAACCCCGTCAACATGCCTATGAACGTGCTTTTGGGTAAGCCGCCCAAAATGCACCGCGATGTTCAGACCGTGGCGCGCCAATTCCCACCCGTGGATTTAACCGGCGTGGGCCTGCAACAAGCCGTGATCGACGTGCTGGGCCACCCGACGGTCGCCTCCAAGCGCTTTCTTATCACCATCGGCGACCGCACCGTGGGTGGCCTCACGCACCGCGACCAGATGGTCGGCCCCTGGCAGGTGCCGGTGGCCGATTGCGCGGTGACGCTGGCCGACTACGCCGGGTTTGCGGGGGAGGCCATGGCCATGGGCGAGCGCACGCCGCTGGCGGCAATAAACGCGCCCGCTTCAGGCCGCATGGCGGTGGCTGAGAGCATCACCAATTTGCTGGCCGCACCCATTGAGTTGTCGCGGGTCAAGCTCTCGGCCAACTGGATGGCCGCCTGTGGCGAGCCCGGTGAAGACGCCGCGCTCTACGCCACGGTGCATGCCGTGGGCATGGAGCTGTGCCCGGCCCTGGGCATCTCCATCCCCGTGGGTAAAGACAGCTTGTCGATGCGCACGCAGTGGTCGGATGTCCAGAACGATAAAAAGAAGGTCACGTCCCCCGTCAGCCTGATCGTCACCGCCTTCGCCACATTGGCGGACGTGCGCGGCACGCTCACCCCTCAGCTCAACGCCGCCGAGCCTGACACCACGCTGGTCTTGGTTGACCTGGGTCGCGGTAAAAACCGCATGGGCGGCAGCATCCTGGCGCAAACGCTCAGCCAAACCGGCGATGCCGTGCCTGACCTGGACGAGCCGCAAGACCTGGTGAACCTGGTCAAAGCCGTCAATGCCTTGCGCGCGCAGGGTCAAATTTTGGCCTACCACGACCGCAGTGATGGCGGTTTGCTGGCCGCAGTGGCCGAGATGGCCTTTGCCGGTCATGTGGGCGTGGCGCTGAATGTGGACATGCTCGTGACCGAGGGCGACGGCATCACCGACAGCCGAGCCGATCACGGCGACAGCAAAAACTGGGCCGGGCAGGTGAGCGCACGGCGCGAAGAACTCACACTCAAAGCCCTGTTCAACGAAGAGCTGGGCGTGGTGCTGCAGGTGCGCTCCTCAGAGCGCAATGCGGTCATGCAAACCCTGCGCGAGCATGGTTTGAGCAAGTACAGCCATTTCATAGGAAAAACCCGGCCCGCATCCGCCACCCATGCCATGCAGACCGGCGTGGGCGAAGTGCAAATCTGGCGTGATGCCAAAGCCGTGTTCAGCGCGAAATTGCAAGACCTGCACCAGGTGTGGGACAGCGTGAGCTGGAAGATCTGCCAGCAGCGCGACAACCCCGCAGGTGCCGATGCCGAGCACGCAGCCGCAGGCGACCCGGCTAATCCGGGGCTGCATGTGCACCTAACGTTTGAGCCAACAGCCAGCGTTAAGGCCGTTCGCCCTGAGCCTGTCGAAGAGGGGGCTTCGACAAGCTCAGCCCGAACGGCAGGGTTGATGCTGTCAAAACCCAAAATCGCCGTCCTCCGCGAACAAGGCGTCAACTCGCACGTAGAGATGGCCTATGCCTTCACCCAGGCCGGTTTTGAGGCCTATGACGTCCACATGACCGATCTGCAAACCGGTCGCGCCCGTCTGCAAGACTTCCAAGGCGTGGTGGCCTGCGGCGGCTTCAGCTACGGCGACACGCTAGGTGCCGGCATCGGTTGGGCGCGCTCCATCACCTTCAACCCCGGCCTCTCAGACCAGTTCAAAGCCTTCTTTGCGCGCACCGACACCTTTGGCCTGGGCGTGTGCAACGGTTGCCAGATGTTTGCCGAGCTGGCCGACATCATCCCCGGCGCGCAGGCTTGGCCGCGCTTCACCACCAACCGCAGCGAACGCTTTGAGGCACGCCTGGCCATGGTTGAAGTGCTGGA
>JANXSU010000245.1 GCA_025356545.1 Comamonadaceae bacterium
CGTTGGCCTGCTCAGAACTTCGGCTGCGAGCCGCTTCGACTACCAACTGGGCGCGGCTTCGGCGGGCCTTCTTGTTGGGCGGTGACGCTGGCAAGAGACTTCCAGCGTCACTCACATCCATATGCATTGAGTCATCCATCAGTTTCTCAATCCATCATTCTTGCAAGCCAAGCAGCCTGCGGATGTCGGTAAATCGTAAGCGCGCCATCAACCCCAGTTAGTCAAGGAAGTGGAATTGGCGATATTTCTGGTAGGCGAAGGTTCCAGGGCAGAAGAGCCTCAACATCTTCAACCGTCTTCGCTGCTGGCAATTCACGCAGCACTCGGCGCAGCCAGGCATAGGGCTCCACCCCATTTGCCTTGCAGGTTTCCACCAAGGAATAGATGACCGCGCTGGAGTGCGCACCTGCTGGGGTGTCGCTGAACAGCCACGAGCGTCTGCCGATGACAAATGGGCGAATGCTGTTCTCGGCTCTGTTGTTATCAACGGGCAGGTCATGGCGCTCGGTGTAACGCGTGAGCAGAGGCCATAAGTTCTGCATGTATGCCAAGGCTGTGCCCAAGGCGCTCTTGGGTGTAACCAGTGGCAGTGTTTTGATCATCCAGGCATGGATATCTGCGAGTGCTGGAACGCTTTGGTTCTGGCGCGCTGCATGCCGATCCTCAGGCGAGGCGTCCTTGAACTCCCGCTCAATACGGTACAGCTTGCCGATGAGTGCGACCGCCTCATCAGCCTTGCCGCGTTTGCCCTTGGGCTGCACCCGCACGGCATCAACAAAGTATCGGCGCACATGCGCCCAGCAAGCTAAACGTTCAATGCCGGTGGTTTTTGCAATTTCGTTGTAACCACCGTATCCATCGGTCATCAAATAACCCTTGAACCCTTCGAGCAAACGTGTGGGCACCTGGCCACCGCGGCTTGGGTCGTAGTCAAACAGCACCACGGGCTTGTCTGGTGGACCGCCGACTTGCACCCACATGTAGCTATTGGATGTGGGCAATCTACCGGGCTCCTTGAGCACTTGCACTCCCGTCTCATCCATGTAGATCAGGGCGCAGTCGAGCAGGATGTCACGCATCAGGTTGTGCAGAGGCTGCAGCAACTTGCTGCCGGCAATGACCCAGCGTGCCAGCGTCTGGCTGGGTACCGGTGCATTGTGGCGCTCCAGCACCCGACCAAAGCGTGTAAGCGGCATGCCGTCCACAAACTTGACTGTGTAGAGCATGGCCAGGAAGTCCGGGCTGGCGTTGCTCTTGGGCAGAGGCTGTGGCGGCAGAGGGGCTGTCACGGGCGCGTGCTGGCGGGCGGGGCAGCCGTAGCGGTTGCGGATGTTGCGAATCACGCGCACCTGCATGGGCACGATGTCGAGCTGCTCGCTGATGTCCTGGCCGATCAACACCATGGGGCTGCCACAAGGGCAAGTGCGATCAGCTTCAGGCACATCGTGCAGGACATCTACGCGGGGCAGGCCTGCAGCCAGGGGAGCGCGCTTGCCGCGTGCACGCTTGGGGGCTGGTTTGGTGGCGTCGGCAGCAGCAGATGTGCCCTGGGTGTCTTCTGGGGCAATGGGGGCCGTGTCTTGCGCGTCGGTACTGGCAAGGGCCAGAACTTCGGCTTCGTCAAACAGGCGGCTTTGGGCGGATGTCTGTTCAGAGCTAGCGCCGAACATGCGCTGGCGAGCCAGTGTGGCCTGCTCGAGCATGCGAATGATGTAGGCGTGGGCCTCATCGCGAACGGCCTGCGCTTCTGCGCGTATTGAGGCCACTTCCTGATGGGCCGCTTGGATTTGCTCTTGCGCTGACTGGCGAGCCGTTTGGATTTGTTCCTGTGCTGCTCGCACTTCTTGATTCGCTCTGTGGGCTTCTTTACGCAACCTTTGTACGACCTTTTGCTGGTCCATAAGAAGCGTTTGCAAAGCTCCAATTTCGTGAGGCAAAACGCTCGGCAACTTGAACGTTTTGGCAGCCTCTTCAAACGCCTTCTCCAGAGGAGAATCAGGTATTTTAAGGGCATCAAATGACATGCCATATTTTACCCGATCCCCCTATGAAACAGACCCGAAACGCAGCGTCTTATGCGGTATGTTTTTCCACAAATCGAAGCCTTCGAGCAGCCAGCCGAACTCCTGCAAACTGACGGTTCTGGTGGCCTCGTTTGCGTCCTTTGGCCAAGCAAACTTGTCACGCTCTAGGCTCTTTTGCCAAAGGCAAAAACCATTGCGGTGCCAGTACAGCGCCTTGATCTTATTGCGATGTCGATTGGTAAAAACGTACAGGGCGCTGGCAAAGGGACTCAAGCCCAATTCAAGCTCGACCAACGCGCTCAGACCGTCAATGGCCTTTCTGAAGTCAATCGGCTCGCGGTACAGGTACACCTGATCGATGGTGCAGCCCGGATGCATCAGCGCACCCCTTGATTTGCACGGCCAACCGCCACCAGCCACTGCGGGTCCGGCAACACCGACATCTCCAGTCGCATGCCACCACCGAGCACCAACGTGCAGCCCCAGGACGGCTGCGCCATCTGCTCTAGCGCATTGTTCACCCGAAGGGCAACAAACTTGCTTTGGGGCTTGGCTGTGGCAAGCGCCATCGAATGGGGCGCCATCTCCAACTGAAGTTTGCGTTGCCAGTAATACAGTGCCGTCACTGAAATGCCCTGCCGCCTGGCGTAGGTGCTGGCGGTAACACCCTGGCTCTTGATCGCCGCGACATGCTCTGCCCAATAGTTCCGACCGTTCTTCATGCTCTTCTCTCCATCTGAATTTAGATGGATTGAGCTTGTCAATTTCAGCTGCTGGCCACAAGCCTGAGGATCATGGACCCCTTACGTTTGTGCACGGAATGTGAAATCCGATACCGAATGCCCGTTACCCGTTACCCGCTATTCGCCATCGCTTCGCATAGGGCCCAACGATTTTCGTTTACCAACCATGCAGGTGCGGTAGCGGGGCTTGGGCCAATGACCGATTTGCG
>JANXSU010000253.1 GCA_025356545.1 Comamonadaceae bacterium
CTCGCTCTACACATTGCTACAGATTTTGTCGGTGTCGGTTTTCGAGAAAACCCTGATTTCATGCGCCTTGCAGCCCGGCACCCGCACAACAGAAATACCGCCCAGCGCTAACCAGTTGAATTTGTTCACTTTTTAACCGGATCACTGCGGTCTGAAACACAGCGGCTTCTCGGTGGATGCCGGAGTTTGCATTGAGGCGCACGACCGCGCTGCGCTGGAGCGGCTGCTTCGGTATTGCACCCGCCCACCCTTTGCCATGGAGCGACATGCGCAAAGAGGGTGCGTCCCTGGTGTACCGCTGCGCCAAACAACACAGCGAGCCAAGCACTGACAAGCGTGGCGCCAGGGTGGACGAACTGCATCTCACACCGCTGGAACTGATAGAGCGCATTGCAGCGCTGGTGCCACCGCCGCGTACGCACCGGCATTGATGCTTTGGCGTGTTGGCGCCGAACTCTCCGCTCAGGGCAGCGGCGACGGCGCTGGCACAACCAGCCAAGCAAGTCGTCGTGCAGACTGAGCCAGCCAACATGAGCGAGGGCGCGCCTGGGGTGGTGGTGCCGGGCAACGCGGCCTCACCCGCAACTGAACCTGTAGCACCACCCAAGCGCTCGAAGGCGCACTACCTGTGGGCGGTGCTGATAGCGCGCATCTACGAGGTGTTCCCACTGCTGTGCCCGCTGTGTGGTGGGCAGATGCGCCTGATCGCCTTCATTACCGAGGGCACGCAGATCAGACGGATTTTGAATCACATCGGGGTCGACTCGCAGCCACAGCCACCACACATATCCCCGGCGCGCGGGCCACCGCTGTGGGATGACTGTAGTGATGCGCAGATGGATGAGGGGGCGCAAATCGGGCCAGCAGATTGGGTAACTGAATGGGATGGGGCGGCGCAACCGGCACCGGACTTTGAGGTCGATCAGCGCATCAACTAGTGAGCGGGCTGGACTTGGGGTTTTGCCAAAACGGTGACTCAGACTCGCTGTCGGGTCGCTGCCGGGTAGCTATGCGCCCGCCATACCCGGCGCACCGCTAATCCCTTTTGTGAACAGTGAATTTTGGTGGTGAATCGGCCAGGCACGGCCTTGCTGCGGACGCGCCGAGGGTTTCTAAGTGGGTTGAGAGCTCTTCCAAAGGGCGATACTTGGCCTCATGCGGTTGAAATGCCTATCCGTAGAACACCGGAGGGGTAAGGCCTGCCTCGCGCAGCCAGGTGCGAAAGTCCTGCCTCGTGATGAACTCTTCAAACAGCAGTTGCGGATTGGGCTTGGCTGCTTTCTCGACAACGTCTGCCAGGTGCTTGAGCGCCGAGGATCTGATGAAGATCGGCAAGTGACCGTCTTTTGCAACATAGCCAACGAGAGGAAGGCCGCGCAATTCAAAGGTGCCCCGGTTGACCCATTTCGGGTCAACACTTTGCGCACGCAGACCATCGCGAACAACGGCCTTCGTAAGCGCCCTGGCAACGATGTGCTCATGCTGCAGCGTCTCGCGCGTCCACTGGGTCACGATGTCCCGGAAACGATAGCTTTCAACGTGGTGGCATGGGTCCATGGGTGCTACAGAAGCTTGAGTTTTCAGTTCGCATGGGCCATCTTGGCGATGCGGCAAGACGCATCAATTGCAACAATGGTTAATGCTATTTATTTAGTAGCTTCTACAGTACGTATTTAAAGGCTTGCAGACTTTTTTGTACCTGAAAATGACTTGAAAAAGATTTGAAATGTATCTCAAAGTTCAAAATATTAACCTATAGGTTAATATTTCGGGCTTTCCGGGCTGGAAAGGCGCAAAAAGGTCGATTTTTTTCATAAAAAAGGCCTGCAGCTCTTTAAATACGTGCTGTAGTCGCTATTTAATTTGTAGCAACCTCAGGGCGCGTCTCTCGCCCTGAAGCGCGCCTTGCTCGCTTTTACTCGCCCTTGTCACCAGACAGCTTCAGCAAATCGCCGCCATGGGGCAGCGACAGCAGGCCGGCCTTGGCGTAGATGCCTAGCTTTTCGCGGGTGTCGATGATGTCGAGGTTGCGCATGGTCAACTGGCCTATGCGGTCCAGTGAAGAAAATGCGCCTTCAACTTTTTCCATGCTCAGGCGCTCTGGCTTGTAGGTCAGGTTGGCGGAGTCTGTGTTGAGGATGGAATAGTCGTTGCCGCGGCGCAGTTCCAGCGTCACCTCGCCGGTGATGGCGTGCGCCACCCAGCGCTGGGCGGTCACGGCGCTTTGATAGTCCTGCCGACAAATTCCCTGATTTCCCTGATCGCACCGGTGTGCGCTTCGGCGTTGTAGGCAAACGTGGCTCCGCGTTGCACGCACGCATCACCAGCGTAAGTAAAAGGTTGCCTGGTCTGGCTGTTGATCAAAATTCCGCCGGCCGCCTCTTCAATGGTCGGGCAAGCACGCGTGGTTTGGGCTTGCGCCAGCTTCAGTGGCGTCTTGTTGACGGGGTTGTCGAACACGTGGTGTGCATTGGCATATTCAGTGAGTGAGATATTTTTCCCCGCCTTTTGCAGGCGATCCACATAGGTGCGGCAGCCGTCTATCGGTATGTAGTCGTCTGCCGCGCCATGGAAGATGCGGATAGGTCGATCGACAACGTCCGTGCTCCCGGTGAAGACATGGTCGCAGGTTGGATACATCGCAATAAAGCCGGCAAATCCAAGGGGTTCTGCCGGGCCGTGCATGGTCTGGAAGCGTTTTATCGCCGACCAGTGTGCAGCGCCCCCGCCCCGGGAAAAGCCCATGACCATGATTCTGGCCGGGTCGATACGCGGGTGTTTGGCGAGCAATTCAAGCGCCCGGTATGCGTCCCCTACCATGGCCAGCCTGCTCAACTGGTCCTGATCGTTGTTTGTATTCAAGACCCCGCGGCCAGTGAAGCTGTCGACAGTAAATGTCGCCACGCCCTGGCTTGCGAATTCTTTGGCCCAGTCTTCCTGCAGCGACCCCAAACCTGCAGACCCATGCAATAGAACGACAGCTGGCAAGCGATCAGTACCTGCACGCGGAATTCGGAGTTCTCCAGCGAGAACCACCGGTTTGGCGTTGCGTTTTCCGGTCAGGAATTCCTGGTCGGTCGGTGTTTGCGATGAAAAGGAATGCAGCTCGAGTCTTGCGAGTTGTGCTTGCGCATGGATAGGCGTGAATGCCAAGGCACATATAGCGCAGGCAAAGCTCACGCAGATGCAGTTGAGTAATTTCTTTACATTCATGAAGACCCCTTGAATTCGCGCGAAGGACGCGGAGGAATTAGCCAAAGGCATCTTAGAGGTATTTGACCGGTTGTCATATCAGTAGTGTCCGGTTAAAAAAGTGAACAAATTCAACTGGTTAGCGCTGGGCGGTATTTCTGTTGTGCGGGTGCCGGGCTGCAAGGCGCATGAATCAGGGTTTTCTCGAAAACCGACACCGACAAAATCTGTAGCAATGTGTAGAGCGAGGCCTCCAAATGAAGCTCCTTCTTGACGATGGCAATCAGCACGTAGGTCGATACGGCGCACCAGATTTGCGTCTTGACGGCGTT